>NZ_JBQKUP010000042.1:0-354214 GCF_052156535.1 Nitrospira sp. T9
TTGAGATGTACAACGACACGGTGTTGGGGTTCAACAAATCGGGCAAGGAAGCGGTGCGGCAGCAAGTGGAAGAGCCGATTTACATCCGCCCGGCGGAGCGGGTGAACTGGCTGTAAGCAGGGAGCCCAGAGGGGAACCCGAGGAGCAGGGGGCGACGAATGTCGCCCCCTGCTCTTTTTTTGCGTGTTTCGCGTTAAAAAGGTTTTTGGGAGAAAGGAAGGTTATTGTTTATGATCATCCTGACGGCTATGGTGTGCCTTTTCCCTTGCACAGAACAGCCATTAGATGGTGAAAACATCATCCTTTAATTTGAGATAAACTTGGCCGCTATTCTATTAATGACAGGATTTTTCCCCTTTTTGTTGGAATCTGATTCCCGTTTATTGAACTTTTCTAGGGGGAGACGACTTGGTATAGTTAGTTTTGTTGGTCAAAGTATCTTGTGAAATTAGTTTGCTGGGACATTATTAGCTGTATCTCGGTTGAGGAGGCGCAATGTCGCAATTGCCACAATTGCAAAGAGAATTGGAGTCGGCCAGGTCACGCACTGATAAATTATTTTCGTTTATGCGTGCCGAGGCAATGTATGAGCGTCCCATTCCTGAGCGAAACCGCTTAATTTTTTATTTGGGACATCTTGAGGCTTTTGACTGGAATCAGATTGGTCGGTGGACCTTGGGCATGCCCTCATTTCATGAATCATTTGATCAATTATTTGAAGCCGGTATTGATCCTTCTCTTGGAAGCTTTCCCGTTGACCAACCATCCGATTGGCCAACGGTCAATGAGGTGTACCGATACAATGCGCGTGCTCGTGAGGAAGTGGATCGGCTGTTGACATCTGTTCCAGAATGGATTGTTCATATGGTGGTTGAACATCGTCTGATGCATGCTGAGACCAACGCATATTTACTGCACCATTTGGATTCGAAGCACAAGAACCCCCCATCCGATTTTTCTCCCGTCTCCTCTTTTTCAATCTCAGATGAAACGGCCAAGGATGAGATGATAGAAGTCCCGGAAGGGATTGCGACCTTGGGGATGACACCGGACGAGGGTTTTGGCTGGGACAACGAATTTGCCCAACATGAAGTGGCTGTTCCTGGGTTTTTAATCAGCCGGTATAAAGTGACGAACCAACAATATTTGCGATTTGTCCAGGATGGTGGGGAGCCTTCGGCCTTTTGGGTCAGACGAGGGGATGCCTGGTATGTGCGAACAATGTTCCAAGAGATCCCTTTACCCAAATCCTGGCCGGTGTATGTGACTCATCGACAGGCGCAAGCGTATGCAAATTGGGTCGGGATGACACTCCCAACCGAGGCGCAATTTCATCGCGCAGCCTTTGGCACTCCGGCTGGTATTGAACGGCCCTTCCCCTGGGGTGATAAAGCATCAATGCTTCTGCAGGTAAATGTTGATTCTCAATCCTGGGATTCCGTTCCGGTTACCAGCCAGTCTTATGAGCGCAATGGTTTTGGAGTGGCTCAGATGGTGGGGAATGGCTGGGAATGGACATCGACCCTTTTTTATCCTTTTCACGGTTTTTCACCCCTCCCCACTTACCCTGGCTATTCGGCCAGATTTTTTGACCAGGATCATTATGTCGTGAAAGGTGGTGGTCCTCATACCCCGAGCCGGCTCTTGCGCCGGTCATTTCGAAATTGGTTTCGACAAAGTTACCCCTATGCGCATATCGGGTTTCGTTGTGTGCAATCTTAATGTATGACGCGGAACTCCCACCGTGTTGCGTTTTGAATTGAACCCTTTCATGCGACAGATACTACAAAGCCCAGGGTATTGCAGGCATTTCCTCCTTATCTTGATTCTCTGGGTGAATTCAGCCCACGCGACTGACAGGTTGGTGATTTTACATTCGAGTGAACATCATGGGGTTGCGCTTCCGCTTGATCAAGCCGGAGGGACTAAAATTGGGGGGTTGGCCAGGCGAGGTACAATTGTCGAAGAAGTTCGGCGAGAAGGCGGGCCGGTTTTGTTGGTGGATTCCGGGGATATCCTTATTGGAACGGCTTTGTCTTCCTGGTTTCGCGGTGAACCGGATATTCGGGCCATGAATCTGATCCGCTATGACGCGATGGTGGCTGGAAATCATGATTTTGATTATGGAATAGACCATCTTCGCACATTGGTCGAATTGGCCGATTTCCCAATTTTATGCACGAATCTTCAGTCTGAGCGATCCCTTCTGCCTTGCCGGCGCTCGTTTGTCACCCGCCTGGGGAATGTGGTCGTCGGGGTCTTAGGTCTTGTCGGAGAAAGTAATTTTCCTGGCACTTTTAACCGGGAGGTGGCAAAGGAATTATCGTTGGTGGATCCGATTGTCTCTCTTCAAGCGGAGGCCCTGCGGTTACGAATGGAAGGCAATGTTGATCTGATCATTGCACTCACGCATCAAGATAGTGAAGAAGACTTAAAAATTCTGGAGACCGTTGAGGAGGTGGATGTGCTCATCGGTGGACATACCGAAGGGTTTGACGGATTATATGCTCCCGGATTGATGGAGCCTGTTGAAACCATTACCCGACCCCGATCGGTGTATGTGAAGACGCATCGTCAAGGACGAACACTCGGGCGATTAGATCTGACGATTTCAGACGGATCGGTGGTCCAGGCGCGTTCCTATAATATTCCAGTGACGGTGGCGGTTCCAGTAGAGCCGAAGGTCCAACAACTTTTAAATGAATATCGACAGCGGTTTGCCAGGCATGCCACCCAGGTGTTGGGGGAGGCGTCGGTGCGGCTTCAGGGCGATCGACCGGTTATCAGGACCCAAGAAGCCAATCTAGGCAATTTGTTGGCCGATCGTATGCGAAACACGTTGGGCACGGATATCGCCTTGATTAATGCCGGACAGATTCGCCGAAGTCTGGAACCGGGTCCGGTAACACTTGGCGATGTGCTGTCAGTACTGCCCTTTGATTCCGCTCTTGTGACCCTACATGTGACGGGAGCGATGCTTCGTGAGGTTTTAGAGCATAGTGTGAGCCAATGGCCGAATCATTCTGGCCGGTTCTTCCAGATTTCCGGTCTCCAGGTCAGGTATCAAGGAAAGGCTCCTGCCGGGTCTCGTGTGAGCAGTATTATGGTTGGAGGTGTGCCGTTGGATATTTCCAAAACCTATACCGTGGCGACGGACGCATTTGTGGCTGACGGCGGGGATGGCTATGACATGTTGACACATGTCACACACCGAACGGATCATCAAATCCCCCTGAGGGATCTGTTGCTGAATGCCTTAGCCGAAGGTCCTCTCTATGCGGAGGCTGATCATCGTATAGTGTTCATGGTTGGGAACGAAGAAAAATGACGTCAATGACGTTTCTTGTCTTCACTGAGCGGCTTCATGTCTGCACGCTTAATCGCTTCGCCGTGTAAGAGCACAGCTCATTGGGCGGTCTCAAATTCCCCGTTTACTCTCCTACTGTCTACATGATTGAGGCGTTGCCTCATTCTTGTTCTTTTTACATGTCGCTTCGGAAGCCATATTTGGATCGACAATCAAAATATTCATGATTCATCAGTCATCTGCATACCTCCCGTCTTAGGGGCTTTTCATATATTCATGTCTATTCCTCAAGATGCTCGCGATTCACGAAGATGGTGGGCTGACTTGCTGGCTGTCTGGCGGGATACCAGGCAGATTGTTCTGACGGCTCAGATTGCCGCAATTTATGCGGCGATTCTTATTCCCTTTAAAGCCGGCATTCCGATTGTTCCTGGTTTTGTGGAATTACGCCCGGCGAATGCTATTCCCATTGTTGCATCGCTGTTGTTTGGTCCCGCTGCGGCCTGGGGTGCAGGTATTGGCAATATCATCGGAGATTGTTTCGGCACCCTGGGGCCTGCAAGTTTCTTTGGATTATTAGGCAACTTTATTTTTGGGTATCTTCCGTACGTATTGTGGGGGCATTTGGGGTGGTTTTCCTCTGGGCAGCCGCCTTTGGGGAAATCTTGGCGTCAGATGATGGAATATGGCGTGGTGTGTGTGATTGCTTCAGCTGCTTGTGCCGGAATGATTGCGTGGGGAGTGGAGTGGTTGGGATTGTTACCCTTCGTTATTCTCGCTCCAGCGATCTTTTTTAATAATGTGGTAATGGGCTTGTTCCTCGGTCCTCCATTATTGGGTTTTCTCTATCCCAGGGTGCAACGGTGGCGATTACGGTATGAAGATATTCGAGAATTAGATTCTGCCCGTATTCATCCTTCCAAAACTCTGCGGTCATCTGAATCGATGGAGAGCGAGAAGGCGAATGACCATCTCGACGACGCTATTGTGGACTGTCGTGGACTTTCCTTCCAATATGCCTCGGGTATAGTGCCCGTTCTCCGGAATGTTTCCTTTTCTCTGGCTTCTGGGGAACTCGTCGTTCTGTTAGGCAGGAGTGGGAGTGGCAAATCCACAATATGTTATGCCTGTAATGGTCTCATTCCTCACATGATCCCTGGGTTTTTCTCCGGAACATTCCGGGTGAAGGGACGTGGAACTGTGGATGATCCCGTATGGAAACAGGCCGAACGGGTCGGCCTGGTGTTTCAAGATTTTGATACGCAACTTGTAGCGACGACCGTTGAGGGGGAACTGCTGCATCCATTGGAATACCGTGACCCCCTGCTTTCTTCGGACGAGGTCCGACGGCGGGTCGTTCATGCCCTCAGTCAAATGGGATTGGGCGATTGTGCCCACCGTGATCCCATGAGGATGTCCGGTGGCCAGAGACAGCGTCTGGTGATGGCTTCTGTGCTCGTGCAGGAACCGGCGCTGTTGGTCTTAGATGAACCCGGTTCAGATTATGATCCGGCAGGGCGAGCACAATTGCGGGAGGTTTTACGTAATCTTCGACAAGACGGGATTACTGTGCTTATGACGGAGCATGATGATGGCTATCTTTTGCTAGCGGATCGTGTTCTGGTTTTAGATCAGGAGCAAATCGTCTGGGAGGGAAAACCTGAAGCCTTGTTGCGACAGCCTCGGTTGATGCGGGATTATGGTCTTCGACCCTTCGCCCTGACAGAATGTTTTGAAGAATGGGGCGTGGAACACTTGCCTATTTCTGTCGAGGAAGCCTGGACCCAGGCTGAGGTATTGAATCTTTGTCTGTCTCCCCCGGCGGCGGTCCTGGATGACTCGCTTCGTTTGGGTCACCTGCCGGAGAGAAAATCAACCATGGCTTTGCCCTTGATTCAGGTTGACAATGTTTTTTTCCGGTATGAAGAGCAGCCGGTCCTGGATGAGGTGTCATTTTCCATCCGTCCAGGAGACTTTCTGGCTTTGCTGGGTCAGAATGGATCCGGGAAAAGTACGCTTGCACGATTGCTCAATGGCCTCTTGATACCGACACACGGCACCATTGTTGTGGACGGTATGGATACCCGCACCACATCGATGAATGAATTGGCGAGGCGCGTCGGATTAGTCTTTCAGAATCCTGATCACCAAATTTTTGCGGATACCGTCTGGGAAGAAGTTGCCTTCAGTGCGAAAAATATGGGTTGCTCAAGCGATGAGATTGTCGATCGGGTCCAAGAATCGCTGGTTGCTGTGGGATTGCCATTTGAGGGGAGCCGAGACTTAGATCCGTTTTCCCTAAGAAAAGGAGAGCGACAGCGGATTGCGGTGGCATCCGTGTTGGCTACCAGACCGGCTCTGTTGATTGTTGATGAGCCGACGACAGGGCTTGATGCTGATGAAACTGACCGGATGATGGCGATGATTCGTCGATTGAACCAACAGGGGCATACGATTGTGATGATCACCCATTCGATGGAACTTGTTGCCGCCTATGCCCGGCGCTGTTTGTTAATTCACAGCGGGAGAATTCTTGCTGATGGAACCCCCCGCGAAGTTTTTGCTGATCCGGGCTTGATCCAATCGGCATCATTAGAGATTCCGGCCATTTCTCGCTTTAGTCAACGATGGGGACAGACCCTGCTAACGGTGGAAGAAGTGAAGGCTTCCTGCAGACCAGGTTTTCCATAAAACTTGTGGTCGATACGTTTCAGATAATGGAGAGCGTGTTTGGGGTGCGTGAGATTCGTAGGGCCTGATAACTACCAATGATTGTTTCCTTGTATCTCTCCCGGAATTCCTGGATTCACCGGTTAGATGGACGCACCAAAGTTCTGACGGTGCTTGGAGTGTTTGGGCTAGCACTCTGTTTTTCTGATCCGTTTTACTTGCTGGTACTCTTTGGATTCGTAATGAGTGGGTTAGCCTTGTCAGGCGTGTGGGCCAATGTGAGGAAAATGTGGATGCTGACGCTTCTCCTCTTTGTCTATAGCGTGGCGCTCTGGCCTTTCTTTGTCGAAGGTGTGACACCTGTGCCCCTCTTGCATGGGCTTGGAGTGACCTGGGAAGGTGTCATGGTTGGCTTAGGCATGGGCTTGCGATTGTTAATTATGCTCTGGGCTGGGATTTGGCTACTATCGACGATCTCGGTTGAAGAGCTCGCGCAGGCCTCTCAGCAATTAGGACTTCCTTCACGGGCAGGGTTTGTCTTTTCGCTCGCATTCCGTTGGGTGGGAATGTTGTTGGGAGCAGGGGCAGGCGTGGTTCAAGCGCAGCGCTCACGCGGATTAGATGTGTCGACGGGCGGAATTCTGCAACGCATTCGTAAATATGTGCCTTTGGTGATCCCATTGATTGGGCATGCCCTTCGTCAAACAAATCTTCTGGCCATGTCTTTAGAATCCAAAGGGTTCCATCCCTTAGCGACACGGCATTTTTACTCTACGGGGAAATTGGGTATCCAAGACTATGCGGTTATGAGTGTGATGCTGATTTTGGTCTTGGTAGGAATTTGGTTGC
Source organism: Nitrospira sp. T9 (assembly GCF_052156535.1). Classification (NCBI taxonomy): domain Bacteria; kingdom Pseudomonadati; phylum Nitrospirota; class Nitrospiria; order Nitrospirales; family Nitrospiraceae; genus Nitrospira; species Nitrospira sp. T9. Next base: position 6,827 of record NZ_JBQKUP010000042.1, read on the forward strand.
GATGGCAGGGCATTGGAACGCTTGATGTAAGATTTTAAGAATTCGAAGTCTGCATCATTTCGCCGGGCGTACCCACCTGCTCTTTCCATAGACAAGGACAACAAAACGAGTCCTCTCATCCATTTTGAGCTGGGGCAAGCGTTGGCTGAATAAGGTTGATTCTAGAAAGATTGGTTCCCCCAAAACCTTTAGGGACAATGCTTTTCTCCAGGAGAGGCCAAGTGATAGGCCTGAGAAGGAATTACAGGGAATCGGGTGTGAAATGGTAGGAACGGAAACCCCTAACTTACCATGGGGATGCGTTGGCAGGAGGTTTCTTCTTTAGCGAGTGCGACAAATTTTGATATTTTTTTGATGCAACGGCCACAGCACTGCCGTTTGTCATTAAGTTCGAGGGCGTCCGCAAGCTCTAAGGGACAAGTGACACCTGCTTGTCCAAGTTCACGGACATCGGATTCTTTGATACCTTTGCAGATACAGATGAACATAAAAAATCCGTTACTGAATGAACTTCCTTTCGAAAATGATAACTGTTATCAATCTAAAAATATTTTACTCACCATCAGGGTTCATGTCAAGATCTGGGTGTATGGCATAAGGCATTGAAAATTAATATGTTATTGCTATTTATGTGATATTGTTTTTCGTTTATCTTTATCAAATCAATCTTTTTCTCTGACAAAATAAGTTCAATTATTTGTATCAGTTATAGGACATTTTTACATGGAATGGGCCAGATGCGTCATAGAAAAGTCAGAAGGTATAGAAATTCGAATTTATATTCAGCCACGAGCGTCAAAAACCGAGATTGTTGGGCTCCATGGGGAAGCCTTGAAGATTCGCGTAGCATCTCCGCCGGTAGATGGTCAGGCCAATGCAGAATTATGTCGATTTTTGGCCCGACATGTTGATGTTCCCCGCCAATATGTGCAGCTGAAATCCGGAGTTAGTTCAAGACAGAAGCGAGTCTTTATTGAAGGGAAAACCTTATCTGACCTAGCCGCAGCCCTGACGGAAAGCCTATCCTCGAAAAATTCTGAACATTCATGAGTTACGGAGGATAAAGGGAAGAATCTTCAAGATAGTTGGGTGAGTTTACAACCCTTGAAGCCACTTTTATAATGCCCAGCCGTAGTTGTGGTTACAATGCGGTATGGGATTGTGCTGGGGAAGAACCCGTCTTGTACCCATGTAACTCCCTCGGTTATTAATCAATTACATGTCTTCCTTTACCCCAAAAGATGAACTTCATGAGTTATTGGTCGACCGACTTGATGCGACCACGGCGCATGGTCTCGATGAACAACTCGCAGACCCTCGTCTCCGGATGCCTGTTCTAGAGTTGCTCATTGAATTAAAAGAGATTTCGTCAAAAATACAGGGTGAAGCCGTATGGGCTCTGGGTGAGGTGTATCGAAAAAAATGTTTAGACAGTGCCATCCCGTGGTTGGATTTAGGGATAACATTCGCTCAGGCCTCTGGCGCACTCGGTCTTCGGTATTTCAAAGAAAGCCCTATGATTCTTGGATTTCTAGAAAAAGAGTCGAATCGGGCCGAATTGTTGGCCCATGTCTTGGAGTTGGCCGATGGGTCAAATGAGACCGCTCCACAATGTGCCTATGAATGGTTCAAGGTACTTCCCCAATTGTGCGGGGAGATTGCCCTTCCTGAGATTCGGGAATGGGCTCGACTAGGGATGGAGCTGGCCGAATGGAATTATGTATTAGGAAATGAATTTTTCCGGGAGTGTCCCTCCATTGCTAAAGCTATTCCATTGAAATCGGCAAAGTCCTGGATTGGATTTGGCATGAAGCTTATGGTTCAAAACAGCCTTGGAAAGCCTGATTACATTGGAACCTTGGAGTTTTTTCGAGCCAGTCCAAGTTTGTTTCTTGAGATCCACAATGAGAATGTCAAGCAAGGGGTCATTGATCTAGGTACGAACCTCGCAGATCATTCTCCCGAACAGGCGGTAGTTTTTTTGTCGAAGGCGCCAGAAGTTTTGACTAGGGTCTCGACGGTCGAGTGGAAGATTCGAATCTTGAAATTCGGCCTTCTTGTGGCGGATCGGGATGCCGAGGCTACTCTCGCGTATTTTACTCAGGTTCCCGAGGTGGTCGTCTTGGCCGGCAAGGAAGACGATTCCGGTGTGTTTGATGCGTGGTTTGGCCAGGGTATGGAGGCCCTTGAATATAGTGTTGAGGCTGGACGAGCCTTTTTTGGTCTGGAGACGCGGCAGGCCTGCTCAGCCGTAGAGCAGGCAATGAGTGGAGTGTCGCTTCGTCAAGTCGCCAGATCGTTGAAAATGTTTGCCAGAGCGTTGTGTGGAGAGGATGTGGCCATAGAGGGGCTCCCCGAGGGAGGAGGTCCGATCGATGGCAGCCACATGTCAACGAGTCCTGTCTCCGGGAAAGCTCAGGTGAGCGCTGACGGAAAAACGGTATATCTTCCTCTGGTCATGAGGCGATCGGAGACCCGTGAAGGAAACCGACGATGGTATACGGTCATGGTCGCCCATGAAGTTGGGCATGTGGAATTTGGCACGTATGCGCTCTCGACTGAAGTGTTGCACCGTGTGGCTGCACGGGTGCAGACCCGATACCACGAAAAATTTCTTAGTCCCAATAGAGCCATTTACACATTGGGAAATCTCTTTCAACGCTACCCTCAACCAGAGATTATCCGGGATTTGTGGGAAATTGTGGAGGATGCTCGAATTGACTTTTTGCTCCGTCATGAATACCCAGGCTTACAAGAGGATTTGACGTCTTTGACAAAGGAAGCCATGGAGCTTCGCCCGCTTTCCCATGGGATGACGGCTCGTGAGATTGTGCTGGACGCATTGTTGTTGCTGTTTGCAGGATTCACCAAGGAGGAATTCACTCGTCCGGGACTTCAAGAGGTGATTGATGAAATCTGGCAGATTGCCCGAACGATCTTACACCCCACCGCGACCGTCGATGAATCTGTTGAACTTGCCGACCGTCTCTACCAGGAATTGGAGCGCCGGATTGGAACCCTTGAAAAGCACAACCAAGAACAAGAACTTGAACCCTTTTCCAATACTTCCGGGGTTTCTGACTCAGGCGGCCAACCTGAAGCGGCTGAACACTTAGAAGAGGCGTATCAGCCTTTGAGTAACTGGGGATATCGGGGCATTCTTAATCCAGACCACGTCAAAGGAGGGGAAGAGGGAGAACAGGTGTCGAAAGGGCAGACAGGAGGGCAACAGGATCAAGTTGCCACAATGGGGGAAAATGCCGGGGGGGACACACCCAGCCAATTTGAGCGTCGATCTCCTCACCAACCCGATCCTTCGCAAGATCCTAAGAAGCCAACCTTTGGTGAATCACCTATGCAGCAGTGGTTTCAACCTGCGTTTCGTCCTAGCGATGGACAACAGGGGGCTCGTCTCCGTGAGGGAGAGTATCTGTATGAAGAGTGGGATGGGACGGTACGTGACTATCGACCCCAATGGTGCCGTGTAATCGAACAGGCAGGTCGTGAAGGGTCACCAGACTTTGTCGATGAAACGTTTCAAGTGTATGGCCCGATGGTGCGACTCATCCGTCGTTATTTTGAAGCGATTCGTCCGGAAGCCTTTCGTCGAATGGGGCGCCAATCACATGGTGAGGACATTGATTTGGATGCCTTGGTGAATTGGATGGTTGATCGACGGCAAGGAAACGATTCTTCTGATCAGGTGTATGCCACCAGACAAAAACGTGATCGACAGGTTGCGGTGGCATTTCTGGTGGATATGAGCGGGTCGACCGGACGGCAGATTGGAACTCGAGCGCGTCCTGTTATCGACATTGAAAAGGAAGGCTTGCTCTTGCTCTCAGAAGCGTTGTCTGCGATTGGCGATCAATATGCGATATATGGCTTTTCCGGGCAATCCCGGCAATCGGTGGACATTCACGTGTTGAAAGATTTTGACCAACGACCCGGAGGGCGTGTCGGTTTGAAAATCAGCGGCGTAACTTCCAAACAGCAGAACCGTGATGGCGCGGCGATACGACATGCGATGCAGCGATTGAAACAGCAAGCGGCGAAAGTCCGGCTTCTCATTCTGATCAGTGATGGGAAACCATTAGATGATGACTATGCGGATGAATATTCCCTGGAAGACACCAAAATGGCTCTTCGTGAAGCTCGTCTTCAAGGCGTCCATCCCTTCTGCATTACCATTGACCAAGCGCCCACCGATTATGTGAAACGGATGTATGGGGAGATTGGGTATGTAGTTGTCGATGAAGTCGAATCACTTCCGATGAAGTTGCCGAAAATTTATCAACGGCTTACAGCCAGATGAGCGGATATGGGAGATGTATGACGAGTTTACCTTCACACTCTGATGTGCCACCTTGGCTCTATAAGTTGTTTACCGGCCATCAATACCCCTATGTCCGACGGCAGGCGAAGTTTGACCGGAAAGATCGGCAGGAGGACGGAGAACGGTTCGAGCCAACCCAAGATGATATCCGTGAAAAGTTTTGGGAAATCTTTCCTCGCTGTTCGACCAAAATGCTACAGGAGGTCAAGGTCGGGATGATTGTCGCGTTTAAGGAATTAGGAGGGTATGAGGCGGGAACCTACCAGGAGTTTATCGACGATCCGGAAAATTTTTTGAGTCGGAAATACGGAAAGAAAAAAATCAAAGTCAATTTTTATGATGGAGATAATTTTGTGTGTACGATCAACTTTAAAGTCGCAGGGTGGACGAGCCATGACGATGATTAAACCCGCATGGCTGGAAACCCTTTCAAAGGGATGGGTGGTTTCATGAGCCGTATCAAAGTGACTGTGGTGGGAGCTGGAAATGTCGGAGGGTCCATCGCGCAACGGTTGGCAGAAAAAAATTGGTACGACATTGTGCTGGTCGATATCGTCGAGGGTTTGCCGCAGGGCAAAGCTTTGGACCTGGTCGAAGCCGGCCCAATTTGTGCTTACGATTCCGCCGTCACAGGTACGAATCATTATGAGGCGACCAAAGATTCCGACGTTGTGGTGATTACGTCAGGCGTACCTCGCCGGCCAGGAATGAGCCGTGATGAATTATTGGAAACCAATACCAAAATCGTGTCCGCCGTAGTCCGTGAGACGGCCACACGTTCCCCTGATGCCATTCTCATTATTGTCTCCAACCCTCTTGATGTAATGACCCACGTCGCGCATCGGGTCAGTGGGTTTCCCAGGAACCGGGTCATTGGAATGGCCGGGGTGTTGGATTCGGCACGATTCCGGTCCTTTATTGCGGAGGCCTTGCAGGTCTCGGTCGAAAATATTCACGCAATGGTTCTGGGGGGGCATGGCGATTCAATGGTGCCCTTGAATCGTTATACGACTGTGGCAGGGAGGCCGGTGACCGAATGGTTGTCGCCGGAGGCATTAGAGGCCCTGATCAAACGGACCCGCGAGGGAGGAATCGAAATTGTCAATCTACTCAAGACAGGGAGTGCCTATTATGCCCCGGCTGCCTCAGTCGTAGAAATGGTTGAAGCAATCTCTAAAGATCAAAAGAAAATCCTTCCCTGTGCGGCGTTATGCGCCGGGGAATATGGTTTTCACGACCTCTTTCTGGGTGTGCCGGTAAAACTAGGGGCAGGCGGAGCGGAAGAGATTGTTGAGTATGCGCTCACCCCCGAGGAACACGCAGCTCTGGAGGTTTCAGCCGAAGCCGTTAAGGAATTGTGCAGCCATGTCGATCAGATGATGAAAAAGACCCTTTAACGTGATAGATGACATGACGAACATGCCCATCTTTTTTCTTCACTAAATAGACGTGCCTTCTGGTCCTCTTGTTACCTTGACGACTTTAGCGACCCATTCGTATAGTGGGTAGTGCTCGTACGCTGACCCCGCCTTGATGCCTGATTTTCCTTAGGAATATGGAAGGAAATTTGGTTTTTCAAGGAAGGGATTTGTAAAAAAAAGACCATCGTCCAAGTGGTGAACATATTGGGAAAACACATGTGGGTCCAAACCATTGATCAAGGGGGCTTCGGTGGATAACGCATTCGCACCTCGAGTGTTGCGGGAGGTAAAGGGTGAACCAGGGGACATAGAGGCGTACCGCCAACAAGGGGGGTATGAAGCTTGGGTTCAATGTGTCACGAAGAATGATCCGCAAGCCATAATCGCACAATTGAAAGAGGCCCATCTGCGAGGACGAGGGGGCGCTGGATTTCCTACCGGACTGAAATGGGACAAGGTGGTCAATCATCGCGTCAAAGAGCGATATTTTGTCTGTAATGCCGGGGAGCATGAACCTGGGACGTGCAAAGATCGGTATTTGCTTCGACATCATCCTCACCAACTTCTCGAAGGATGCCTGATTGCGGCGTATACCGTTGGAGCGAAGGCGGCCTATATCTATTTAAATCATGAATTTTCCGAAGAGCGAGCCATCTTTGAGCGAGCTAAAGAGCAGGCCACAGAGCAGGGCTTATTGGGAAAGAATTTTCTTGGCACAGGTCTTACCCTGGATATTGAAATTTTTGATGGATATGGCAGTTACGTGGCGGGTGAAGAAACTGCGATGTTGGAATCGATGCAGGGTCGTCCAGCCCAGCCTAAGCAAAAGCCCCCCTTCTATCCCACGGAGTTTGGACTGCATGGCAAGCCGACCTTAGTCAATAATGTTGAAACGCTGTCGAATATTCCCCAACTCTTGCGAAACGGACCAGAATGGTTTCGTCAGGTCGGAACCAGTACTACTCCAGGGACGATGTTGTTTTCGCTCAGTGGAGCCGTGAATCGGCCCGGTGTGTATGAACTGCCGTTGGGAACGTCCATCCGACATCTGATTGAGGTCTGTGGGCAGGGCGTGCCGAACGGACATGCTGTCAAAGCCGTGTTCCCCGGTGGGCCGTCCTTTTCCATGGTAGGGGCGGATCAATTGGATTTACCCATGGATTTTGATTCGCTTAAGAAAGCTGGCACTGGATTGGGGTCTGCCGGCGTCATTGTTGTCGATGATGCGACGTGTATGGTGGAGCAAACGCTCAAGTTTTCCGGATTTTTTGAACGGGAAAGTTGTGGGCAATGTCCACCTTGCCGGATTGGTACGCAGGAATTAGCGATCTTAATGCGGAAAATCGAAGATGGATCAGGAGAAGAGCGGGATCTGGCCAAACTGTTGCAAATTTGTGGGTTTGTCAAAGGCACCGGATTTTGTACTCTGGTGACGGGAGCTGCGGTGTTGGTACAAAATAGCCTACGCCTGTTTCGTCACGAGTTCGAAGACCATATTCGCCTGGGGCGATGTCCGTTCAAGCCGGTTCCAGTTGGCGCTGAGTAAGGAGGAGATTGTATGCCTCGCGTAACATTTCTTCATCCGGAAGGGAAGTCTGGCGAAGTTTCTGAAGGTCTTTCCCTCTTAGAAGTTGCGGAGAAACTCGGGTTCCCATTGAATCATGATTGTGGGGGCAACGCCTCTTGCACGACCTGCCGGGTGGATGTAATTGCGGGTGAAGGGAATCTTTCTGATATCGATTTTGATGAGCAGGATTTGCTCGATCGGGAAGCACTGACTGAGCCTTACCATCGGTTAGGCTGTCAGGCTCGCGTGTTAGGGGATGTGATTGTGCAAGTCCCCGAAGAAAAATGGGGTGAGGCCGAAGTTGAACGATCTGCGTAACTTTGCCCTCTTTTCAAGGGTAAGTGAGGATACCCGCCACAGCCGTACATTTCCAAATATGCACGGCAATGTAAAAGAATGCTGAGACCGACTGCTATGCCGACTGCATCCTCCATCACCAGAACCTATCGGTTTTGCGCCGCCCATCGTCTGCATACCGATCAATTGCCAGAGGAAACCAATAAAAAGATTTTTGGAAAATGTAATAATCTGAACGGGCATGGGCATAATTATACGATTCTGGTGACGGTGGCCGGAGAACTGGATATGCGCACAGGGTTGATCACAAACGTGGACGTCTTGGACCAAATTGTGAAAGACAAGATAATCGATCGCTTTGATCATCAACATCTCAATTTTGATCCCGCATTTGCCCAAGTCACGACAACTGGTGAAAATTTAGCGCGTTTAATTTGGGATCTACTGGTTGATCAAATTCCTTCCGGGCAATTGGAAAAAATTGGGGTGATTGAAACCAGAGATAACTTCTTTGAATATATCGGTGCTCCAAGAGTGCCCAGCGATTCTTCCAACAGAAACGGGATAAAGGAGAACTAATGCCGACCAAGCCGAAGCGGCCTTCATCCATCAAGCCACGGGCGGTCATTCCAGACAACAGCCAGCCGGTCCGAATTCCCAATCTCCCGAATCTGGAAATCATTGTAAAGCAACTACTGGAAAATTTGGGTGAAAATCCCCAACGACATGGTTTAACTGATACGCCCAAGCGGGTAGCCAAATCCATGGCCTTCCTTACCAAAGGCTATCAACAGGATATCGATGAATTATTGAATGGGGCTCTGTTCCCTATCGTATATGATGAGATGGTCATCGTGCGTGATATTGATTTTTTTAGCCTCTGTGAGCATCACCTTCTGCCGTTTTTTGGGAAATGTCATATCGGGTATATTCCCAATAAGCATGTGGTGGGCTTGAGCAAAATCCCTCGGATTGTCGATGCCTTTAGTCGTCGTCTGCAAGTCCAGGAGCGGTTGACGGTCCAGATTGCTGACACCCTTCACACGAAGCTCAAGCCGCGTGGCGTGGCTGTTGTCATGGAAGCCCGCCATCTGTGTATGAGTATGCGTGGAGTAGAAAGGCAGAATACCGTGGCGGTCACCAGTGAAATGCTGGGTGTGTTTCGCAAACAAGAACAAACCCGTAACGAATTTCTTAAGCTCATTCGCCAGCGCGGATGTGACGGCGATTAGATGTTTCCATCCATTTCATTTTCACGTTCAAAAATAGTTGATGGCTGGAATTTTCTAGATAGTTGATTCTTATGGTGGAATCAGGTTAAATGCGACATTATTGAGTTTTCATAGGTATTCCCATGGAAGGGCATGTCGCGCAGGAGGCGCCGGTCTCATCCTTATTTTTCTTTCTGGTTTTGTGTGTGGTCTGTGACAAGAGAACCTCTTTTTGATTTCCTCCAAATTTCCTTTCCGTTAGTCCCGTTGTTGCTCTATTTCTGTAGTTCCAATAAAACTCCTGCATCAGATGTTTTTCTGATCGGTTTGGCGTTGCGGCGATACTTATAACCGGTTTGTCGTGAGGAAGCTCCGAAGTGCTTCATTGAAGGCGGCTGGTCGTTCGAAGTTCGAGAGATGGCCGGCTTCAGGGATGGTGACCAAGGTTGAGCCGGGTATCCGGTTGGCCATGTACTGAGATTCTGAGACCGGCGTAGCGACATCATCCTCGCCCACAATGATCAAAGTCGGGCAGGTGATTGTGGATAAAAGGTCGGTTGAATCAGGTCTAGCGGCCATAGCCACCAAATCGACGACAATTCCCCCCGTTGAGGTTTGAAGAATCATCTGTCGAACCTGCTCCACAATTTCAGAATTACGCTCAATGGTGGAAGGGGCCAGAAGTTTGGGAAGCATGAGGTCGGCAATGGCTGGTGCTCCATCGGTAAAAGCGACTTGAGCCATCGACCCACGTCCAGCTTTCCCTTCTTCACTATCCGCTTGAGCTCTTGTATCTGCCAAAACCATGCCTTTTACCCGATCAGCATAATGTCGATAGATTGCAAAGAGGGTATATCCGCCCATTGACAAGCCCACAAACACTGCCTGGGCAATTCCCAAATGATCGAGCAGGTGGATGACATCTTTGGCATAAGCGTCCAGCGTATCATTCCATGGCACGATGTCGGATTCTCCATGTCCTCCCAGGTCAATAGTGATCACTCGATAGGTGTCCTTCAGTCCATCGACTTGAGGTTGCCACATGGTTTTAGAAAGTGGAAAGGCATGGATGAAGATTAGCGGCGTGCCGTCCCCTTGATCGGAATACCCGACGGTAACTCCATGAATCAGCGCTTTCACCGATCTCTCCTTTTTTGTCGATGGGAGCCACCTCGAATTTTCTCGAGAGATGTCATCAAGGAGCCATATGCTGGTTTCATTTGCGGGTGCATGACCGGTGGTTATAGCATACTGAAAATAGAGAGGTAATCACAGAATCGCCTGCCAGAAATACTTAGGGGTACGTGCATTTTTATGGAATCCTTTGAGCCACAGTCGCAAGAAGATCTTTTCCCCGTTCAGGAACCTTCCGATAAACGCGACGCTCCGTTAGCAGAAAGAATGCGGCCGCTGGACTTTGAGGAGTTTGTTGGACAGGAAGACGTCCTGGCCGAAGGTCAGCCCCTGCGTGTGGCCATTGAACAGGATCGTGCGCCCTCACTTATTCTCTGGGGCCCGCCTGGGACGGGGAAGACGACCCTAGCAAGTTTAATCGCCAAGAAAACCCGGGCGACATTCGTCCCGTTTTCAGCGGTGCTCAGTGGCGTGCCGGAGTTGCGCGGATTGCTGAAAACGGCCCAACAACGCCGGAAGGTGTCAGGACAGCGTACCCTTCTTTTTGTAGATGAAATCCATCGATTCAATAAAGCGCAACAGGACGCCTTCCTCCCCTATGTTGAACGGGGAGATATTATACTCATTGGAGCCACCACACAGAATCCTTCCTTCGAAGTGATTGCTCCCTTGTTGTCCCGGTCTATGGTGGTGGTGCTTCAATCCTTAAACGAGGAGGCGTTGAAGCATATCTTGAATCGTGCCCTTTCGGATACGAAACGTGGGCTCGGTTCCTCACGCGTGACCCTTACTCCCGATGCGCAGCGTCTCTTGATTGGATATGGGAATGGCGATGCCCGGTCGATGCTAACGGGCCTGGAATTTGTCGTTGGCCAATTTGCGAAGCCAGGCAAACCGATCACCATCGATCAACCGCACGTCAAGCAAGCCTTGAAGCAGAAGGCCTTGCGATACGACCGGGATGGAGAAGAGCACTACAATCTGATTTCGGCCTTTATTAAAAGTATGCGTGATTCCGATCCGGATGGGGCGTTGTATTGGCTGGCGAGAATGTTGGAAGGTGGAGAAGATCCCAAGTTCATCGCCAGGCGCATGATGATTTTTGCGTCGGAAGATATCGGGATGGCAGATCCGCAGGGGCTCTTGATTGGCTCAGCCGTTTTTCATGCGGTGGAGGTCATCGGATTACCCGAGGCACAAATAAACCTGGCGCATGGTGTGACCTATTTAGCCACTGCTCCAAAAAGCAACGCATCGTATATGGGGCTACTGGCAGCGAAGAAAGACGCCAAGGAAAAGGGCAATCTCCCGGTACCGCTGCATTTGCGTAATGCGGTGACGTCTCTGATGAAGGATCTGGATTATGGCAAAAACTATCGCTATGCCCATGACGATCCAAGCGGTGCCAAAGCCCAAACCCATCTTCCTAAAGAATTGGAAGGTCGAAAATATTATCACCCCAAGAGCTCTCCCACTCCCTCGTCTAATCTGCAGGCGGAAGAAGATCTTAGCTCGCCCAGTTAATTATGGAGTTCTGAAAAAGAGCCGGTTTTCGGACCGGCAGCCGAGCCACTTTTGTTTCGGCAAAAGTGGCCAAAACCATGGTGGCCGTGGTGTGGCCCTTCGGGTTCCCTTCGCGGTTCGCCGACTCCGGCGGCGCGCAAACTCGCGGAGCTTGGCCTGAGTCTTCTCGAAGGGCTCAAACAGTGCGCGCCTTTTCTCCGGAGTCGCCTGCACTGCTCGGCCACACCACAAGGCCAGGAGAGAGGGCGGAAACATGGAAGGAACAGGTTTAAACGGATTCAAGAATGAGTTGACACAAAACACCGAAAAAAACAAAACGAATAGGTAAATCTTTTCCATCAAAATTAGCTATAACGTGGAAAAGGTGGAAATGCGAACGAAAGTCCTTGACTAGGTAAAAGGATTGTATATGACGCCAGAAGTACAAAATGCTGCGATCGGTTGTCTGGAAGAAGGAACTCAGAAAATCATAAATTTGTATACATATACTGCTCTGTTACTGAATGCCTGTGATGTTGCAGCAAAAGGGTATGAAGCTCGTAAAGATAATTTTCAATTAAGCACAACAATGAATATACCTGATTCTCTACGGCTACCAGTTGAGGTGGAGAGGAAAGTAGAGGTTGTATTAATCGAAATGACTTGCCAGGCGCTTACAGAGGCGAGGCACTTAAAAAATTAGCTGAAGACTTCATGATTCGAATGGTGGCTGTAATGGACGATGTACTAGAAGATATATATGAAAAAACGCTTCCTTTAGTCTTTCCAGATTTGAGTGAAGCTGATATCGCTAAAAAAGTAAGGGCATCTTGGTGCCAAGATAAAAACGAACATGTAAATATTTTCAATTTCCTTGTTAATGATGCTGGCCTTAAATCACCTAAAGGCCGGCGGTCTACTCTGGATATGGTCTTTGATCGCTATTATGAAATGAGAGAAATAGGACACGCAATAGTTCATAGTGCAGGCATATTATCAGAGAAGAGCAAAGTTAGACTGAAAACCTTAGCTGAACGCTTACCTAAAGATTTGAGGACGGGTTCTTTAGCGTTGAAACCGTTTATAGCTGATGGAGTCGTCAAATTAGCTGGTCTAGAGATTTTGATGCTACGACATTGGGCATATACCACCATAATGGATTATCTCAAAAATTCGTTTAAGGAAAGTGGTTCTTAACATAAGAGACCTTTAATATTGGTGAAGGGAAGGTTTAAAAATGTAACGAAACACCCTATAGTGTTATATGCGTCATTTTAAATTCACCTAATTTTAATGGAATTGAAGGGAAAGTAATCATCGTTTCTATAGTTTTTATCCTTATGGATTATAGCATGCAGCGAGTCTGAAGCCTTGGGCTCTTTTTCGGGTGGAGTGGTTTTTTGTGCGGGATAAAACAGAAATGTGTGGTATTAGGAGATTTGGGATTGTTGTTTTTCGAGTTGGGCGCTGAGATCGCCCCATTTGTGCGTGAGGCGGTCCAGGTCGTGTCCCCATTGTTCGCGTTCGTGGTGGAGGGCATTCCAGCGGGAGTAGTCTTGATAGGTGGTCGGGTCGGCGAGTTCCACGTCCCGAGCTTTGATCTGTTCTTCGAGCTGACCAATTTCTTTTTCCAGCGTGGCGACCTGCTTTTCCAGGCGGGCGATGCTTTTTGAGAGGTCTCGTCGCGATGGAGCGTCAGGAGTGGCGACGGCGGTCTTGGCTTTCCCATTTGTGAGGTGCTCGGTGGTGGGTTTTTCTTTGTGGGGTTTCTCTTTTTTCTTCGATTTTTTCTTGTCGGGTGTGGCTTCCGGCGGAATCTGATCTTCCAATTCTTTGGCCCGTTTCCAGCAATAGTATTCATAGTCGCCGATGTAATCGCGGGCTTGTCCATCGTCGATTTCTACAACGCGCGTGGCGACCCGCATGAGGAATGTGGGGTCGTGCGAGATAAACACCATGGTTCCGGGAAATTGGAGCAGTGCGTCCGTTAACATATCCACGGATGTGGGATCCAAGTGGTTGGTCGGCTCATCTAAGAGCAGGGTGTTGGCCGGCTCGACTAACATGCGGGCTAAAGCGACTCGATTGCGTTCCCCGCCGCTCAAGGCTTTGATGGGTTTTTTCTGATCATCACCGGAGAATAAAAACGCGCCGGCCAATCCTCTTAAAAAATTTCGTTCAGTCAGGGGCGCGGCTTCTTCCAGTGAATCCAATATGGAATGTTCAGGTTTGAGGATTTCTGCCTGGTGCTGAGCAAAATAGTGGAGAGTGACCCCGTGACCCAAGATTCTGGACCCTTTTTCGAATTCCAAGGCTCCAGCCAGGATTTTAAGAAGTGTAGATTTTCCAGCCCCGTTTTCCCCGACCAAGGCCACGCGTTGTCCCCGTTCGACCGAAAAATCCAAGCTATCATAGATGATTTTTTCGCCATAGCGTTTCCCGATATCCCGTAGTTCAAACACGTCTTTTCCACTGGCCGGCGGGTCCGGGAATTTAAATCGCAACCGTTTCGTGTCCCGTTGCAATTCAATGCGTTTCACTTTTTCAAGTTGTTTGATCCGGGATTGCACCTGACTGGCTTTGTTGGCCTGGTATCGGAATCGGTCGACAAAGTTTTGGACACGTGCAATTTCTTTGAATTGTCGATTGGCAGCCGCCTCTTCCTGGGCGTCACGCTCTGCCCGGAGTTTTTGAAACCGCGTATAATTCCCCCGGTATTCCTGCAAAGTATGGTTTCGGACTTCCCAAATATGGGTGACCATGTTGTCTAAAAAGCCAATGTCATGGCTGATAATCAACAGTGTGAAATTCGAAGAGAGTAAAAATGATTCCAGCCAACGCTGCGTGGGTTTGTCGAGATGGTTGGTCGGCTCGTCCAGCATGAGGACGTCGGGGGCTGACAGCAATAAGTGGGCTAAGGCCACCCGCATGCGATACCCACCGGAGAGGGTGTCAATCTTGCGGTCCCAATCAGACTCTTGAAATCCCAATCCGGCAAGAATCCGCTTGGCTTCGTGATCGGGAAATTGATTCCGGTGTGTGGCATCGAGAATAGTATTTCCCGTCAAAGACTCCAGTTCCTGTGGCAAATAGCCAAGGCGAAGAAAAGGACGTTGTCGAATCTTTCCGCTTTCTATCTCCTCCTCATTGAGGATCATGCGCATCAGTGAGGTTTTCCCTGACCCATTCGGACCAACGAGTCCCACACGGGTGTTGGGTTTGAGGTGTGCCGAAGCCTTAATGAACAGGGGCTTCGTGGGGTAGCTCTTTGAGATTTGTTCAATATGCAGCATGCGGAAACACCATCCAAATTGTGAGATGAAAACCGAGTCAAAACCCCTTTGTCATGGTCAAAAAGACGGAAAGGAGGGATGAAATTGGTGGAGCTGGCCGGGATTGAACCGGCGACCTCGTGAATGCCATTCACGCGCGCTCCCAACTGCGCTACAGCCCCACAACGAAAATGATGCTATCACGCGACCTCGGTTCGGTCAAGAAAATCAGAGGTCATAAGGGTCTGGCTCCCTCGTTGACAAATTATGCGTTGAGACCTACGATTCATCCTTGGAGCTCTGGCTAACCCGCTGGCCGAGTTTTTTTTTGTCCCGTGCTCTTGTCTTGTGCGTGTGGAGGAAGCTATGGCCGCATTGGTTGTTGTCGGCTCCCAATGGGGAGATGAAGGAAAAGGAAAAATTGTGGACCTTCTGGCCAAGGATGCGGATGTCATTGTCCGCTATCAGGGAGGTTCCAATGCCGGCCATACGGTTATTACCAATAAAGGCACCTTTATTTTTCATTTGATTCCTTCGGGTATTCTCTATCGGGGGAAGGTATGCGCGCTGGGGAACGGAGTCGCCATTGATCCGGCTGGATTGATCGAGGAGTTGGATCGTTTGACTTCCAAGGGGATTCCGGTTGGAAAACGATTTCTTATTAGTAATCGGGCCCATGTCATCATGCCCTATCATAAGGCTATTGATAAGGCGGAAGAGCAGGCGAAAGGGGCTCGCCGAATCGGGACGACGGGCCGAGGCATTGGGCCGGCGTATGTCGATAAAATGGCGCGAGTCGGCATTCGCATGGGAGATTTGCTGAATCCGGATGTGTTGCAACAAAAGATCCGGGAGAATCTGGTAGAAATTAATGCATTCTTAGAGCGCATTTATAAAGTAGATGGTTTTACGGTTGAGAAGGTTTTTAAAGATTATCAAGCCTATGGTGAGCGACTTCGTCCGCATATTACCGATGTTGCGTTGGTCCTAGACCGGGCCTTTGAGCGAGGGAAACGTGTTTTGTTTGAAGGGGCACAAGGGACCCATTTGGATGTCGATTTTGGGACGTATCCCTACGTCACCTCTTCAAGTTCCTGCTCGGGTGGGGCGTGCACCGGCAGTGGGGTCGGTCCCACTACCATAACGGGAGTCTTAGGTGTCACGAAAGCCTATACGACTCGAGTGGGCGGAGGTCCGTTTCCGACAGAATTGACTGATGAAATGGGTCAGCAACTCATGCAGCGTGGGAACGAATATGGCTCAACAACAGGTCGAGCCCGCCGGTGTGGCTGGTTGGATATGGTGTTATTGCGTTATGCCGTTCGAATTAACGGACTGACTTCATTGGCCATTACTAAGTTGGATGTGCTGGATGGCTGCAAAGAATTGAAAATTTGTACCGGATACCGATATCAGGGGAAACTCCACAAGGAAATGCCCGGTGATTTACAAGTTTTGGCCGGGTGTGAACCGGTGTATGAACGATGGAAAGGGTGGACAGTCGACACGTCGGGTTTAAAGTCGCATCGAAGTCTACCGCCTGCTGCTAAACGGTATTTGGCCAGAATTGAGGAACTAACCGGGTGTCGCATTGATATGATCTCGACCGGTTCCAAGCGGGAAGATACCATTGTCGTGAGAAATCCAATGAATCGTTCCCGTAAAGGCTCATGAGGAAAACGCATCTTTATGTCTTTCTCTGCTGTAAGTTTGACAACAACAGAATCCATTGTTAGCATCGCGACCCGGTGAGCCGCTAGCTCAGTTGGTAGAGCATCGCCCTTTTAAGGCGAGGGTCGTGCGTTCGAGCCGCACGCGGCTCACCATATAACAAGAGGTTATTCCTCTTGCTTGTTTCCTTCCTGTGAGAGAGACAGGGTTTGTTTTCACGCTTCCCTTCAAAATGTTTCCCCAGAGGGTGTTAGATTTTCCAAAAAATCCTTCGCGGGGTTGCGCTCAGGTGACCTCCTCTTTGGCTCATCTTAAAGAATTTTGGGTTTCTCCTCTTGATTTGCTTTTCTACCCCCTGGACTGAATAATATTTTGAGACGAATGAGCCCATTCCCTTAGTGTCATACATACAATTGGTAAACGAATATCATTTGTGCTCGATTTGGGTAGTGAAAAGTGAGAGATTTGTCGGAGGGGAAGACATGGCCTTTCATATGGCGTCTGTGGGGCCACTTTTTACCTTACACGATTGAAGTTATAAGACGTAACATTCTCAAATTTCCAGCACTTAGAGGATGTGGTGAAGACATGATCAATTTCAAGTCTTCCTGCCGGTTACCTATTCTTGTGGGATCGCTCCCTTCACATGTTTATTTTTTTGTATGCCAGGCTCCATGAAATGAAATTCCATGACAAAAGTCATACATAGCATGGGGTATGCTACGCCCCTTGTCATTGTTCTTGGGCTTCTACTGATTTACGTAATGGCACCAGAATTCTATTTGTCCTACATCCTGGAAGAAGTTCACCGCGAACAAGGCGCAGTGGAGATTGTGACATTCTGGTCCGCACTCATAGGCGGAGGCATGTTGTTGGCGTCTAGCTGGACATTCTGGAAAAGCGGAAATCAGCTGGCGGCTGGTGTGATCGGAGCGGTTTCCGGCGCTTCAATTCTTTTTGCCGGAGAAGAAATTGGTTGGGGGCAGATCCATTTTGGGTGGGAAACTCCCCTCTGGTGGAGTACGCGTTTTGGTGGATCAACTGACCTCCATAGCAGCCGGTTTCCTGTTCGCACATTGGCAGCGATATTTCTGTTTGTGATATTTTTTTTGTTACCCCTTGTCTGGAAGTTTCAACACCCTCTTCGGTTGCCGGAAAATTTAAAACCGGCTATCCCGGAAGGGCCGGTCATTTTCACCATTGCGTTTGCCACCCTCTATCGGGAACTCAAGGGTATGTATTTTTGGCTAACGCCGTTGGGCTACCGAGATCGTTTTTATGAAGAATTTTTGTGGGGTCTGAATGAACACAAAGAAATGTTGATTGCCATCGCCATGCTTCTGTATGCCCTCTACCGTCTGCCCCATCTTAAACAGATTCGTTCTCCATTGTGAGTCATTAGACCATAGCCTTTGGTCCTGATCTTCTCCTTGTCTCCCGGCATGAACAGCTTTCTGGCTCTCATCAGTTCAGGGTGGAATGGTGAAGGTACAATTCTTGTGGTTTTTTATTGCGTGCTATGCAAGAAGGGAGTGTTGAATAATAAAGATTTTCAAGGGAAAATTTGCCCAGGATTAGATTTCTCATCAAATGCTCCGGGTCGGTTCAAAAAAGTCCGTCCAGCAAGGCCGCAGCCGTTTTTACGCGCGGAGCGTACGCTGAGTCAGTGAGCACGGAAAAATGGCGAGAACGCCGCTGGCGGCTTTTTTCAACAGACCCAAGAACGACGCTGAGGAGCTTTTGTGCCTCAGAACATCAGATTGTGACGTCTAGTACTTAGTGGTGTTGAGTTAATCGAGCCAGGTTAGCGTTGGTTTGGGACAACACTAAGGCAAAGGCGGCAAAATCCGTGTCGGTCAAGGGATGCCCTGTAGAATACCTATCCACCAGGATGACCCCGATAGGCCTGTTGGGCGCATATAAGGTTCCGGCAAACCCGGGTTGGTCGCCCCAGTATTTTAAAAAGGCGGTTGGCATACCTCCGGATTCTCCTTCTTTGGCCAAGGAAGAATATTGAATAGGGTGAAACCTATGGAGGAGTCGATCCCAGAAGTTTCCATGGGAAAGAGGGCAATGAAACGCTGGTTGGATGGTTTCCACATGCGGACCATAACCGATTTTGGCCTGGAGCATATCTTTTCCTGGTATGACCAATGCGAGCCAGACCCGTTCAAATCCATAGGAAGCATGGAGACTTCGGGTGACAAATGTAAGCAGCGAAGAGGGTTCGGAAATTTTCATGGACTGAATAGTGAAATCCAGCAACGGCTTATCGGAGGCCGGAGAGGGCTGGAGAGAAGAGGATGCTTGCTGAGCCGATGTTGCTGATTCTTTGGAAAGAATCCCTTCGGGGTCTAGAACCTGATGGATCGTTTGAGTGAGTCGATGTAAATGTTGATTGTGAAGACATAGGCCATTGGCCTCGGATGCGGGAAGAAAGTGCTGTCGGTCAATGTTGATGGCCGAGGCGATTTCTGATGCTTGGCTAAAGGCTTTGGACACGGTATGTTCCAATTGGATCATGGAGAGGCCAAAAGGGGGAAGAAACTGTTCGATCAGGGCTTGAAGGACCTCTCCCTGTCCGATAACCAATGGGTTCAGGAGGCAATAACTCAATTCGTTAGCGGCTCGAACAATACCTTCCATGATCTGTTGATCTGCTTCTGGATGGGATTTAGGCCAGACGGGCTTTTTCTCCAATAGCTGAACCAGGGTGTCTGGCAGATTCCAATGCTTGGCCATGGCGGCAGCGATGACATGCAGCGGTCTTCCTAAAAGAGTGAGTTCGGCTTTTGGGATACTGGCTGGATCCTCCCGGCGTATGACTTCTAGTTGTTCGGCGACGTCGGGGCGACAGAGGGCGAGGATGAGGTCTCCCAGTGAATAGAGCATGGCATTGGTAAATAACGATCCCGTCTCCCTGTAATTGATGGCTTTTCCTAGTTCCTGTGCCTGGGTCCCGGCGACCAGAGCGCGTGCCAGTAGGTGTTTCAGATTGGTGGTATCGGACCCAAAGGTATCGGCCTGTTCAATTAATTGGGCCGAGACCACCATGACCCGAATGACGTCAAAACCGATAAGGGCCACCGCATAGGTTGGGGTTTTGACTGGTGTGCGGGTATGATAGGCAGGGCTATTTGCGATTTTAATGACATTGGCCATCATGGCTTGATCACGCATGATGATTTCTCCAATATCGCTGGCATTTGAGCGTTTATCCTGAGTAAGATTTAGGACTTGGATGCAACTTTGCCTGAGGATAGGCAATGTTTCCGGGGCTTCGGCGAGCAGACTTTCCAGAAAGGAAGCAGGGGGCGTGTGGCCGGTGAAGGTGGCGGGTTTCATGATGGCACGTCCGGCAGGGTAGAGTGCCAGGCGGTAATTCAAGGACGTGGTAGTTTTAGGTCATGGATGGAACTTGGTAATTGGCTCTAAGGTTAATTCTCGGTAATATTTTCCGAAACATTAAACCGTCCTCACCTTTTGGGATGGGCGGCCGGGCTCATTTTTTTATTGGGTGTTATCTGTATGAGAAATAGAATTTCCTGTTCGGCTCAGGAGCTGAGCCAATTAGATGCTGACATGATTCAATCCGTGGTTGGGGGAACGGTCTTCGAAGAAGGCCATCAATATTTTTCCACCCAACGAGTCAAAATCCTTGATGCGGACCAGACCCAAATCACGGCCGAGGTCCATGGCGTCTATGGCGTGTATACGCAAACTATTAAGTTGCGAGCGGGGACCTTGTCGACCAAATGTTCCTGTCCATCGACTGAGCAACCTTTTTGTCGCCATTGTGTGGCGGTGTTACTGCATCAATTCCATAACGGTTCACCACTCAAGCCGGGTGCCAAGGAAAATCATAAAGACCCGGCTCCTCCTTCCGATCTGCGGGGACGGGCCGAAGCACCCCATGCGGAGGAATCCGGGGGTGCAGGTGATTTGAATTTTTGGGAAGCCATCCTCTTTATCGATTGGGTACAGAAAGCCGTTGGACTTTTAGGTAAGGAGGCCACCCTCCCTCCAGTTCCTGGTTCGCTCGGCGGTGTTGCTCGAGAATGGGTAGGTGTGGTTGAACGCCTTAATTCACAATGCCTGGAAGGAGAGGAAGATCGACTTGATGCGTTGAGGAGCCTGCAATCAGCCGAAGGTATGGTTGATACCCTCACGAAGAAATTGGGTGTTTTAAAGGAGGAAGCTGAGGCGGCTCAAAAGAATTGCAGGGTGTTAGAGAAAAAAGTCAAACAATTGCAAGATTCATTGGCAGAACTCTCAAAGACATCAAACTAGGTCGGGTGATTTGCGGCAGGTCTCGTGCGAAATGTGACTTTTTAAGTCTAGACCAAGATTAGTGAGCGTGAGGGCAGTCTTCCGATCCTTTTCATATGGGAAGAGCCGACGGATTTTTTCCAAAAAAAAATAGGGCAGGACGTTAGTCAATCATTCATTTATGCTCGGATCTTTCTGGGCTCTTCCATCCGGCCAATTGATCCAGCTGTTCGC
The DNA here is from genome assembly GCF_052156535.1 of Nitrospira sp. T9. Taxonomy (NCBI): domain Bacteria; kingdom Pseudomonadati; phylum Nitrospirota; class Nitrospiria; order Nitrospirales; family Nitrospiraceae; genus Nitrospira; species Nitrospira sp. T9. Next base: position 27,742 of record NZ_JBQKUP010000042.1, read on the forward strand.
CCCACCATCTCAAGGACATTGTCGGCAATTTGGTTCAGCGCGATGGTCGCTGGGGATGTGGGGGCCAGTTCTACTACTGGAAGATATTTTAAAATGGATTGTTGCACGTGCATGTCTTCCGGGATATTCCCTAAGATAGAGAGTTCGGTTCCAACATATTGTTTAAGAAGATGTTGTAAGTGGAGAGTATTGACCCTGGATTTGGGAGTCATGCGATTTAAGATGAGGGCCGGTTGAAACCTTTTTAGGGCTTCTTGAGCAATCCCCACACCTGATTCGTTCGTTTTTCCAACGGCTTCCAGGACTGCTGTGACACTATGGAAGTCATTGTCCAGAAGGGCATCAGCCACTGGGTCGCGGGCTAAGAAAGCCGTAAGGACCTTTCGAATGGCGGCAAGTTTAATGAAACGATACAGATCTAAGACCGAAGTCGGGTCAGGAGTGGCCACAGCCAGGTAATAGTCCGCGAGGAGAAAGAAGTCCAGTGCGTGATAACTGGTGCCCGCGCCGACGTCAACCAGAATGATATCTGCATCCAGCTTCTGTAAGTGCCGGATAAGGCGTTTTTTTTTGGCATGTTGCACGTTTGCGGTAATCAGGGTTTCCCCGGTACCCGAAATGAGCTTCAGGGAAGAGAGGCTGGGAATAGGGTGGGCGATCTCATTTAAATTAGTGCGAGTGTTTGTCAAAAAATCTGTGAGAGTGGATGGGGGATGGAACATCCCGAACAAGATGTGGAGATTAGCTCCCCCAATGTCCATGTCGACCAAAGTAACGCGAAGTCCCTTTTTGGCGAGGAGGAGTCCAAGGTTGCTAACGACCATGCTTTTCCCAACTCCGCCCTTACCTGAGGCCACTGAAACTATACAAGGCATCGGTTTTAATCCTCTCTGATTGATTTCACTTGAAAGTGAGTACAACCCTACTCAGAAATAGCCTATCATAGGGTCTGTCTTATGCCCATGGACCGCGACTCCACGGGTGATGGGAGTGTTCAGGGATTTAGGGAGATGTAGTGAATCGGGTAAGCTCTTGCCTTTAAAAATGGAAAGTGCTAGGTTATTTTCGAGTAGAGTGGGCGTGAGCCCACTTTTTTTTGGTCTTGGTTTGTGGCCGCTCGTAGTGAGGAATTGTGGTGGCCTTTTCGGCTGACAATCTTGAGCAAGTGATTCGCCAAGTGGGCGAGCCTATTGCTCGAGCCTTAGGAGTGGATATCTTCGAGGTTCAGTGCACCGGGAGACCCGCCAACCTTTTGGTTCGATTGACTCTTGATAAAAAGGGGGGAGTTGGAATTGAAGATTGTGAACAATTCCATCAATCCCTGCGTCGAACCTGGGAGGTTCTTCATCCAGAGCAAGCCGCGTATCGGTTTGAAGTTTCTTCGCCTGGTCTAGATCGACCGCTCCGAGATCTAAAAGATTATGAACGAGTGGTGGGCGAACGACTTCGAGTCACTCTGAAAACCTCGATCAACAAACAATCAGTTGTCCTGGGGCAATTGATTACTGTTACAGACATGGGGATTCATTTGATGGATCACAAAAGCAAGAATTCTCAGGAAGTGATTGTGCCCTGGGAAGATATTGCCAAAGCGAGATTAGAGGTTTCGTTCTAATAGTTTTACTGGATGCGCACTAACCGCCCATGTCCGTTTGAACCGCTTATCGTGCCTTGCGAGGGATACATATGAAAAGTGAACTCATGTTGGTCATTGATCAAATCGGTCGGGAGAAAGGAATTGATAAGGCCAAAGTCATTTTGGCCTTGGAGTCAGCGCTTCTCACGGCCGCGAAGAAACGATTTGGGCATGGTGAAAATATTCAAGTCGACATTGATACGGAAACCGGCGAAATTTCTATCGTGAAGAAAAAGACGATTGCTGAGAACGTGCTGGATTCTAAAACAGAGATTTCATTGGAAGATGCCAGAAAAATTGATGATGAAGCCGAAATGGGAGACGAAATTGGCTCACTCATTGATTTGGAAGAATTTGGGCGAATAGCTGCACAGGCCGCGAAGCAGGTCATCTGCCAAAAAGTTCGAGAGGCTGAATGGGAATCGATTGAACGGGAATATTCCAAAAAAGAAGGGGAGTTAGTTCATGGGGTAATTTTGGGCCAGGAGCGTCGAAATTACCTGGTCGACATTGGAAAAACAGAGGCCCTTCTCCCCATTCAGGAGCAAATCCCACGGGAAGCTCATAGACGGGGAGATCGAGTGCGGGCTTTGCTGCTAGAAGTTCGACGAACTCCAAAGGACGTGCAAGTGATCCTTTCCCGAGCGCATCCTCAATTCGTGGTGAAATTGTTTGGTCTGGAAGTGCCTGAAATTACCGAGAAAATCGTTGAAATCAAAGGGGTGGTACGTGAGCCTGGTGACCGGACGAAGATTTCAGTGGCTTCGCGGGATAAGGCAGTCGATCCGGTTGGCGCATGCGTTGGCGTCAAAGGTTCACGGGTCCAGGCGATTGTTCGGGAACTGCATGGCGAAAAAATAGATATCATTCCATGGACAAATGATCCTCGGGTTTTTATCGGGGAAGCCCTGAACCCTGCCTCCATTGAAAAAGTAGGGATTGACGAACAAAAAAAATCAGCCTTGGTGGTGGTGGCCGATTCTCAGCTCTCTTTGGCCATCGGGAAAAATGGGCAAAACGTCCGATTAGCAGCAAAATTGACAGGTTGGAAGATTGATATCATTAGCTCCACAGAATACGAAAAGCAAAAGCTTGAACGAGACCAGGAGATTAAAGCAGCTTTGGCTGAAGAGGCTGCTCAAATTACGGAAGAGCCGGCGGCGGACAACGCCAAGGAAATTGAAAGATCCTCACAAGAGGAAATCGTGGAGAATCCAGCGGTGGCACCAACAGAGTCAGGGCAGAGCTCGGGATCGTAAGGATACGGCTTCACAGTAAAGGACGTGCATGAGAGTTCATGAGATAGCCAAAAAAATTGGGATGGAGAGCCGTTTGCTTATTCCTGAATTGGTGCGACTTGGCATTCAGGTTAGTTCCCATAGTAATACCGTGGAAGACAATATGGCCAAATGGGCGATGAATATTATTCTTGGTAAAATTCCTGAAACAACGCCCAAACCTGGGGAATCATCCGTTTCAGGGCCTGTTGGTGTAAAAAGCTCTGAGGGGGGGCGCCTACTGAAAAAAGAATCGTCGACTTCCGGAAGACATCGGTCTGAGGCAATGGCCGAAGAACCTAAGAAAGCCGAAAAAAAGCATATACTGATTAAGAAGAAAAAAACGGAAGAAGAAATCCTGGAAGAGATGGGCGAATTGTCTCAAGTCGGCGAAGGTGAAGTAGAAGAGTTACCGGTCGTCCAGGAGGAGTCAGAGGCTCCATTGGAGATGGGTCCTGTATTGACTCAAAGTTCCGGGGTATCCCCTATAGAATCTCATCAGGAGGTCCCCGACGTATCGCCCACTGAATCGGGAGGGCTTCATGATGTTGTGGCCCCACCACCTGTTCTTGATGAGAAAAGTGTCGCAACCCCTCCCTCTATTAAGTCTCCTGAAAAAGAGAGGAAAGGCGAAGGAAAGCCCGACAAGAAAGCTGCGGTTATTTCGCGAGAGGTTCCAATAGAGGAAAAAGGCAAAAAAATTAAAAAAGTTGCGCGTGTCAAAGACGAAGATCTCTTCGCCGCACGGTTTGAGGATGCTGCGGTCTGGCAAGATCTTCGACCATTACCAACGTTGCGACGTGAGGAACGTACCCGTCAGGTTCAACAGCCTTCGGTGGGTGAAGTCACCAAACCCCGGAAAAAAGTTATGAAGGTCACTGCTGGGATATCCGTGAAAGATTTTGCCGAAGTGATCGGACAAAAACCCACGGAAATTATTCGGAAATTAATGGATTTAAATATTGCAAAAACCCTCAATCAACCCATGGATTTAGAAGCTGGAGTGCTCATCGCGGAGGGCTATGGCCTTGTAGTTGAAGCGGTGGCTGCAAAGGGAGGTGAAGCCCTTTTGGATGAGGTGCTTGAGGGAGGGGAGCAAGGAAAGTTAGAACCTCGTGCGCCTGTGGTGACGGTCATGGGACATGTCGATCATGGAAAAACCTCGTTGTTGGATGCCATTCGGCAGACCCAGGTGACCGATCAAGAGGCGGGAGGGATTACTCAGCACATCGGGGCGTCATTTGTGAAGGCTGGTGAACGTGGCGTGACGTTCTTAGATACCCCAGGCCATGAAGCCTTTACGGCCATGCGGGCTCGTGGGGCTCAGGTTACGGATATTGTAGTCTTGGTTGTGGCTGCAGACGATGGGCCGATGCCTCAGACCATTGAAGCTATCAATCATGCGCAAGCGGCCAATGTGCCGATTATTGTGGCCGTGAATAAAATGGATAAACCGGGGGCTAATCCTGATCGGGTCAAGCAAAGTTTAGCCGAGCATGGCTTGCAACCTGAAGCATGGGGAGGCCAAACCATTTTTGTTGAAGTATCGGCAAAGCAAAACAAGGGATTAGACCAGTTGCTTGATATGTTGTTGCTTCAAGCAGAAATTATGGAATTGAAAGGCGATTCTACCTGTTCCGCTCGAGGGATTGTCTTGGAGGCGAAATTGGATAAGGGGCGTGGGCCTGTTGCCACGGTGTTAATTCAAGCCGGAACCTTACGAATCGGGGATTCGTTTGTCGTGGGGTCAGTGAGCGGCCGGGTGCGAGGATTAACATCGGACAAAGGTGAGCGCTTGAAGGAAGCTGGGCCATCGATACCAATTGAAGTCATTGGCTTATTGGGGGTTCCTGAAGCCGGGGATCAGCTGGTCGTGGTGAAGGATGAGCGGGCTGCGAGGGAAATTGCCCAGGCCAGGCAGCAAAAGCAAAAAGATTTAGGGCTCGCATCCACGTCCAGAAGAACCCTAGAGGAGCTTTATGCAGAATCTAAAGATGGGGAAATTAAGGAATTGCCATTACTGATCAAGGCTGATGTGCAAGGATCGGTGGGGGCGTTAGGCGATGCACTTCTGAAGATTTCTACCGACGCGGTAAAGCTTAAGATCATTCATAGTGGAGTAGGTGGTATCAACGAAACAGATGTGTTATTAGCGGCTGCTTCAAAAGCGATTATCATTGGATTCCATGTTCGTCCGGATTCGAAGGCGGCTGCTATTGCAGAACGGGAAGGTGTGGAAATTCGGTTGTATACCATCATTTATAATATACTTGATGATATTCGTTCGGCTGCAGAGGGGCTTCTGGCTCCAACAATCAAGGAGCGAGTGATGGGGCATGCGGAGGTTCGGCAACTATTTAACGTTCCGAAAATGGGCACCATTGCCGGCTGTTATGTGAATGATGGGTTGATATCCCGTTCGAATACCAAAGTGAGAGTTGTTCGTGATCAGGTGATGGTCTATGAAGGAAAAATTGGATCATTAAGGCGGTTTAAGGATGATGCACGGGAAGTTCAGCAGGGCTATGAATGCGGAATTGGAGTTGAGAATTTTAATGATTTAAAAATCGGTGATGTGTTAGAGGCCTACGTTTTGGAAGAGGAGGCCACAAAATTATAATGCTGTATGGATAAGGTGATGCTGAATGGGGATGATCGTGGGGTTGTGCACGCTCGAACTCCATATCCCTGATGTCCAATCGTTAAAAGGGAAGCGTCAGGTCCTCTCAAGCTTAATTTCCCGATTGCGAAATCGATTTAATGTTTCCGTTGCTGAAATTGATGAACAAGACATTTGGCAAAAAGCCATTTTGGGGGTGGTGTGTGTGGCGAATGACACGGGAAGGGTCAATCAAGTTTTAGACCAAGTCCTCAACTTTATACGATCAAATCCCTCCCTCGAGATTTTACGATCCCAGATTGAAGTCTTGTAAGCTCCAATTATTTTTTCACGTCATGGCAAAAATTAATAGTAGTCGGGCAACGCGGGTTGCCGATCAGATCCGGATGGAAGTGGCAGAGATTCTTTCCAGAAAAACGAAAGATCCACGTATCCAATTCGTGACCGTGACAGGTGTGAAGATGACGGCTGATCTCAAAATTGCTCGGATATATGTGACCACTTTGGATCAAGCCCATTTTGATCAGGTGACGGGTCCCGGTCTAAAAAGCGCAGTGGGGTTTGTTCGAACCGAATTGGGACGACGATTGAATTTGCGCTATACGCCGGAATTAGTCTTTTATCGTGATACGAGTGCAGAGTATGGGAATAGAATTGAAAAGTTATTGGATGGCCTTCACCAAGAATCTGGGGATTCCGGGGAAACTGAGGCATCCTCCTCTTTCCCCAATAAGAGTGAAAGTATAGAGGGGTAATGGCACCAGTGGCGTCTTGCATCGACCATAACTCGGGGAAGGCAGTGAAGGGGATGGCTTTACATGGAGTTCTGAATGTAAATAAGCCTGATGGATGGACGTCGCATGATGTGGTGCAACGCCTCAGGTCAGGTTTGGGTATTCAGAAAGTCGGACACGCTGGCACCTTGGATCCCCATGCGACAGGTGTATTGCCGATTTTAATTGGAAAAGGAACCAAAATTGCCCAGTATCTGTTGGGATGGGATAAAGAATATGGCGCCGTCCTTCAATTGGGCCAACGGACTGATACGCAGGATGCCTGGGGCACAGTATTAGAAGAATCCCCGGTGGAATCTCTGACGGAGGACCGTATTCGATCCGTCTTTTCGACCTTTCAAGGGTCTGTCCAGCAAGTGCCACCTATGTATTCGGCGGTGAAAATCGGGGGGCAGCCCTTGTATAAAAAAGCCAGAAGAGGGGAAACGGTTGACCGACCGGCAAAAACCGTAGTGATCCATGATATAGAAATCCAAAGACTGAATATCCCTGAGGTTGCATTTCGGGTTGTCTGTTCCAAGGGAACCTATGTTCGAACTCTCTGCGAGGATATTGGAAACATATTGCAGGTGGGTGGACATTTGAAATGGCTTCAACGGCGACGGGTCGGGCCTATTCATGTTGATCAGGCTGTTGAGATAGAATCCCTGCTTGGGGGACTTGAATTCTCCCGTCTGGATGGTGCATTTTGGGGTTTAGACCAGGCTTTAGAAGGGTTTCCCGCAGTTGAGGTTGATGGGGATGACGCTCGAAAGGTGCTCCATGGAAATGCGATCTCCTGGGATCGTGTGGTCAACTCGTATTTGGAACAAAAAGTTTCACTCATGGGGGACAATCTGGTGAGGGTGAAACAGAAAGATGGGCAATTACTTGCTTTGGGGAGAGGCCCGGTGTTTCAGTCAGCCAAGGGAGGTCCCGTATTAGCGATTGAAACGGTGTTTGCCTAGTCAAAAAAATACGGGTTTGTTTTAGTGAGGATAAACCGAAATTCGTAGAAGAAATTTCTTACTGAATTCATGTAACCTTGAGGAACTGGAGGAGGAGTTATGGGTTTAACGAAAGAAGCAAAAACCGCGGCAATAGAATCGCATCGGATTCACGACAAGGATACGGGTTCGTCTGAAGTGCAGATTTCCTTGTTGACAAATAGAATTACCGGTTTGACCGAACATTTCAAGACACACAAAAAAGACCATCATTCCCGACGGGGCCTTTTGCGAATGGTGAGCAAGCGAAGAAAATTATTAGATTATTTGCGGCGTCGGGATGAGGGAAAATACCAAGCGGTGATTGCTGCACTGGGCATAAGAAAATAAGACAGAATGCAGGTTTTAGGGTGAGCAGAATCAATGAGATGGGAGACAGATGCCCGGTTCTCAATGCGAAGCGAAGCCTCACACTCCATATCAATATATCCACTCAAGGATCAGAAAGGTTGAAACATGATTCATTTCGTTGAAATGGAAGTTGGTGGTCGCCCGCTTCGTTTGGAAACTGGTCGCATGGCAAAGCAGGCGGATGGTGCCGTGTTGGCAACCTATGCCGATACCGTGGTGCTGGCCACGGCAGTAGCCTCAAAGACCTTGAAGGCTGACGCTGACTTCCTGCCTCTGACCGTGAACTATCAAGAAAAAGCCTACTCAGCCGGGAAAATACCTGGCGGGTTTTTCAAGCGGGAAGGGGCGCCCAGCGAAAAAGAGGTGTTAACCAGCCGACTCATTGACCGCCCGATTCGGCCATTAATGCCGGAAGGTTACTTTTATGAAACCCAGATCATTGTATCAGTGCTTTCTATTGATCAGACCATGTCCTCGGACGTCATCGGCATTGTGGCCGCGTCAGCAGCACTCGCCGTATCCGATATTCCCGGGTCCGGGTTATTAGCAGCGGTACGAGTTGGAAGAGTGAACGGCCAATTTGTGGTCAATCCAGATAAGAAGGCACAGGAGGAAAGCGAGTTAAATCTCGTGGTGGCCGGAACGAAGGACGCTGTGATGATGGTCGAGGCTGGTGCGGATGGGCTTTCGGAAGACACGATGATTGATGCGATCGAATTGGCTCATCGTGAAATCAAGAATATTGTTGCCAAAATTGAAGAATTACAAGCGAAGGCTGGCAAAGCCAAGCGGGTATTGCAGGTGGAGGCCATCGACGCGGAACTTGAGCAAGCCGTACGCCAAGTCGCGGCGGCTCCCATTTGTGAGGCCATGTATATTGCAGCCAAAGCCGAACGCCAGGATAGGTTTGCCCAAATTCTCCAAGAAGCGATTGAGACCGTGGCCGGAGACGATGCCGATCGAAAAGCCAAGGTTAAAAAAGTGTTTGCCGATTTGGAATATTCCGAGGTCCGGAGAATGATCCTGGAAAAGAAGAAGAGAGCAGATGGACGGGGTCTATCCGACATTCGTCCCATATCTTCTGAGGCAGGGATTCTTCCCCGGACTCATGGTTCGGCATTATTTACCAGGGGGGAAACCCAGGCATTGGCTGTCGTGACCCTGGGCACTTCAGATGATGAGCAACGGATTGATGCGTTGGAAGGGGAGTATTTCCGGTCATTTATGTTGCATTACAATTTCCCGCCATTTAGTGTTGGTGAGGCGAAAATGCTTCGAGGTCCGGGTCGGCGGGAAGTCGGCCATGGCAAATTAGCCGAACGTGCGTTAGCAGCAGTGCTTCCCAGCAAGGAAGAGTTCCCCTATACCATTCGACTTGTCTCGGATATTCTGGAATCAAACGGGTCCTCTTCAATGGCCACGATTTGTGGTGGGGCATTGGCCATGATGGATGCGGGAGTACCCATTAAAACGCCGGTGGCCGGAATCGCGATGGGCTTAATTTTAGAGCAGGGTGGCGTCGCGATTCTTTCAGATATTTTAGGAATGGAAGATCATCTGGGCGATATGGATTTCAAAGTTGCCGGAACGCGAGATGGAGTCACAGCCCTGCAGATGGATATTAAGATTGCCGGAATAACCCCCGACCTGATGCGGCAGGCGTTGGCGCAGGCCCGTGAAGGGCGCTTGCACATCCTTGGGAAAATGGATGAATGCCTGGCTGTCCCTCGTACCGGGCTGGCAGCCTATGCGCCACGTATCACCACCATCCAGATCAAACAAGATAAAATCCGGGATCTCATTGGGCCTGGGGGCAAAATGATTCGTAGCATCATTGCCGATTGTGGAGTGAAAGTGAATGTCGATGACTCAGGAGTGGTGACGATTGCAGCCGTAGACGGGGAGTCGGCTCAAAAGGCAATGGATATGGTTCAGCGGATCGTTGAAGAAGCGGAGGTTGGGAAAATCTATCTCGGAACGGTGCGAAAGATTGTAGATTTTGGCGCCTTTGTGGAGATTCTCCCCGGTATGGATGGGCTTGTGCACATTTCGCAATTGGCCCCTCACCGTGTGGCATCGGTCACGGACGAAATTTCTGAAGGTGAACAGATTCTGGTGAAAGTTCTGGAAATCGATCGACAAGGGAAGATCCGTCTTAGCCGAAAAGACGCCATGGCCGAACAGACGGACAAGGATCAGCCCACCTCTTAAGCCTGCCTGAGTCGCAACGCGTGTATAAAAAAGTCATATTGGATAATGGAGTCCGGGTTGTCCTGGAGCGGATGTCATCTTTGAAGTCCGTGGCCTTAGGGGTATGGGCCACGGTCGGAAGTCGTGACGAAGGAAAAGGTGAGGGTGGCCTCTCTCATTTCATTGAACATATGATGTTCAAGGGCACGCCAAAACGGACTGCATCCCAAATTTCCAATGAGATCGATGCCTTGGGTGGTGAAATGAATGCCTTTACCACTCATGAGGCCACGGCTTTTTATGTCAAGGTGCTGGATCAGCAGATGAGGCTGGCTTTTGACCTCATTGCCGATCTGTTTCACCATTCAAGGTTTTCGGCCAAAGACATTGCAAAGGAAAAACAAATCGTCCTTGAGGAGATCCGTACGGCCCAGGACGACCCAGAGGACTATATTCATGAATTGCATGCCAAGGATATCTTCGGCTCCCACCCGTTGGGGCGTCCGATCCTGGGAGAGCCTGGGGTGATGAAAAGACTCAGCCGTCAAGCGCTGATGCAGTATAGGCAACAGCATTATCGCCCTGAACATACGATTGTCGCAGTGGCCGGCAACTTTTCTTTTCCAGAAATCATTGATACCGTCAACACGTATTTCGGCAAGTGGAAGCATGGTGGATACGGCAAGCTTTCCTCATCCGTCCAGAAAACACCATGGCCCGATCAGCCGCAGGAACGCCAAAGTCTTCACGTCAAGCCCTTGGAGCAGGTTCATGTGTGTGTTGGGTTTAAGGGATTGCCTGTGGGGCATCCTGATCGGTATGCGGCGCATGTCTTAAGCACAATTCTTGGAGGCGGAGTCAGTTCGCGATTATTTCAGGAAATCCGCGAAAAACGCGGATTGGCCTATACCATTTATTCGCATCTTTCTGGTTTTTTGGATGGCGGGACGCTTACCGTTTATGCCGCCACCCGCCCTAATGAAATGGCAGCCGTCATTGATCGAATTTGTCAAGAGACCAAGAAATTATGTCGTCGGGAAGTGGCGAGCAATGAATTAGAGCGAACCAAAACTCAATTAAAAGGAAGTTTGATGTTGGGCTTGGAAGGTACATACGGGCGGATGAATAAATTGGCAAAAGACGAAATGTACCAAGGGCGTCATGTCACCCTCCAGGAGATGGTGAAGGCGATTGATCGGATTTCCCCTGAACAAATTCGTCATTTAAGCCAGAAATTATTTGATCTACAGCAGTTTGTGGTCACGGCATTGGGACCCATCCCAAAAAGGGGAATTCCGAGGTGGGGATGATCATCAAAACCGCTTATTTTTTCGCTTGACAACCATGCCCTGGATGAGTAGCATTGGACCCTCTCGAATACCTTGTTTTCCTTTTCGGATTAGGGGTATGCAGAACTGGGGAAAAGTGGTTTTAAAGATAAACAAAGGGTAAGTCGTTTTTTAATTTTTTGTCATTCTAACACTGTAAGGAGGGAGCAGATGAAGAAGTCATCTCTACGTCAGGAATTGGTAGCTCTCTGTGCCTTTGGCCTGTTGAGTCTTGGATTAGTAAGCGTTGGGTATGCAGCTGGTCCTGGTCCTGACAAGTCAAAGGGTGACCCAGCGGATATCACTCACCAGGGTGATATTTCTTTCAAAGGTGTACCAGCTACCAGTTTAAAGGGGCGGGTTTTTGGCCATTGGGCGGACAACCCTGAGGGAGAAATTTTATTCGGAATTCAGTATTGGAACACCTCTGGACCGGCAGAAACAGGCAATCCTCCAGGCAGAGCTTCCGATGATCGGATTCAAACGCTTCCTGACTCATTGTATTCCTGTTGTGCCTGGGGTTATCAGGGTGGGAACGAAAAGAACAATCCATATTCAGGTTGGTATACCCCTCAAACGACAGTTCGTTTAGCAGTCAAGGATAAAGCGTTAATGGACCAAATCACGAAAGCGGCCCAAGATTTCGTGGCCATGGAAGTGCAAGTAGATGGTCGTACGGTCACGGGATTTAAATTGTTACAAGAAGAATAAAAAATTGTCTGATAATTTCTGATAATTCATGATTAGAATTAAAATTTTAGTCGAGGAGGGAAGCCATTATGAAAAGTGCTAAGAAGAAAGGGTTGGCCCTTGTTGGAGCCGTGGCGCTAGTTGGGGCTATGGCCTCGAGTGCAATGGCAATCGAAGCTTTTCAGGAGCGGTTTGAGTGGGGTGATTTAAGCAAGCCAACGACCCTTCAGGGGCGCGTGGCTGTGGTAGATCCTTACGATAAGGCCGTGTGGATCAATGTGGCCGTATTTGGTGGAAATGCGGAGAGTGGATATTATTGGCAAAAGTATTACCCTGGAAAAAACATCAAGGTGTATCCAGGGAGTGATGAGGTGTGGAAAACACTTGTCCAGGCAGGAAAGGATTCATCCAGCCAGGCTGTGATGACAGACACGAAGCCATCAAATTATGGGTTGGTGGAGATTGTTGTTCAAGAGACCGAGCAAAACCACCGGGTGGTTTCATCAGCCAAGGCAGTTCCAGAGGTAGCAGGAACTCCTGAAAAACCACGAAGTATTCATAGCCTCCGGACATTGCCTGTATTGGAAGCCATGAGGGCTGATAGTTGGCCCAATAATCGCAAAATGCTTTATGATGTTTTGATCCCAGACGGGCAGGCCATTGCGGGGGTCATTCCCAACTCTGATCAAGGGCTAGGGAAAGTTTATGACCCAACCAAAGGGGAATTCGAGGCAGCCAAATAATCTTTATCTCAAAAAGATTTAAATGTTTTTTTAAAGGGCCTGTGGGAAACCACAGGCCCTTTTTTTATGTATTGCCCGCATTCAATCTGGCTTTAAAGTCAGCAAGCATATTGAGGGCTTCAAGTGGAGTCATCGAAAAAAGATCCATTTGTTTGACTTCATCTAAAATGACATGGGGTTTGGGGGAGTCTTGTTCGTTTGGGATAGTCATCGTTTCATCGGAGAGTGGTACAGTGGTGGAGGATGCATCCTGTTCAAGCTGAGACAGAATATTTTTTGCACGATCCAGTACCGGTTTTGGTATCCCTGCAAGTTTGGCGACTTGAATTCCATAGCTTCGATCGGCCTTTCCCTGGACGATTTTTCTCAAGAATAGAACGTCCTGCCCTTTCTCCTGGACGAGAACCGTATAGTTCTTGATTCCTTCGCGGAGCGACTCTAATTGAGTCATTTCATGGTAGTGGGTGGCAAAAAGGGTTCGTGCTCCCAGATGTCCGCGATCTATGATATATTCGGCCAATGCCCATGCGATACTCAGTCCGTCATAGGTACTGGTTCCTCTGCCCACTTCATCCAGCAGCAATAAGCTTCGCGAAGTCGCGGTGTCCAAAATTCTTGCTGTTTCACTCATTTCCACCATGAATGTGCTTTGGCCGGCACTGAGGTCATCTGCTGCACCTACTCTGGTAAAAATCCGGTCCACAATTCCTATTCTGGCGGATTCAGCCGGTACAAAGCTTCCCATTTGAGCCATCAGGACAATAAGGGCAACCTGCCGCAAATAGGTGCTTTTTCCTGCCATATTTGGACCGGTTATTAATAAAAGTCTGTTGGTGTCCAGGTCTAGTATTGTATCGTTGGGGATAAATCCTTCAGTCTGTTGGAGGTGCTCAATGACAGGATGTCGACCTTCCGTGATCTGGATTGTTCCGCCTTCATGGACCGTCGGTTGATGATACCGATTGACGGCAGCTGCCTCTGCCAAACCCGTCAGGACGTCCAGCCTGGCCAGTTGCTGCGCCATTCCCTGGATTCTGATGGTGGCGGATGCGACGCGGAGACGTATTTCACCAAATAACTGCCCTTCCAGATTTTTCATCTTTTGGTCTGCGCTCGAGAGTCGACCTTCGAGGTCCTGCAGCTCACCGGTAGTAAACCGTTCGGCATTGACCAGGGTTTGTTTCCGGTGGTAATCGGCAGGGACTCGCGATAAATTCGCTTTCGTTACTTCAATGTAATAGCCAAAGACCTGATTGAATTTCACCTTGAGAGAGTCGATGCCGGTCCGGTGACGTTCACGAGTTTCCATTTCGGCCAGTAACCTGGTGCCTTCTTTTGCCAGAATTCGCAACTCATCGAGTTCTGCATTCACCCCTGCTTGAATGATGCCTCCTTCCTTGGCCGAAAGGGGTGGATTGGGAATAATGGTGTCGCCAATCCAGGATGAGACATCCTGGAGGGGATCCCACGCCTCATGGATGGTTTGTAGCATGGGAGACGTGAGAGACGATAAGAGTTGTTGAAGTCCGAGCAAATTTTCAAGGGAGCGATGGAGATTCATGAGGTCACGAGGGTTGGCCACTTCCAGGACAATCCGACTATTCAGTCGTTCAAGGTCTTGTACCGTTTTCAGATGCTCACGAATCGTCATGCGAATCCCAAGGTGAAGGGCCAATTCTTTCACCGCTTCCTGGCGTAGTTGTATGGCCGTGACCTGGGTCAGGGGGCGGACGATCCACTCCCGCAAGAGTCTTGTGCCCATTGGAGTTTTAGTCTTGTCCAATGTCGTGAGTAAGGTAGGGCTTTGTCGTAGTTCGGATACGGGCTTGAGAACTTCTAAATTTCGCAGGGTAGTCTGATCCAATTGCATTTCATGTTCGAGGAGTCGAATCCATGGCCGCCGTATATGGGCGTGCACGAGTGTGGGCTGAGTGTCAGCCAGGTAGTGTAAAAGGCCGCCCGCAGCCTGAAGTCCGGAATGAAGGCCATGTAGCTGGAGGTCTTCGATATGATTGACTTGGAAAATTTTTGTGAGGATGGTCTGGCTTTCCTTAAGGCCAAAGGTCGTGGCGTCACGAGGCACGATGCGGGCGATAGGCAAAGATTGGAATGCGGAGGTCATTGCCTCCTGTATTCCAGCAGGAAAGATGACTTCTTTGGGTTCAAGGCGGACCAGTTCATCGACGACACTTTGTAGCGAATGCTTCATCCAGGACTCCGAGATCCAAAATTCCCCGGTTGAAAGGTCTAGGGAGGCCAGTCCGAAGCGATTAGCTAGAGTGGTATTCCCCGATATGGATAACGGGGTGTAACACAGCGCTGACAGGAAATTTGCCTCTCCTGCCGGAAGCAACTCATGATCGTATAAGGTTCCAGGGGTATAGACCCGCACGACTTCACGACGGACGAGCCCTTTGGCAAGCTTGGGGTCTTCGACCTGTTCGCATAAGGCCACTATTTTTCCAGCCTTTAAGAGCTTTGCGATATACCCGGTTGAGGTGTGATAGGGGACTCCGCAAAGAGGGATGGCTTCCCCTTTGGCCTTGCCTCGTGCTGTTAATACGATGCCAAGGAGTTTCGAGGCTTCTTCGGCGTCCTCAAAAAACATTTCATAAAAATCCCCAACACGAAAAAATACAATGGCATCAGGATGTTGAGCCTTTACATCCTGAAATTGGCGCATGAGCGGGGAGAGTTCTTGGTCTTTCATCAGGTGAGCTGTTTCGTTTTTATAATTGTTGGATGTGGTAAGAATCGCCTGAAATGAGTGTGCAGGTCATGTCATTTGTGGATCCATGCCGATCCTTCTTTTTTGAATCCGGATGAGATGGTCGCACGAATATGTCGGTTCAGTTGTATGTGGTATTGATAATTTGAGTCAATGTGGGTTTGACAAATTTCCTTGTATGTTGGCCACTTGGCGGATGGTTTTTGGTCCGGTTCCAGACAGGGTGATGAGGCGGATGTTTTCTTCCTCTCCGTATTCCAAGCAAATGGCCATGTGGTCGGAGGGTAATATCTGTGGGAACCGGTCCGCCCATTCAATGAGGACAATGGTGTTTGGAGTGAAATATTCCTCTAATCCTAATGTGGATAAATCGGATGCCCCCTCAAGACGATATAAATCCACATGAATAAGCGGAATAGTCCCTGGATATTCCTGAATAAGGGTAAACGTGGGACTGCTGACGTGTTCAATGGGAATTCCTAGCCCACAGGCGATACCACAGGTAAGAACGGTTTTCCCTGCTCCCAAGTCACCCGTAAGAGCGAGCACGTCTCCACCTGTTAACTGTTGCCCTAACCGTTCACCGAATCGGATGGTTTCCTGGGCGGATGCCATCCGTAGTTGAAGAGCATTCCCGTTTGAGGTCTGATGAGGTGTGGGGTGAGAGGGATTCAGATTCATGAGCCTACGAATAAGAGAGGGTATGGGTCAATGCATGAGGGATAGTGGTCAACACATCCCCCGCGATCAGTCCTGGTTCACCAATGTTGGCGGCAGCCAGATCGCCTGCCAATCCATGCAGATAGACGCCAGCCCGGGCCGCATCCCAACTGCTCAAGCCCTGAGCCAATAAACCCGTAATGATTCCGGTTAGAACATCTCCCATTCCGGCGGAAGCCATTCCAGGATTCCCTGTCGGGCAGATGGCCACTTGTCCCTGGGGTTCGCTGATGATAGTTCGAGCGCCTTTCAGTACCAGGACGACCTGATGTTGCATGGCAAACCGTCTGCTGACGCCGATGCGATCCTCATTGACTTGTTTGGAGGAGACTCCAAGAAGCCTGGCCATCTCTCCTGGATGTGGGGTCAGGATTGGCGGTCGCTTGAAGAGTGAAAATATTTGGTGATGTTGAGCTAATCCGTTGAGGGCATCGGCATCGAGAACGCAGGGTGCCTCCAGTTGAGGAAGGAGATGACGCAAGACCTCGGTTGTTTCAGGAGAGGTCCCCAGACCGGGTCCGAAAGCCAGAGCCGATTTTTTAGCGGCGAAAGCAAGAAGGCATGGATAGGCTTCCATTCCCAGGAGGTGTTGGGACGATTCCGGCATGGACTCAGTCATCACCTCCAGGAGTTTTGACTCCAAAATGGGGGAAATGCTGTGAGGCGTAGCCACGGTTGCCAGGCCGGCTCCAATACGAAGTGCCCCTAGTCCAGCCATAGCCGGAGCCCCTGTTTTTCCCTGTGAACCACCAACAATTCCTGCATGTCCAAAGGTCCCCTTATGTGAGGACAGGGGGCGAAGAGGAATAAGGGAGCGAACCATCTTTTGTGACAGAAGATGAACCTGGGGGTTCAGATCCACCACAAATTCCTGGGGAATCCCAATATCGACGACTTGGATGGCTCCAACTTTGTCGATGGCTGAACCAAGATACAGGCCGAGTTTCGGGCATCCGAACGTCACGGTGAGATCGGCCTGAACAGCGGCTCCCAGTATGGCCCCGGTGTTGCTATCCAAGCCGGACGGAATATCTATGGCTACGGTAAAGCCCTGCGAGGCATTCATGGCTCCGATGGCGGAGGAGTAGGGTGGGCGAACTGCGGAAGAGAGGCCCGTACCAAGGAGCGCATCGACAAGAATATCCGCGTCTTGGGTGAGGGAATGCAGGGATTCCTCCGAGGGATTGACGGTTACCAGAGATGGTCTGATGCTTTTGCTAAGTCGTCGATACATAATCTTCGCATCGGGACTGAGTGCCTTGAGTGGAGCCATCAAGACGACCTTCAGCTTTGCACCTTTTTTTGCCACGAGCCTGGCAACAACCAAACCGTCTCCACCATTATTCCCCTTGCCACAAAGAATGACGACCTTTTTGCCTTTAGGGGAACCATAGACTTCGATAAGGTGCCTCATCGCACCGGTTCCCGCCCGCTCCATTAAGGTGATGCCGGGAACCTTGGTTTCTTGAATCGTGCGCCGATCAAGTGTTTGCATCTGTTCAACGGTCACGACCCACATAGGCAAATCATAGGAACAAGGAGAAATGGTTGGTTAAAGCATGAGGAACAGCAAGTCATGCGTAGACGGGTTAGGACGACATTCGGGTTCTATATGGTTTTTGAATTGACTCGTGGGTGTCATCGGATCATTCACCGTTCACACTGATGGAACCTGCTTCTTCTTGTAGACGTTATCCCAGGAGGTGTTTCATGTCACGGACCGCCCGTTCAAGTCCGACAAACAGGGCATGAGCAATAATGCTATGACCGATGTTGAATTCTTCAATTTCCGAAATGCCGGTCAGCCGCCTGATATTCCGGTAATTCAGCCCATGCCCCGCACTCACACGCAATCCTAATTTCGACGCAAGTTTGGCCGTTTGAACCAACGCGTCAAGTTCAACATCTTCTTCCTGCTGACGGCGGGTATTGGCGTAGCGACCGGTATGGATTTCTATGCAGTCTGCTTGGACCTTGTGGGCGGCGCGAAGTTGATTGACATCAGGATCAATGAACAGACTGACGGGAATGCCGCCTTCATGGAGTAATTGCACCATGGCCTGGATACGGTCCCGATGCTCGAGCACGTCCAACCCACCCTCTGTGGTGAGTTCCTGGCGTCGTTCGGGCACGAGGGTCACCAGATCGGGTTTAATGTTTAAGGCAATTTTGGCCACCGCATCGTCAGCGGCCATTTCTAAGTTGAGATGCGTCTGCACGGTTTCACGCAAAATGGTCAGATCCCGATCCTGAATATGCCGCCGGTCCTCCCGGAGGTGCACGACAATGCCATCGGCCCCGGCAAGATGAGCCAACGAAGCCGCAATAATAGGGTCTGGTTCATGTCCTCCACGAGCCTGGCGAAGAGTTGCCACATGGTCGATATTCACGCCGAGTCGTGCCATGGAAGTCCTTTAAAGTCCGGGCGAATGATGAATCAACGAGATCTCATTATGGCAAAAGGGAAAATCTTCCTGCAATAAAGGGATTTTCAGTTCAGGGGAGTGAATCGTGAAAAATCGACTGAAAATTCCCCTACTCTGAAATTGACTGGTCGCGTTACCTCAACTAGAATAAAAACTCTATTAAATCGTACGATTATCTATCCATTTCCTTCCCAAACCATCAAGGACGATTCGTCATTTTACACAAACAATGGAACCTTTTTACCGAATTCAACGTTTGCCAGGATACGTCTTCTCTCAGGTTCAAGAGTTAAAACTCCAAGCCCGGAAGCGGGGAGAAGACATCATTGATTTAGGTATGGGCAATCCTGACCAGCCCACACCCCGTCATATTGTAGACAAATTGATTGAGACCGCGCGACTCGGGCGCAATCATCGCTATTCCGCTTCACGCGGTATTACGAAATTGCGTCATGCGATTTGCGATTGGTATCAACGAAATTACGAGGTCAGTCTCGATCCGGAGACGGAAGCGATTGTGACCCTTGGGGTGAAGGAAGGATTGGCGCATCTGGCCCTGGCCATGGTGGGACCGGGTGACGTGGTTCTGGCACCGACTCCCACGTATCCGATTCATATGTACAGTGTGATCATCGCGGGTGGCGAAATCCGCGGGGTTGAATTAGGCCCGGATTCGGATTTTTTCGAAAATCTGAAAAAGGCCTTTAAGCAGACGCAACCGGCTCCTCGGGCGTTGATCATCAGTTTTCCTCATAATCCCACCACTCGCGTGGTGGATCTGGAGTTTTTTAAAAAGGTGGTGGAATTTGCACTGGAACATCAAGTCTGGGTCATTCATGATTTGGCCTATGCCGATATCGTGTTCGATGGGTACAAAGCCCCCAGCCTTCTTCAAATTCCTGAGGCCAAACAAATTGGCGTGGAATTTTACTCCCTCTCGAAGAGCTATAACATGCCGGGGTGGCGGGTTGGATTTTGTGTCGGGAATCGTGAAGTCATTGGTGCGTTGACCAAGATCAAAAGTTATCTGGATTATGGCATGTTCCAGCCTATTCAAATTGCCAGTATTATTGCCCTGAACGGTCCGCAGGATTGCGTAAAAGAAATTGTGGGCCGATATGAGCGACGGCGCAATGCTTTGGTCCGTGGACTCAACCGCATTGGTTGGCCGATCGACTATCCTCGCGCCACCATGTTTGCCTGGGCAAAAATCCCACAACAGTACCTTGGAATGGGGTCTTTGGAGTTTTCCAAGTTATTGCTACGAGATGCCAAAGTGGCGGTGTCACCGGGAATAGGATTTGGCGAAGGCGGCGATGACTATGTTCGCTTTGCATTGGTCGAAAATGAGCACCGGATTTTCCAGGCCGTTAGAGGAATCCGTCAGGCCTTAAAGCTGGATGGAGACGTCTAATGCGAAAGACGATCCAGGTTGGGCTGATCGGGTTTGGGACGGTGGGAACAGGAGTGGTGAAGATTCTCCAGGAAAATGTCAGCCTCATTACGAAACGTGTTGGAGTTCCGGTGGCACTCGTGCGAATTGCGGACTTGGATGTGAGAACCGATCGTGGGGTTTCGGTGCCTCAAGGGGTACTCACGACGGATGTCAGGGACATTCTGGATGATTCGGCTATTGATATTGTGGTGGAGTTAATTGGCGGGCATGAACCCGCCAAACGGTTTATTCTTCAGGCACTTGAACGAAAAAAGTGTGTGGTCACGGCGAATAAAGCGTTGTTGGCCGACCACGGGGAAGAGATATTTGAGGCGGCATTTAAGGCAGGCGTTGATCTCGGGTTTGAAGCGAGTGTGGGGGGAGGCATTCCCATCATTCGCTCGCTTACCGAAGGCTTAGCTGCAAACCGGATCTTGTCGATTACGGGAATCATGAATGGCACGTCAAATTATATTCTGACCCGGATGACCAATGAGCACCGTGATTTTGAGGAAATATTACAGGAAGCGAAACGGGAAGGGTATGCTGAAGCGGATCCATCACTGGATGTTGATGGCGTGGATGCGGCTCACAAACTGGCTATTATGGTGAATCTGGCGTATGGGACTCCCGTGCCCATGGGAGCCATCTTCACTGAGGGAATTTCCCGTATTTCGACGGTGGATATCGAGTTTGCCCGTGAACTCGGGTTTACCATTAAATTGCTGGGAATCGCAAAACTTCAAGAGCATGCCATTGAGGCACGAGTGCATCCCGCCCTGGTGCCGGCCGGATCTCCCATTGCACAGGTCAATGGGGTCTATAATGCCATTCATCTGATTGGTGACGCGGTTGGAGATGTTGTGCTCTACGGCAAAGGGGCTGGATCGCTTCCCACAGCCAGTGCCGTAGTGGGAGACATTATCGATCTGGCACGCAATCGTATCGCCGGGGTTGCCGGACGGGTTCCTGTGACCTCATTCCAATGGGAATCGCGCGAGCCTATTGCCATACGGCCGATGGACGAGATTGAAAGCCGGTATTATTTACGGTGCATGGTTAAAGATCAAACCGGCGTTCTATCGGCCATATCGGGAATTCTTGGACAGCGTGGGATCAGTATCTCATCTGTCCTGCAAAAAGGGCGAAAGGAAGGACAAACGGTGCCGTTGGTCATCTTGACACATCGCTCGGTGGAGCGAGCGGTTCAAGACGCACTCCAGGAAATTAATGCGCTTCCCATGATATCAGAGCCAACGACGCTACTTCGGATGGAAGGGGTGGAATAAGACATGAGGCCAAATCGCGTCACGAAGGGGGACAAGCCATTATGATTCCTTGGCGTGGCATTATCGAGGAATATCGAAAATTCCTTCCGGTGGGAGAGCAGACTCCGATCGTGTCACTACTGGAGGGGAATACCCCACTTATTCCAGCAAAGCGCTTAGCCGGGAAAATTTGTCCTGGTCTGGGGCTGTATCTAAAAATAGAAGGGGCCAACCCAACCGGTTCATTTAAGGACCGGGGGATGACCATGGCGGTTTCCAAGGCCGTAGAAAGTAAAGCCAGGGGACTCATGTGCGCCTCGACAGGCAATACTTCCGCTTCGGCAGCGGCCTATGGGGCGAAGGCAGGGTTGCCGGTCTATGTCGTCGTGCCGGCAGGGAATATCGCATTGGGTAAATTGACGCAGGCGCTCATGCATGGGGCTCGAGTCATTCAGATTGAAGGAAACTTTGATCAGGCCTTAACGATCGTAAAAGATTTGTGCGAGGAAACCGCTATTGAATTGGTCAATTCCATTAACCCGTTTCGTTTGGAGGGCCAGAAAACGGCGGCCATGGAAATCTGTGATCAGTTAGGGTATGCCCCGGTCATTCATGCCCTCCCGGTAGGAAACGCCGGCAATATAACTGCGTATTGGCGAGGATATCGGGAGTACCACAAGGCCGGACAAACGCAAGGATCGCCTCGTATGTTCGGGTTTCAAGCGGAAGGAGCCGCGCCCTTGGTCAGGGGTCATGTCGTGGAGGAGCCGAAAACCATTGCTTCGGCCATTCGGATTGGCAATCCGGCCAGTTGGTGTTTGGCTCTGGAAGCGGTGGAGGAATCACACGGATATCTGGACATGGTATCGGACGAAGAAATTCTTCGAGCGTATCAAATGGTGGCGAGTGAAGAAGGGGTCTTTTGCGAGCCCGCTTCCGCTGCGTCTCTGGCTGGGATTGACAAAATGAATCGCGCTGGGTTGTTGCCGAAGGAGGGGGCAATTGTGTGTACCCTAACCGGACACGGGTTAAAGGATCCGGATACGGCCATCTCGGTCTCCTATCGACCGGTGACGGTTCCTGCAACACATGAAGCGGTCAGAGCGCAATTAACGAATCAATAATCCCTCATGGTCCTCTGAAAACCAGGATTGTTCGTTCAACTACTCATGAACTCAACACAGTGAGGCTCAGGTCGTGCGAAAAACGATCGTGATTCACGTCGATGGATTGACAGGACAGTCGTATCAAGAATTAGGAGACCAAACCGTCTTACAATCGGCTCGGACACCGCACCTGGATGAATTAGCGGAGCATGGCGAATTGGGGCGCTTAGGGGTTCCCCGGGAAACTCGTCCCTTTTGCGGGGAAATGGCCCTGCTGGCTTTATTGGGATACGATCCCCATAAGTGGTATACCGGTCCTGGTGCCTTTGAGGCAGAGGGATTAGAGGTTGTTCTGGACGCCCATGATGTGGCCTATCTTTGTCATTTGGTGACTCTCCGGGGTCAGGATGGATGGGGGGATGAGAAAAAATTTGGTCCTCACCTATTCATGGCCGATCCCTATGGCGGAGGAATCGGGACTGAGGAGGCCCGAGAACTCATTGATGCCGTTAATGAACAATTGATTTCTGAAAATATTCAATTCTACATGGGCAGCCATCATCGGCATCTTATGGTCTGGGTGGGCGCAAGCGGGAAAGTGGCTTGTCGCAACCCATATGAGGCTTTAGGACAGTCGATCGAGGCGTATCTGCCGACCGGAGATGGATCGCACATCCTACGTGAACTCATGGCGGCTTCCCGGGTGATCCTCTGCCATCATCCTGTGAATCACGAGCGCCTGAGTGCCGGCTTAAAACCGGCCAATTGTTTGTGGTTGTGGGGGTCAGGAAAGCCTGTGGAATTGCCTCATTTACATGAACGGTGGCCAGTCAACGGTCTCGTGATTTCGTCCGATGGGCCGTATATCGGTGTTGGAATGGCCGCTGGACTTCAGACGGTCAAGGTCGAACATGTGGGAGGGGGAGATATCGAATGGTTGCAGGCGGTAGCTAATCAGGCTTCGACGGCCTTGGACAGGCATGACCTGGTCTGTCTGCACATTCCCTTTTACGAGTGGGGCTTGAAGGATGGACAGGCGGTCCCACCCGCACAATTAGTGGAATATCTTGGGCAAGTGGACGAACAGGTCATTAATGCCATTCATGCGTCTGTTGGAAGCACCAACTCCATCCGCATCGTCGTCATGGTGACGTCATGTCCGAATTGGCAGAAGGATGGAGGGTCTTTCATATCGCCTTATCTGGTGTTTGAAGGGCCAGGGGAAAAATCTGAAAATCATGCGGGACCAATGAATGAACGTGAGGTAGCCAATCGACCCCTCCGTGATGCTACCAAACTGTTTGAGCGATTTATGGCCACTCAATAAAACCATGGCCCTGTATATTCAAAAATTCGGCGGTACATCAGTGGGGAGCCTGGAACGAATTCAAAACGTGGCCCGGCTTATTCAGCACACTTTCCGTGAGGGGCATCAACTGGTGGTCGTGTTGTCCGCGATGAGCGGGGAAACGGATCGCCTCATGAAAATGGCCAAAACCTTGAGCGTTGATCCAGATGATCGGGAGCTGGATGTGTTACTTTCTTCTGGAGAACGGGTCACAATTGCGTTGATGGCGATGACCCTCAAGAGTCTTGGGATCAGGGCGCAATCCTTTACGGGACGTCAGGTTGGGATTGTGACCGATAGCACACATACCAAAGCCCGAGTCTCCCGTGTCGATACGGACCGGGTGCTGGGAGCCTTGAGTGACGGGATTGTTCCCATCGTGGCCGGGTTCCAAGGTATCAACGCCGCATCCGATGTGACCACATTAGGGCGCGGCGGCTCGGATTTGACGGCCGTGGTATTGGCGGCGGCGCTCAAGGCCGATACCTGCTTTATTTATACCGATGTGGATGGGGTGTACACGGCCGATCCCAATATTGTGCCGGGCGCGAGAAGATTGGATAAAATCTCCTATGAAGAAATGTTAGAGTTAGCGAGTCTGGGTGCGAAAGTTCTACAGTCTCGTTCGGTGGAGTTAGCGGCGAAATATCAGGTCCCTGTGGAAGTGCGATCCAGTTTTCAAGACGGGCCTGGAACCTGCGTGGTAAAAGAGGATGTCGATATGGAAGAAGTCTTAGTCTCGGGGGTCACGGGTGACCGGAATCAAGCCAAAGTCACGGTGGTCGGGGTCCCCGATCACCCTGGAATTGCGGCCACATTGTTCTGCTCCATTGCCGATGCGGCCATCAATGTGGATATGATTATACAAAATGTGAGTCAGGATTCCCTGACGGATATTTCCTTTACCGTGCCGAGAGCTGACCTTCCTCGAGGCATGGGTCTCATCAGAGATATTGCCAAATCAGTGGAAGCGCGGACGGTCGAGGTGAACGAATCCATTGCCAAAGTTTCGTTAGTGGGAGTGGGAATGCGTTCGCATTCCGGTGTCGCAGCCAGAATGTTTCAGACACTCTCACGTGAAGGTATTAATATCATGATGATCAGTACCTCGGAGATAAAAATCTCTTGTGTGGTAGAAGAAAAATATATGGAGTTAGCTGTTCGGGCCTTGCACCAGGAGTTTGAATTAGAAGTACCTCCGGGGAGCAGAAAGGCTTAGCGTGGGATTGTGTGTCGCCACCGGTAGTGCGAATGCGTGATATGAATTCTCAATTTCCAGTCATCGAAATCTACGATACGACCCTCCGGGATGGAGCTCAGGCCGAAGATGTCAGCTTTTCGGTGGAGGATAAGGTTCGTATCGCTCTTAAATTAGATGAGCTAGGGGTCCATTTTATAGAAGGAGGGTGGCCGGGAGCCAACCCGAAGGACATTGCGTTTTTCCAAGTCATGAAATCGACTCCATTGCAGCATGCCAAAATCGTGGCATTTGGTTCGACGCGAAAAGCCAAAAATACGGCAAAGGCCGATCCGACGCTGGAAGCCCTTTTATCCGCTGAGACGGATATTGTGACCATCTTTGGGAAAAGTTGGACCCTCCATGTGACGGAAGCCTTGGAAACGACCTTGGCCATCAATTTAGAACTGATTGCCGATTCCATCTCCTATCTCCGGTCGAGGGGACGGCAGGTTTTTTACGATGCCGAACATTTTTTTGATGGCTATAAGACGGATCCCGCCTATGCCATGAAAACCATTCAAGTTGCGGCAGAAGCCGGAGCGGAACGGATCGTGTTGTGCGATACGAATGGGGGAACGATGCCATGGGATATTGGGGAGATTTTTGCAAAGATCCGCAAGAACTGTTCTGTGCCGTTAGGCATCCATGCACACAATGATGCGGAAATGGGGGTTGCCAATTCCTTGATCGCCGTGCAAGCGGGAGCGATCCAGGTCCAGGGAACGATCAATGGCATTGGAGAGCGGTGCGGGAACGCCAACCTGTGTTCCGTTATGGCCAATTTGGAATTAAAAATGGAGCGAACAGCCCTGGGGGATGGACGTTTGGCACACCTTCGCACCATTTCTCATTATGTGGCCGAGATGGCCAATCTGACTCCCAACAAACGGCAGCCGTATGTGGGAGATACCGCGTTTGCTCATAAGGGGGGGGTGCATATTCATGCGGTGCAAAAAAACCCGCTCACCTATGAACATGTGAATCCCGATATCGTCGGCAACCATCGTCGCGTCTTAATTTCCGATAGCAGTGGAAGAAGTGCCGTGTTTGGAAAGATGGAAACCTTCGGACTGGATCTTCCTCAGGATAATCCCAAGGTCCTTGAATTGCTGGATTCCCTTAAAACGTTGGAATATGAAGGCTACCAATTTGAAGGCGCAGAAGGGTCTTTTGAATTGTTAGTGCGGAAAGCCATGGGGACCTATACCCCATCCTTCGAATTCCTGGGGTGCCGGATCATTGTGGAAAAACGGAAAACGAATGAAGACCCTATTTCTGAAGCCACGATTATGGTCAAAGTCGGGGAGGTGATTGAACATACCGCGGCGGTCGGTGATGGGCCGGTGAATGCGCTCGATCATGCCCTTCGGAAAGCACTGGAGCATTTCTATCCGCAGTTAAAGGAAGTCAAACTTCTGGATTATAAGGTCCGTGTGTTGACCGGGCGACATGGAACGGGTTCTCGTGTGCGAGTCCTGATTGAGTCGGGGGATCACAAGGAAAAATGGGGCACGGTCGGGGTATCGGAGAACATCATTGAAGCCAGTTGGCAGGCCCTGGCCGACAGTATTGAGTATAAGCTCATGAAGGAGAAGCCGTAAAAGTGATAGCGGTCCCTCCGTATAGGCTGACAAAGGCGAATCCTCTGAAGAGCCCGGTTCTTGACATCATCTGCGTTGCCCGTTACGTTGCTGCCAGCAAGAAGGGTCAAAGGCGTGAATTCACAATCCGTATGTACGGTCTTCAAGATCACTGGTGAGGGGGTTTTGATTTATGCGCAAGGCTGACATTGCCGAAATCATCACAGAGACGGCAGCTATCCAAAAAACCGACTCCATGGAAATGGTGGAGCATGTCTTGGATTTGATCAAGTCCATGCTTCAACAAGGGGAAGTCGTTAAAATTGCCGGATTTGGGAACTTTGTTGTTCGGAATAAGGGAGAGCGGAAAGGCAGGAACCCTAGGACCGGAGAAGAAATTGCCATTACGCCCAGACGCGTGGTGACCTTCCGACCAAGCCAACTCTTTAAGAAATATGTCAATTCTTGACGGGCGAGAATCTCGCAATCGGTCTCTTTCACTCTCTTGCTAGATACACCGTGGGGTGATTGCAGCTATGGGAGGTGGAACCAAATACGAGGATAAGGCCTTTTATAAAATAGGGGAAGTCGCCGATTTGACGAATCTCCCCGCGTATGTCCTGCGGTTTTGGGAGTCGGAGTTCATTTTTCTCAAACCCAAGAAAAGTCAGGGCAAACACCGGGTTTATTCGAAAGCCGACATTGAAACGGTCTTTGAAATTAAACGAATGCTCTATGATGAAGGGTATACGATTGCGGGCCTGAAGCGATATTGGTATCGCAAAAAACGGTCAGAAAAAGCCGTGCAAGTCCCGAAAGACCGAGTGGAAAAAGCGAAGGTGGAACTGCAAGGTATTCTGAAAATTTTGCGGCGAACGACGGTATAGGTTTCGACCAATGACGACGGATGGGAATACGACTGGTCAGGTTAATGTCGGGGCGTAGCGCAGCCCGGTAGCGCACTCGCTTGGGGTGCGAGAGGTCGGAGGTTCAAATCCTCTCGCCCCGACCATATTTTCTTTTCAGCAGAAAGGTTTTCTTCGTCTCCTCGATCAGTTAGGGGAGAGTCGATTGGGCAGTACGAAGGCTCGCTAGGCTTGTAAGTCCTCCTCTTCAGCCAGCTCCTCACCCTCGGGCATTCCATACGCCACATATTTCGCATAGGAGAGATAAATCTGGCTGCTATCTCTCATGGCCTTTGAGCCGGCTTTCATTCTATGGAATCGGTTTTTTGATTCCGCATCGGTCTGTGTTTCGAGCCGGCTCACATGCTCCTGTAATAACATGGAATAGCGCTGCATCGCTTGCTCTATTTCCAAATAGGCTTGAAGAATGTCTTCTTGCATGAATGTTCCTCCTTCATAATGTCCTCCACCTTACAAAAGGCTGTTTCCAGGGTCAACTTATTGTGACCGTCGGTGTGGAGTGTAGCATGATGGTCACGGAAACTCGGGGAGAGCATTTCGTGATATATGGCGGTTTGACCGATTTTTTAGTTATTCAGTAAAATGGTGACCGGGTAGGAGGGTCCGCAACGTGTGTTTTGTCATTATTTTGAAATCTGTAGCGTAGTCCGCGCAATCCATGAGTCTCCACCCGCCGCGCCATTGGATTTCCGTTGTCATTCCTATTAAAGATGAGCGGGAAAACATCCCGCTATTAGCGAGCCAATTACTCAAGTTTTTTGAGTCAAGGCCTGAAAGTGGCTCTGCGGCATTTGAACTTGTCTTTGTGGATGATGGGAGTGTGGACGGGAGTGGGCCGTTGCTGGATGAGTTATCCAAACAGTTTCCTGCGATACGGGTGATTCATTTAGACCGGAATCACGGGCAAACGGCGGCATTCGATGCCGGCTTTCGGGAGGCCAGAGGAGAACTCGTTGCCACCATGGACGGTGATCTGCAGTATGATCCGAATGACTTTGCTAAACTTCTTCCATTCGTGGAACGGTATGATTTAGTGTGTGGGCGACGGCAAGCCAGACATGACAATCTGGTCCGTCGATGGTCGTCAAAAATTGCCAACCAGGTTCGAAATTGGGCTGTGCATGACGGCATTTCGGATACCGGCTGTTCCTTGAAGGTCTTTAAGCAGGCCGTGGTCAAACGACTTCCTCCATTTAAAAACATGCACCGGTTTTTCCCGGCGCTGGCCCAAATGTATGGGTTTACGGTGACTGAAATACCCGTCCAGCATTTTCCCAGAGCCCATGGGACATCAAAATATGGAATTGGCAACAGGCTTTTTGCCGGTCTGTATGATCTCTTCGCCGTCAGATGGATGCAAAAACGCTGTTTGAACTACACCATGAAGGGTAGCCATCCCGAAAAATCCGAACTGTAGCATTCTTGAATTGACCACCTGCTGGAAACAATTAACGTACAACAACTCTTTTATGCACCGGCTGGGATCTGAATCGATGGACCCCTTTTAACGATTCATTCCCTGTTACTAACGATGTTCGAATCCCTCACGCACTCTTTCCTGGCCATGTCGTCTGAGGAACTCCTCTGGATCGGCTTTGGTTTTTTGGGGCAAGGCATTTTTTTCTCACGCTGGTTGGTGCAATGGGTGGTGTCGGAACGCAACGAGGAAAGCCAAATTCCCATGTCGTTCTGGTACATGAGCCTGGTTGGGAGTGTAATTGTGCTTACCTATGCCATTCACATCGCCGATCTGGTATTCATGGCCGGCCAAAGCGTCGGAACCGTGGTGTATGTCCGCAATATTATGCTGCTCCATCAGGCCAATAAGCGAGTCATGAGTGGATAGCCCTCCCCCTCAAGCACTCTTTCCGTCATCTTTCCGCTCTTCAATAACGCAATCGCCTCTTTTTCTGTTGGTGTGTGTGCTGCTCCTGGCTGCCTGGCTCTTGGGCGTAGAGGGTGGATGGCTCTTTGGCCCGGATCTCGGCGCACTGGGGTTGACGGATCGGGATGAGGGGAGCAATGCGGAAGCGGCCCGGGAAATGCTGGAGACCGGTGATTGGATTTCTCCCACTCTTAACTATGAACCACGCTATGCCAAACCGGCTTTTGTGTATTGGCTCATCAGCGGGTCGTATTCCCTGTTTGGCATTAATGAATTTGCCGCGCGGTTGCCTTCGGCTTTATCAGGTCTCTGCCTCCTGTTCCTTCAATATGTGTTTGTTCGAAGGTGGGCCGGCCCCATGGTGGCCCTGTTCGCTTCCTGCATGTTGCTGCTGAATTTGGAGTTTTTGGGTATCAATCGCATGGTGCTGACCGATCCGGAACTGGTCGTGTTCACCACATTGGCCGGCTATAGCTTTTGGCACGCGCTCCACCATGAACAGACCAAGCGCTGGCTTTTCGCCATCTTTTATCTGGCTATGGGATTTGGCATGTTGGTCAAGGGGCCTGTGGGCATTATCATTCCGCTGGTGGGGGTGATTCCCTATCTGACCTTGACGCGCCAATGGGGAATATTCTGGGCACGGGGCTTTCCCCTTGTCGGAATCGTTTTGGTCGCCGCTGTCGCGGCTCCCTGGTATGTGATGATGTTTCAAATACATGGGGAAGCCTATTGGGCCGCGGCGCAGGCGAATACCACCGGCCGGTTCATGAATCCCATGGAAGGTCATGGGGGGACGCTCTTGTTTTATGTCCCGGTATTGTTGATTGGATTTTTTCCATGGAGTGCCTGTCTCCCTTCCGTGTTGTCTCACACGTTAAAACGCTGGAAAGCGTTCTGGCAGGGACAAGGCCTTGTGTCACAGGAACAACACTTGGAGTGTTTCCTGAGCCTCTGGGTGGTGGGATTGTTGCTGTTCTTTACCTTCTCGGCCACGCGGCTGCCCCATTACATCTATCCGGTGTTTCCGGCGGCAGCCCTGCTGATCGCACTGTGGTGGAAGCGTTTTTTGACAGAAGAAGAGCCGGTTGGACTCACCGCTTCCACTCGTATCCTCATTGGGGTGGGATATCTCTTGGGCATCGCAATGATGTTTGTGCCGGCGGTCTTTCAGTTGTTCATGAAGCAAATTGCCAAAGAGTTCCCGGCTGCGGTCCAGGTGGATCTGGCATGGCTTCCGTCGCTGGTAGGCCTTGTCATGGTACTAGGCACCATGCTCATGCGGCAGTGTATGCGATCTGACACCAAGCGCCATCTGGCCTTTTGGGTAGGATGCGGGATGATGCTGATCTTTTCAATATTGGTCGCACGAGGAGGACTCTCAATTTACCAACAGTATTTCATCGGACCACCACAGGAGTTAGCTGTCATCGCCGGCTATAACTTAGGCCGGGACGACCGATTAATTCAATTTGGCCGGAAGCGCCCCTCCCTCAGTTTTTATGCCAAACGCAAAGTACACTTTCTTGGGGTGCATGACGAAGAACTCCCCCAACACCTCGCGGCTCCCGGCCGAAAAATGGCCATCATCCAAACTCAGCTTCGAGGGCAACTTCCCGAAGCCATGGCACAGTGGATTGTCGTTTTGGACCACGGCGGTTTTTCTCTCCTCACCAGCGAACCCTTGCTGTAAAAGCCGGCAGGGAATGTTGGAAGTCTCCGGACTATCTACTTGGACAAAGAAGCCTCTGCGCATTGTACCGGTGAGCCCTGGGCCAAATAGTACCAAAAACAGATTCGTTTTATCCGATGGCACAGGAGTCGTCTGCGCATGAAGGCTTCGCCAGCTGTTCGGGTCTTGCCGGGAATGGCGCTGAGGATGTTGCGTGCTCCCGCAATAATCCGAGGTCCGCTCCGAGGAGGAGATCGTCATGGACTCCAAACACCTGGCGGTGCAGTCTGCCTTGTGCGTCAATCAACACCGTGGTTGGAGTTCCCCTCATCGCATACGCTTGCATGGTTCGGGGAAGCGGGTCGCCATCCGGTCCTGGCAGGTCGACCCCAACCGGAAAACGAATGCGGTACTCATGCAGAAACGCGCGCAGCGACGACAACCCCATAGCCTCATGGTGCTCGAATACCGTATGCAACCCGATGACCCGGACGTCGGGAAAGAGCGTGGCGACACGTTGAGCCTGTGGCAGGCTATGCGATACACAGCCGGGACAGAGCATCTGAAATGCATGAAGAAGCACGACTTGTCCCCGAAGCCCGGACAGGCTGAGGGGCTCGGGGGTATTGAACCAGTCTGTGGTCTGCCACTCTGGAGCTAGCTGGATTGCCATCAAAAGTCTCCTTGGGTGGTTGATGGTTGAGTATTGGTCTTTCATGCAAGATACTAAGCCTGCAGGAATATTCTCAAGAAGGCACTTTTTGGTAAGTGGGTGACTGAATGGTTCAGGATAATTCGTCGATGGGTGTGGAATCGGAGTTGCAGGATGGCAAGAAAATTCCTGTGGCCTCGATGGTGGAGAGTATTGTGGGCTGTAAGTGGTCTGTCCGCTTACTCCAGCTTTGTGCCCAGGGGCACAATCGCCCAGGTATGGTGCTCCGGGCCTGTCCAGGTCTGTCGGCCAAAGTCATGAATGAGCGATGGCGAAAGATGATCCGTTTCGGCATCCTGCGGCGCACGGTGTTGGGACAAAAGCCTCCGGTTGAAGTGGAATATCAACTCACCCCGTTCGGCCGTCGATTTTTGAAAATTCTTGACGAAGTGCGTCGGCTACAGGAGGCTGTGGATGATGGGGGCATCTCGGAGGCCAGGAGTTCACTCGAGAAAGTACAGCCGAGTGTTCGCAATACGAATCCCAAAAATTCGAGACGACCCTCCTCGTCTGGTTCTTCTTCAAGATAAAGTCATACTCAGTCCAACTTCTGACTTTTTTTTTCTTGATAAAGAATTATTGGTTCCGGCTTTTCGGCTTTACGATGTGTATCGGGAATCTATTTTGGGATTTGCCAACAAAAAAAGTGCCGGCAAATGAAGGCATCGCACGTGTGGCCCCATCTCTAGTATCAATGTGATGTTCTGTGTTGCCGGGTTTCGCCCCGGCAGGCGAGGCTTTGCATGATGCGTCTCGAAGAGCGCGACTATTGTTGTGGAGGCAAAAGGACCCAAAACCATTGACGCCCCGTCCGGCCCTATTGGATCGGAGGAACGCCAGCCTGAGGAGGGCGGACCAACTCGCGGAGCCTGCACTAAGGTTTCTCGAAGGGCTCAAAAAAGGTCCGCCAACTGAGGAGCGCGTCCCTCCTTTGGGCCAGACGGCAGGCGTTGGACCAGGGGAGCCGAACTTTTCAGGGACTCACATGAAAGAGCGAGAAGCCATATATCCATATATTCTGTATGATCCATTTTTCCAAACCCGCCGACTGTCTCCTCTCATGAGCATACTATCCTCAACAATAAACTTAGAGCTAAGAGGGCTCATTTCACCTTGACATATTTTGGCGATTGATCAAAAATCCTCCACGGTTATTCCAGCGCGGCGCTGACAGTCTGGGATTGATGAAGATGATGCTCTACGCTCATGTGCTCAACCGTTGGCCAGCGGGCGTTCGCAGTCCGCTGGACGGACTGTGAACCCCCGCAAGCAGGTGGTGTTAGGCTATGACGGTTATCAATCGAAGACTTCACAGGAGGCGCCACTGAAATTCTAGCGCCGCTTGCCAGGGGCCTACCCTCTAACGCTCGGCAGGAGTTGTACCATGAATGCGGATATTGTTACTGCCATAGCGGCAATTATTACTGCGCTAATTGCGCTTGCAATAGCGGTCTTCGAAGGCCGCCAACGACGCGCCTCGACAAAACTGGACGTACTTCTCCGTCTGGATGATCAGTGGAATGGTGAGTCTATGAAGAGGGCTAGAATCGTGGCGGCCGAATCGCTCAAGGCAGGTCTCAGGCCAGACGACGGTGTTGATTCGGTGTTGGATTTTTTCCAAGGCATCGGTTCCCTTGATCGTCGTGGGCTGATTGATCGTGAGCTTGCATGGGAGTTCTTTTTCTATTGGCTCCATCGCTACGTAGCACTCACAGCCGACCATATTCGCGAGAGACAAAATGCTAACTCGGCTCTCTGGCTAGACGTTCGTCCGCTACACGAAAAGCTTTCGAACGTCGCACGGAAACGAAGTCCTCGACGCGATTCGGCCAATCTTCCGTCCCCGAAAGAACTCCAAGCGTTCATTGAGGAAGAGCTGACCTTATGAGACGGGGAGGATTAGGGTCAGGCTTGAATATATGAATGCGTCATCCAGGTGCCCAGCCTAACATGCCACTGCAGGCGACGGGTGACAGCATAGTTTTTTCTCTGTTCATGTGTCCCTCTCCTGTCACCCGCGCCTGAGCGGCGGCGTTAGCGGTCATAGGGTGTATCGAATGAGCGCGGTTATGCTATTGGAGTGGAAGTTCTCGCCCCCGGATTATTTCGAGGAGCCGATCGAGATTTCTCGCCAGGACTACACTATGACCATCGCAGATGGTCGAGTCCAAGCGAAGATTGCTTCCGCGGTTTTTGAAGCAGACCCCGACATGCGACAACGGGTGCACGACGCCTTGAATGATCGGTTCCTAGGAGTGCAGCTGTTCACCCATCGTGCCTACGAACTCTCGCGCTCAACGAAGACCCGAGTGCCCCCGGACGCCCGCAGAGACATCTTCATCGAACTTGAACCGGCGCGGATAGTGCTCTCTGCTGGGACAGTGGACATTCAGATCAAAGACAAAGACGGGAACGTCATCGCCGACTCAAAGCGAGACCGCATCGAGAAAAAGAAGAGCCTTGGCGAGCTTATTAGCACCCATCGACCTACGGACTCGCTACTCGCTTCATTGCTCAAGAGTCAAGCTGCGGCAGTACAGGATCCGAATAACGAACTCGTACATCTTTATGAGGTGCGGGACGCTCTCTCTGCAAAGTTCGGCGGCGAGAACGCGACGCGAACCGCCCTTGGTATCGGCAGCACCCCGTGGTCGCGCTTCGGACAACTCTGCAACAACGAGCCCCTGCGGCAGGGGCGTCACCGTGGCAAGACCGGGGGCGTTCTCCGAGATGCGACGGAGGCCGAACTGACTGAGGCACGAGGTATCGCAAGGGTCATGATCGAAGCCTATCTTCGGCACCTCGAGGGCTCTGTGAGCCCATGATGACCGCTAACCCCGTGCTCAACCGGACCGCCCGCAAGCTTCGCTTGCGGGTTCCCTCCTCGGCACGCTCGCCGGCGGCAGACGGGGAGCAAACGGGAATGAAAGAGGCCGTGGCTACTCGATGTGGGATGGAGGGATAGTGATGAGCGGTCGGCTGAATCGAGTCTGCGGCTGGTTCCGCTTCCCAGCCGCCTGCGGCAGCCGAACGCGCGGCTCGAACAGACTGGTCTCCGGCCCCTTGCTCAGCCGCGGACTCGGTTAGGGCGGAACATGAAAGAGGCACTGTTGGCAGACGGACAAAAAAATCGAGATCGTGCTACACGACTAAAGCGTGGGCCTGTGAACAGCCAGCGAACATTCAGGTGGATTGATGATAACGCAGACAAGTGCTATCTGTTTTTGCGCATTAGGACTCTTTATGGTTTCCAAAATAAATTTTTCATCGCCAGTAGAAACGAAGATTGGATAATTGGAAGAAGCCACGTGCCCTTGTGGCACCTATGAAGGGGGCCAATTAAATTTAACCGGCTTTGCCGTCACCTTTTGTTAGGGTTGGGACAAATTCTAAGAAGTATTGGCGGGGGAGGAAGGTGTGTTCTTTGGCCAGGGTAAAGCCGGCTTGTTCCATATCCTTGATCACTTGTTCTCTGGGAACCAGATGGCGTTTTGAGAATCCGAGTGTGCCCGACCGTGCATCGTTGTAGTAGTCGATAATCACCACACGCCCGTTTGGCTTGAGTGCGGGCTTGGTGTTGGCCAGATAGTCGATCTGGTCTTCTAGGTGGTGATAGACGTCGCACAGGAACACCATGTCTGCATTGTTCCCGGAAAATGTGGGACCTTCTTTTTCGGCCAGAATAAAACGGACTCTGTCGGCGAGCCCACGTTTTTCCAACTGCTGTTTGTTGTAATTCAACATTTTCTGTTCGACATCGATGGCGATGATCTGTCCCTTCTCTCCCACCGATTCGGCGAAGCGACGGGTGAAATAACCCGAGCCTGCCCCGATATCGATCACCATCATGCCACGCGCGAGATTCAAGGCCTCAATGACTTTTTCGGGTTGTTGGTGCTGATCACGTTCCGGGCGTTCAAGAGCGTGAATGTATCTGTTGATATCCCATGTTTTCTGCGCGCAGCTTGCGGTCAGGCTTGTGAGAACAGCAAGAAACAGGAGGTAGAATATCGTTGGCTTTTTGGACGGTTGTACGGGAGGCGTCGAGCGTTCGTTCATATGTATCATCCTTACATTTATGCCTGATTCTGTGGATAGGGGGTAAACGGCAAACAATGTACTTTTATAACGGTTGAGGAGACGAGTTTCAAGTAAAAGGTGAACCAATGGTGGCTTGAGGAAATGCTGGAATTCCCCTGTGTTTTTGGGGAAACCTGAAGAATACACAAGCTGCAGCAACGATGCAGGACTGTTTAAGGAGGCAGTATATGACTCCTATTTTCGTCTGTAGACGTCACAATTTTTGAGCCGAAAATAGACTACAGGATGATAATCTGAGAGCGGATGGAGAACGTGAGAAAAGCTATGAGGTGCATAGCGACTCCTGGGGCTGCTTCAGTCAAGGTGGAGTGTTGAATAAGCCAAGGCTCTACGTCTAGCTTATTTTGAATCGACTCATTGAGGGGATTCCCTACCCACCAGACTTGCTCCCAAAATTACAATACTTCCCGTTGTGGCCTCTCAAGGCCCATAAGGAAACGCGGCCATTGAAGGCGCAAACCCCTGTGAGATTGGTTTCATTCGTGGGACCATTCATGTATATGCCAGAGTCTGAGTGCAAAGCCAGACACAATAGCTACCAATCAGTCTGAGGGAGAGTGAGAAAGACGGCTCTGATTCGAGTCCAGGGTGTGGAACGAGAATCCATAACAGACCAAAGGTCATTACCAACCAGGGAGGTCCTGAGCCAGATTTTGCCAAAAGATCTCTTTCATGCATTTGTTGAAAAGATGGATAATGGCCAGTCCTGGGACAATCCCAACAGACTGCTGCCAGGATCATTTGTAGGAAAATGTCAATACATTGAATGAATTGAGTTACTTAGGCCTTCTTTTCCGTACCCGACATGCCAGATCAGCTTGACCATAGATTTGGCTACTCCCTTGGGCAATTCATAACAGAAATACCTAAAAATGGTCGTCAAGGGTTTTTGACAGTTACATCCGCACGGGGGAGGTATAGGATGAAACGAGTTCCCTTAAATTTCCAAGTGCTGGGAGCCTCAACTTTTTTATTGCTTTTCGGGAAGGAGGCTTACAAGAAAGCATTTTTCTTCTGCCTAAACTGGATACCTCATGAGACCATTTCATGGTGAAGTTATAGGAAGAGAAAAATGAAGGCTGAGGATCGAGGAAATTTCCGGGTATGCCAAGCTCTATGAGACCTACACCTAAATCAAATCAGGAGGCATTATGAAAAACGTGATGAAAAATAAATCTCTCGTAATTTTAGGAAGTTTGGCCGGAATATGCTTATTAGGAACTGTCGCCTTTGCCAATCCATCCATGGTGCCGGATCATCCCGGATACCCGATGAAAGAATCGAAAAGTCCGGTAAGTGGCGTATCGACGGCCAATGACCCGGGGCAGGAAAATTTGTATGGCCAGAATGCCTTGAACGCTGCGACTAAAGAATATACTCAAGATATGAAAACCCGTCGGTCCGGTGTACCGGAAGCAAACGAGTCAGAGAGCCAGAACCAGATGGGTGAACGGAACCAAATGAAGGGTCACAATCAGATGGGTGACCAAAATAAATAAAGAGCCAGGTAGAAACCAGAAATGGAGAGAATAAATCAGGGACCTCACTAGGACTCTGGTTCCGAGGAGGACTGAGAGAGGGTCCTCCTCGAGAGAGAAGGCCATACGATTGGTCGATGAAAAGATCCCAATAGAGAGATAGTCGATGAATGTTCTAAATTCTGTCATGGGGAGACAAAATTTACACCTGATCGGATTGAAAAGATTAGGATTGTGAGGAAAAACATCACGAGTCCTATAATCGCTTCAGTCCAAATGGGCTTGAAGCCGTCGGAGGGATTGCTTTTGATCTTTGTGGTAAATTCGAATTGAGTCCCCTGCCACCAGATAATTCCCGTCATCAGACTTGCTCCCAGTACGACAAGACTTCCAGTGGAGGTTGCTAAGCCAAGTCCCATAATCAGGCATGGCCATTGAGAGGGCCATCGTCCGGGAGGCGGGGTTCCTCCGAAAGTGAGTTCCCGTATCCACCAAAGTCTTAGCCCTAATCCTATCCCAATAGTTATCAGTCCGAGAAAAAGTGAGAGGGACGGTTCTAATTCAATGCCTGGATGGGGAACACTAATCCATACGATACCAAAGGCCGTGATCAGCCAGGGGAGACCATGGGTGAGTGTGTGCTGAAAGAATGTCTTCCACTTTTCAGGAGAATGAATGATGAGCAGCGCAGTTCCGATTCCCACCAGTACACCGCCAAGCACATCTGTAGGAAAATGGGCGCCGGTGATGACGCGACAGGTTCCATTAAATGCAGCAAGTCCGTACCAGAGCATCTTGGCTTTTGGGAAATGATAGGCCAGGACTGTGGCCACGGCAAATGATG
Source organism: Nitrospira sp. T9 (assembly GCF_052156535.1). NCBI lineage: Bacteria > Pseudomonadati > Nitrospirota > Nitrospiria > Nitrospirales > Nitrospiraceae > Nitrospira > Nitrospira sp. T9. The sequence goes on from NZ_JBQKUP010000042.1 coordinate 65,826, forward strand.
CGGTGGTATGACCGGAGGGAAAAGAGTCCCATCCACTTTCAAGTGACGGGGCGATTTCCCAGTCCTGGCTTTGCTTGAGTCTCGGGCGAGGGCGGCCGATGGTATGTTTCAATATTTGGGTAAAGAGTCCGGCGACTCCATGTGCCAGTAAGCTATGAATAGATGCGGATTTCCAGGTAGGCCATCCAAGTCGGAATCCCACTGCCCCGATTCCCAGGGAAATGAGAACCAGGGTGACCCCGTCTCCTATATGGTTTCCTATAGTGCCAATGTGGTCGATGGCCGGATGCGTGAAGCTGTGAACGATCTGGAGGGTTGGACCATCTATCTGAGCAAGAAAAGCAAATAAGCCAAGGAAAAGAAGCCCGGATAGCACGAATATCACGAGAGGAGTCTGGCGGAGAAGAAACTGCGGACGTCGAGGTGAAGGAGGTGCGGGTGATTGGTTAGTCACAGGATTGGGGAACGGGATTTGTCAACAGCCTTGGGCGTATTTTTTCTTCCGTCTATGGAAATTCTTCTCCTCCTTGATCCTCCCTCCCGACCAGTGAAGATCAAAGCGGGGAACTAAAGCGCTCAGTTCACATGACATTCGTCAGGTTAGGGTACCCAATCAGCGAGAAAGATGTTGAATTCTTTTGGGTTGGCGGCATTCCGATCGGATGACCATACCACCTGTTTTCCGTCAGGTGAGAACATCGGAAAGCTATTGAAGTGCCCTTTGAAGGTAATTTGTTCGGGGTGCGTGCCATCCTCATTGATCATATGCAAGTGAAAAGATGGACGCCCCTGATGATCGGGCGGTGTCGACAAGTTTGAGGAATAGATGATGCGCTTCCCATCGGGAGCAAAGAAGGGAGCAAAATTCGAACGCCCGTTGTGAGTGACCTGCACCTTGTTGGAGCCATCAGCATTCATGATGAAAATTTCCAGGTTTGAGGGTTCCACAAGGTTTTGACTGAGCAGGTCGCGATAGGCCTTCACGTCCTCGTCAGTTTTCGGATGATGGGCCCGATAGACAATTCGTTTATTGTCGGGAGAAAAAAAGGCCCCGCCATCATATCCGACTTCCTGTGTCAGTCTTTTCAGATTCTTTCCATCGATATCCATGGTGTACACATCTAAATCTCCATCACGAATGGAGGTGAAGACAATGGTTTTTCCATCCGGAGAAATGGTGGCTTCGGCATCGTATCCATGGGCGGAGGTTAACCGTTGTACGTCCCGCCCGCCGATATTCATGGAGAAGATGTCATAATCATCGAGAGCCCACCGGTAGCGTTCGGTCCTTTCGGGGACGGGTGGACAAAATTGACTACTGATATGCGTGGAGGAAAAAAGGACACGCCGGCCACCGGGGAAAAAGTATCCGCATGTGGTACCGCCCAAGCCCAGGCTGACTCGCCGGACATTCGTGCCATCGAGGTCCATGATATAGATTTGATAGCAGGATCTGAGCGTCTTGCCATCCGGTTCCAGGGTTGATTGGTACACCAAACGGTCACCCTCAGCTGAAAAATACGCTTCGGCATTTTTTCCTGAAAAGGTGAGCTGCCGGATATTGGCCAAATGAGGTTCCGGTTGATCCTGGTTCGCGGGTTGTTCAGCAGCCAGGGCGGTATTCCACACTAGGAACAAAGACAACAGGCTTAACCGGAGAATGTTTCGAATCGAGAATGTGGATCGAAGGCTAGAGAAGGTCGGATGCATTCATGAACCTCACGGTGAATGGCGAATAATCTCGGGTGTAGAGTGTACGGGTTGAAACATCCCCCGGGCAATCACTTTTCCTTGCTTGAAGACCAGATAGCTATCCCACCCGTAGAAAAACAACAGCCGTGAAACGGGCTTGACGGCTTCAGGAGACCATCCGAAAAAGAATGTGACAGTATGATTCGCATCCCGGGGATGGGCGCACGAAATCAGGAAGGCCATTTCCGGGCTCTCGAATGTCTGTTCCCCAATGGAGAGGTGTCCCGGATGAATGTCCATGAACTTTTCGCAGCTATTGAAGGAACCGGATTCCAACAGACGACGGGCAGAGGGCCCGATGACCAGATAGGAGGCCGATTCAGCAATGACCGGATCATCGGCTTGGATCGTTTCGATGCCGGGTTGTTTCTCAAGGCGTTGCAACAGAGGTTCTAAGCTTTGAGCTTCCTCTTTTGTCAGGGTCTGAGGTCTGATGAGAATCCGACGGGTGCCGGTTTCCCACCTATTTAACATGGGTGGAATGTGTGCACGGAGAAGGTGGAGCAGAAGATGGTGCTCAGGATCAATGGCGAGTGTGGTCGGACTCGCCGGGAGATGCAGCGTGAACGGTTGTGTGGCCCGATCCACGTTGAGGACGGAGTCATGCATGAGTCCTCCTTTGAGATCGAGGTGGAGGGGAAGGCGGATGGTGAATATTGGGTCCGCCTGCAGGATTGTTCCGGTCATCGTGAATTGTCCCTGTTGTGTGGGATCTTCCTGGACGAGGATATCCTGGATATCCAGGTTTGGTGCGCCGGGTTGATCGATCCATTGGTGGAAAAACCAACTGAGGTCTCTTTCAGCCGCCTTTGAAAAGATCCGGAGAAGATCGTTCCACTCCAGATAGGTTCCCGTCCCTTCCTGAATAATCCGGCGAACCCCGTTGAAAAATGCCACATCTCCCATTTCTTGTCTGAGTATGTGAAACACCATGGCTGTTTTTTGGTAGCCAATGGCATTATCCAGCCGGGTTTCTTTGTGGTGGAATGCCCGCACGGGATATTCCTTGTCCGGCTCCGCATACAGATTATATTCGTAGACCATCCGCCGTCGGGTATTGAAGGCCTCCTGCTGATGCCCTTTGGCCTCGTCATAATAGTAATTGGAAAGATAAGTAGTGAGCCCTTCCACCCAATTGCCTTGAGCAAAGTCATTGAAGACGGAATTTCCAAACCAGGAATGGACGATTTCATGACCGAGAGAATAGGGTTGGGTATATCCGCGTCGAATAACCCCTTCACCTAAGAGGGTGAATGAGGGGAGCCCAAGTCCGCTTGGGAAAAAGTTTTCCACGACGGCAAATTTTGTAAACGGGTAAGGACCCAGAAGTTCGGTATACATTTGAAGGTAGTCGATGGTCGCTTCTATATATTGGGGAGCCAGGTGTGCGTCTTCTGGGAAAAGATAGGTGGCGAGTTGAATGTCCTTCCATTCCTTTTTGTTCACCACAAAATGATTGGCCGCCAACGTCAGAGCTTCACTTGGGAGGCTCACCTTCCATTGAGTGGTTCGGCGTCCGTCAGTCACGGTATTGATAATTTCCCGGCCTTGGGTGATCGTTTCCCAGTCTGAAGGGAGGCTGAGGGTGAGATCATACGTCGAGAGAGTCTGTTCCCATGTGGGATGCCAGAATGTTTCATAGGTCAAATACACCCCGTTGGGTCCAATATGTCCGTTGGTGTCATCCGGTTTGACAAAGCGAAGTCCACCTGAGGCTTTTGGAGAATCATCAATCTGCCCGTGATACGTCAGTGTAAGGACTGCCGGTTGGTCCGGATCATCAAGGTGAGGTAGGGGAATTTCAATAACCCGGCGCGTTGATGACGGCGGGATCGCGGTTTTTGAGGGATGAGGGATTGGAAGCCGTGTGCCGTTGAATTCAACCCGATCGATTGTGAGCTGAGGATGCAGGATGAAGGAGACGGATGAGTTGGCGCGATGGGATGGAGGAAGATGAACGGTGTCCGATCCGGTAATGGCATGGGTGTCTGGATTTAGTTCAATATGTAATCCATGGTGAATAGGCATCAACCCCTTGGCTTGGACGGGATTCGCCATCGCCAGGCACAGCAATACCAACCCGAGGACAAATGATGGGACTCGTAAAGCTTGCGGGAAGATTTGGTGAATGAAATTCACAAGCCAATTTCCTTGGTTAATTTCCGAACACCATGTTTTTCTCCGACAGAATGCTGTGTGGAAGCAAGCCGGGAGGTATCAGGCCTCTGAGTCTTCTGTCGGGAGCAAGGCCTCGACAAACGCTGAAGCCTGAAAATCCTGGAGGTCCGCTTCCCCTTCGCCCACACCGATCAAACGAATGGGAAGATTGAGTTCGTCGACGATCGCCACGACCACTCCACCTTTGGAGGTTCCATCCAGTTTGGTCAAGGCTAAACCGGTGACGCCGAGTGACTCATGAAATTGTCGGGCTTGTGCAATGGCATTCTGCCCCAGCGTGCCATCCAGAACCAGGAGGGTTTCGTGTGGGGCGTCGGGCATTTCCCGTGCAATAATTCGTTTGATTTTTTTTAATTCATCCATCAAATTAATTTTGGTATGCAGCCGACCGGCGGTATCGATGAGCACGACGTCCACATTTCGAGCTTTCGCCGCGACCATGCCGTCAAACACTACTGCGGCAGGATCGGAGCCCTGCTTTTGTTTAATGACATCAATGCCTGTGCGTTTCCCCCAAATATCCAATTGTTCAATCGCAGCAGCCCTAAAAGTGTCGCCGGCGACAAAGAGAGTGTGTAACCCTTGTTGCTTTAATCGATGTCCGAGTTTGGCAATGGTCGTGGTTTTGCCGACACCGTTGATGCCGATGATCAAGATCACAAATGGACGAGGGCCGCGTCGAATGAGTTGTTCCAGCGGTTCCGACTCGCCCTTCCGAAGAATGTCCGTGAGGAGAGTATGGAGAACCGCTGTCGGATCGGTCCCACTGAACACCCGTGTTTTATCTTTCAGCATCTCAAGAAATCGCTCGACCGTGTGTATGCCGACATCGGCTTCCAGGAGACTGGATTCGACATCCTCCAGGGCGACGGGATCCAGGTGTCCCCGCCCCAGGCGACGCAATGACTTTTGCACGGTCTGACGTGTTTTTGCTAACCCCTTCTGAAGACGTTCAACCCATTTCATAGCTGATGTTCCCGACGATTACGACAAATACGTGATGCATGGCTTTTTGTTATGCAAGAAGACGGAGTGTAGGCGAAGAAAGGCGACTGAAGATCGTGCGTTCTTTTCGCTTCATCCGTTTGGCTTCCCGATCGGTTGTTTCATGGTCATACCCCAGCAGATGAAGGGTGCCATGAATGAGTAAACGCAGGATTTCCTCATCGGCGGTGTTGCCAAACCGTGGAGCTTGAGCCAGTGCCACGGGAATACAAATCACGACATCACCCACGAATGCCAGTGGCGACTGTAAGGCATCCTGCATGGGGAAGGCTAGCACATCGGTCGCATAATCCCGCTGCCGGTACGTCCGGTTGAGTTTCTGCATGCGAGTCTTGCCGACGAAAGTGAGGCTCAGATTAGCCGAAGAATACCCTGCCTGTTGTAATACGGCTTGTGTCAGGCGGCGCACCGTCCTGGGGCGAACGGATACTCGCCGGAGGTGAGAACGAAGCCACACAGCCATCGGGTGTTACCGCGTGGGCCTCTCGCCGTTGGTGTCTGATTTTGAATGGATTCCGGGAGATGCGGTCGAATGGTCGGATGATATGTGGTGCGGGCTGTTATTGGGCAGTTGGTGTTCATACCGGTCGTACGCTTTGATAATTTCTTTGACCAATCGATGCCGGACTACATCTTGTTCGGAAAAATACACGAATTGTATTCCGTCAATATTGAGGAGAATGTCAGCAATCTGCGCCAATCCGGATTTCTGCGAATCGGGGAGATCGATTTGGGTGATATCCCCGGTCACAATGGCCTTGGAATTCAGTCCGAGCCTCGTCAAAAACATTTTCATTTGTTCGGTGGTGGCGTTTTGGGCTTCATCCAGGATGACAAAGGCATCGTCCAGGGTTCGTCCCCGCATAAACGCCAGCGGGGCGATTTCAATTTCGCCACGTTCGATGAGCCGATTGGCCCGATCAATATCCATCATGGTGTACAACGCATCGTACAATGGACGTAAGTAGGGGTGCACTTTGGCAAAGAGGTCGCCAGGAAGAAAGCCGAGATGTTCCCCTGCTTCCACGGCTGGCCGTGCGAGAATGATGCGACTGACTTGTTTATGCGTGAGAGCGGCAAGGGCCATGGCCATCGCCAAATAGGTTTTCCCGGTTCCGGCGGGGCCGATAGCTATGACCAGATCTGACTTGGTAATGGCTTCCAGATAGGCCTGTTGATTGGGAGTTTTCGGATTGACATTCCCTTTTTTTGTCGGAAGCGCGCTTGCCGAAACGGTATAGGGTTTGAGTGGGGTATCTCGTTTTTCTTCTGTCGCCAGAATGGCCCGTGAAATATCGTCCGGTTTCAATTCGTAATAGGTTCGGGTCCAATCAGCTAACTCCCGCAAAATATGTTCGGCCCGCAGAACTGACTCCGGTTGACCATGTAGGGTAATTTCATCGCCCCTGGCTGCCATTCGCACCTGGAGCTCCCCTTCGATCATTTTGAGGTGCAGATCGTGCGGGCCGAAAAGATTGGCTAAATCGACCCCTTCTCGTAGTTTAATTTTTCGCACGTCGTATTCGACTCAACCTCCGGTTAGCTGCCATTAAACTGATATTTGATTCTAGCAAAGGTTTTAGTTTGGCTCAAGGAATGAAATGGAGGCTACCGTCTCTTTTGGCAGATCGAACAAAAGAACGAGCTGCGTTCACTCTGCAGGCGGGTGATCAGAGTGGGGCATCCATGCAAGCAAGGCAATCCTGCCTTCTGATATATCTGGTGCGCTTGCTGGAACCGTCCATACGACCCATCCGGAGCACGAAAATCTCTGATGGAGGACCCTCCAGCGGCAATGGCTTCACCTAATACGGTCTGCATGGTGTCATAAAGTCGTTGACAGGCTGAGACGCCCAGCCGATAGCCGCGGGCCTGGGGGTGCACCCGGGCCCGAAACAGGATTTCATTGGCGTAAATGTTTCCAATACCCGCAAGCCGATGTTGATCGAGAAGAAAAGGTTTCAGCCTGCCTCGACAACTTTGAATGAGTTGGATAAAGGGTTGTGCACCGATATCCATGGCGTCAATGCCGAATCGGCGCTGCATGAAGGCTTCTAACTCCGGTGGGGTGAACAGCCAGAGCCGGCCAAACCGGCGAGGATTCCAGTAATGCAGGTCCGTGGCCGCCGCTCCGGAAATATCGATGCGGCAATGGATGTGTTGAGGAGTTGAGGCCAAGCCAGGATTGTAAAACCAGAGTCCGGTCATTCCCTGCTCAGAAAGCAGATACCGGGTATCGTTGGCTCGATGGCAGGTAAAGATTAAACATTTGCCTTTTCGGGTGATATTGGTGATCGTGGAGCGCTGAAACCAGGGGATGAGGTCGTGCCCGGTGCGCACAATGTCCGAACGGTGTATGGTGAGTGTTTCAATAGTCCCACCCAGGACATGCCGGTTTAGATGGTTGAGAATGACTTCTACTTCAGGGAGCTCGGGCATAGAGGGTGGTGACGTGAGGAAAATAAAAGGGGTGAGCGTGCGTGGGTCAGTTTTTCCTGATGGCCTGGAAGGTTGTATCAGATTAGCAGGGTGTTGAAAAAGTCCTCCAGGGGCGTGGGGTCATTGGTTGCGGGATCTCTGGGGGGAAGCCTATACTTGGAAAAGGGAAATGTTCAACAGAATGGATAAGGAAGAAGAATGACCCAATTAAGCGTCAAGCAGGTTGAAGCGCGGTTAGGAGAAGTGAAGTGCCCTATTTGCAAGGCCAATCGCTTTGGAATCGACTCCAGGACGGCAACGGAAGATGGGGAATGGAAAGCGATTTGCATAGGGTGTCATTATATGTTTCCCGTCCATACCGATATGGAGTTTTATGTACAAACACAGCCGGATATCCCCTATCATCTCAAGGAAATCCCATGTCCATCTTGTCGACATCGCGGAGTGTCCCTGGATTTCAGAGCGGTGCTCTCGGTTCGTGAATCGGTCTATTTTGTAACCTGTCCCAGTTGTCAGCTCAAGTTTCCTGAGCGGTCCCATTTGGAATCGTTTGAGTAATCATCGTAGAGGAGAATGTCATCATGAATCACGATAACACGTCCGAAGAACCCAACGATCCTGAACGTACCGACGCCGAGGATCCTAAGGCTGTCTCTCAAAAAAAAATAAAAAAAGAATTGTCGGTTATGTCTCTCCCGCATGATAATGATGTGATGGCTCAGGAAATGGCCGATTTGTTTGACGAAGATCGAGTCACGCATAAACATGGAAATGCCGAGCCCGAAAAAGATTAGTGAAAAGACCAATCTAACTTTCCTGCCTTTCCTGAGCTTCTTATTCCCATTCCCCTCTATCGTGGTTTTTATCCTCGCGTTGCCTCTGTAGAGAATTTCCTGGTTTTACCCTTTCCAACGCGAAGGCTTTCCCTCTGTCCTTGTTGATACGATCATTCATGATTTATGCGCTAAGTGCATGAATTCATTGTGCATTAGGATGGAAATGGTCTTTGATAATTGGAGGTGATGTTCTGAATATGTGTGGCCGTTTCATCCCTGAGCTGTAACGAAAAAATGAAACAGGATTCTGACTCTTCAACAGAAAATTCATTTAAAGATAAAAAGTTTCCCCTGTATATGCTGGGGTTGGTGTCTTGTTACCATTTTTTACCAATGGTAGGATAATGGCGCTTAAGGAGTGTCCCCTAAGACGTAGAAGTTGTTGACTACCTCGTGGAGTGACGACTATGAGCGTGATCGAACCCTCAAAAAAAACATTCAAAAACGTGGCTTATGAAGTTTCGAGTTCCTCTGAGAAAGCTTCGTCCCCTCAAGAGGAAGAATGGGCCACGCAGTCGGAAGAGGGGAGCCTGGATAAAGTCAGGGATATTCTCTTCGGGGCCCAAAGTCGGGAAATCGACAAACGATTCGCTGTATTGGAGAATCGGTTATTACAGGAAAGCGGGCGGCTACGAGAAGACCTCACCAAGTCTGTTGAGGATCTGAAAATACAAATGAATCAGGAAATCCTGGGGTTGGTCGGGAAATTACAGCAGGAACAGGACCGACGCGTCTCTACCATTCAGGACATGGAACAAACAGTCAAGACCGTTGAAGCCCAGATCAGTCAACGAATTTTGGAATTAACGGAGCATGCTTCGAATCAATTCCAGGCAATGAACGAGGAAATGCAGAAGCAGAAGCATGAGCTGATTGAACAGGATCAGGAGGCCATGCGCCGAATGGAATCTCAATTTCAACAAGCGGTCAATGAATTGAAGATTGAGAAAACCGATCGGGCAGTATTGGCCGAAATGCTGATGGAAGTCGCCTTGCGCCTCAAAGTGGGGGCTAAGGACACTGAGAACCAATCATGAAGCCTTGATAGCGGTCCTTGGGGTTATACCTCCCATGACGAAGGCAGACGATCAATTCCATGCATTTTTTCACCCTCCCACCATCAGAAAAACGTCAGCTTCCCCCTGAAGGGCAAATATGGAACGTACGGGTCGTTCGTCTCCAACTCAGGCACCATCGGAATATGACAAAGGAAAGTCGGAGGATTTTTCGGCCCTTCGCCGGTTGTTGCTGTCCCCCGAGCAGGTTCAATTAGATCGGTTACGACAACGACTCGATACGTTGGTGGTCGATGCGAAGGAGGTGAGCCGCGTCCTTCCAGATGCGATACGACTTCGAGCTCGGCAGGATAATCGGTTATTGGCTTCTATGCTCCCGATTACACAAGAAGCATTGGCCCTTTCCATCAAACAATCTCCCCAGCTTATTAGTGATTCCATCGCTCCCATCTTGGGATCCGCCATTCGAAAAGCCATTTCCCGGGCAATGCGGGAAATGCTCCAATCTCTCAACCAGACGTTGGAATATAGTATGTCCTGGCAAGGACTTCAGTGGCGATGGGAGGCCTGGAAAACAGGAAGACCTTTCGTGGAAGTGGTGTTGTTGCATACCCTTCGATTTAGAGTGGAACAGGTATTTTTGATTCATAAAAAAACGGGATTGTTACTCAATCATGTGATGGCTGAAGGGATTTCCAGTCAGGGGGAAGCGGCCATTTCCGGCATGTTGACGGCCATTCAGGATTTTGTGAGAGATTCGTTTCAGCAAGGTCAGGATGAAGGATTGGAATCGCTCAGGATTGGAGATTTGACGGTCTGGATAGAACAGGGGTCCAGGGCTATTTTGGCCACAGTGATTCGGGGAACCCCTCCTGTGAAATTGCGGGATTTTCTTCAAAACACGCTTGAATCCCTTCATGCCCAATATTCCGATTCTCTGCAGAATTTTCAAGGCGATTCAACAGTTTTTTTAGAGACCAGGCCTCATTTGGAAGATTGTCTCCAAGCGCAATTCGTGAAAAAACGAAAAGGCCTTCCGTTCGTATTCTGGGTATTAAGTATTCTTCTTCTGGCCACTTTGGGATGGTGGGCCTATCAGGCTTCTCTCAATCATCAACAGTGGACTGAGTTGTTGAAGCGCGTCGGGGCCGAGCCGGGTATTGTGGTAACGGCTATTCAGGAGGAAGGGGGGCGAACGGTGTTTCATGGGTTGAGAGACCCTCTGGCGGTGGACCCTGAACGGTTGCTGGAAGAGGTGGGATATTCTTCCCATGCGGTCGGGTTTCATTTGGAACCGTTTATTGCCCTTACTCCGCAGATGGTTCGTAAGCGGGCAGTTACAGTTTTACAGCCACCCGAATCGGTAGAGGTAAGCGTTGAGGATAGCCGGATCATCCTGATGGGGGAAAGTTCCCATGCCTGGATTTCCAAAGTAAAGCAATCCGCCTTGGCAATCCCTGGGATTTCGGAGATTTCCTTGAAACGTCTCATTGACACGGACATGAAACAATTTGAAGCACTTCAAGTTGAATTGGAAGGGCAGGCGATATTCTTTTTGTCAGGGCAGGAGCGGTTGCCGAATCGGGAATTGGTAAAAATTCAGCAGGTGAAACACATTCTTCAGGAATTGGATCAGAAAGCCATGCAGCTCGGTCGGGAGCCCGCTATTGATGTCATGGGATATTCCAGCCCTGTGGGGCCTCACCCGACCAATGTGTCCCTGAGTGAACGGCGAGCGAACAAGGTTCTGGAGCTCATCAGTCAAAACCCTTTTCATGTCTTAAAACTATCAGCCCAGGGCAAAGGGATTGACCCCGAAGTAAAACCTGGAACTGGGGAAGGACAGGCGTATTCTGCCAGTCGGCGAGTGTCATTCAAGGTGAGGGAGCCCGGGATAACACAGACCAGGAAAGCGGGAGCGAGGACCGGACCGTGATTCAGAAAAAAATTTGTATGTTGGGTGGGTTTGCCGTGGGGAAAACGAGCCTGGTGAAACGATTGGTCTCCGGCATTTTTTCCGAAAAATATCTCACCACGGTTGGTGTCAAAATTGACCAAAAATCTTTGTCGGTATGCGGGCAAGACATTCTGCTGGTTCTTTGGGATCTCTATGGCGATGATGACTTTCAAAAGGTTCGGGCGTCATATTTGCAGGGATCCTCGGGATATATCCTGGTGATTGATGGCACAAGGCGAGAAACGGTTGATGTGGCATGCAGGTTACATGAATTAGCCTTGAAGACCATTGGTCCTGTTCCTTTTGTCCTCCTGCTTAATAAACATGATTTGTTGGACGAGTGGGTGGTGGAGTGTCCCATGGTTTCTGATCTCAGTGGCCAGGCCTGTCTGGTGTCCATGGTTAGCGCAAAAACCGGTGAAGGTGTCGAGGCGGCGTTTTCCGCGTTATCTGAAGCGATGCTGAAAGCCTGAAGACGAGGCTGGATGAAAGAAGCCTCAACCGGTAGATATACGTCCGTACACTCGACAGGATTCCCTCATCCCCTTGTTGCTAGCGGAGATTGGTGAGACTCATGTCCGGTTCCATCCACGATCCCGCTCTCCTTAGTGTCTTTGATGCGTTAATTTTCAAGAAAACTGCAGATCGTTTCGACTTTGTGGGTGATCTGCCCAGTTGGTTTCCTCCTCCTGGTATGACCCAGGGGAATGAGGTGTCTCCTGGACAATTATTGGGACATTCATTTTTTCTTCAACATTTTCTCCAAGAAGCGCAGGCATGGTGGGATTCAGCTGAGACCGGCCAATGGAAATCCGGTTTGTGGAGTGAACCGGTATTATTTGGAGAAGACGTTGTCCTGGAAGCCACTGCCGTCCGTCATGGGTCTGTTCGGTATGTCATTCTACAACGCTTTGGACCCGAGATCCTTCCGATCCAGCCCTTACTGCAAAAGGCACGTGAAGAACAACTTTCGCATCGTCAGGCCGTCAATCATCATGAACGCACGGAAGCTCAACTTGGTAATCGATTAGCGAAAAGCGAACAAGAACGGGATGATGTGATGGCCCTGCTCGACGGGCTGGGATTGGGGGCCATCATGGTCGATGCGAATCGGGAGGTGACGTTTGTGAGTGGAAAAGCCCGTGAGTTATTGCAGATCGATCCTGACAACATGATTGGCCGCTCTCTGGGTAAGGGCCTTCCGTGGAAAACAGATGACAATGCCAGGGTCGAGGCAATGGGACGGTTACCTGGGTCGCAGCGTCAGGTTGTGTCGGTCGTGATGGATGGGAAAAACCGTTCTACCCGCGCGGTGGAAGTTGAAGTTCAAGATGATCCTCGAGATTCTCGAAGAACCATTTTGTTGTTAAAAGATGTCACCGAGATAGAAGAGTTGCGCCGGCAGTTGGTTGGGCCAACACAATTTCACGATCTGGTTGGAAAATGTCCCGCCATGCGCATGGTATATGAACGGATTCGGGACATTGCCACGGTAGATGTGCCAGTGCTCATTGATGGGGAAACCGGGACGGGCAAAGAATTAGTCGCCCGTGCGTTACATCAATTAAGTCCGCGTCATGATCATCCATTTCTGCCGGTCAATTGTGCAGGATTGACCGATTCCCTCTTGGGGAGTCAGTTATTTGGTCACAAACGCGGCGCCTTTACGGGAGCGACGAGTGACCATGCAGGATTTTTCGAGTCGGCTGAAGGCGGCACGTTATTGTTGGATGAAATCGGAGATATGCCGTTAACGATTCAGACGACCCTGCTCCGCGTGCTGCAAGAGGGAGAAATTATTCGTCTCGGGGAGTCCCGTCCGCGGAAAGTGAATGTCCGGGTATTGGCGGCCACCAATCAGCAGCTTCAAGAATTGGTCGACAAGGGTGCCTTCCGTGCGGATTTACTCTATCGGGTCCGTGTTGCGCGATTAAGGCTTCCTCCTCTGCGAGAGCGCCGGGAGGATATTCCGTTGTTGAGCACGGCCTTTTTCGTGAAAAGCCGTGTCGCGCTTGGGAAAATGCATGTTCTGAGTATTGATCCGGAAACAATGCAGCGGTTCTTACGCTATTCCTGGCCGGGGAATGTCCGGGAATTAAAAGGGGCCTTGGAATATGCCCTGATACATTGCCGTGGAGGAAGCGTCCTTCCGACCGATCTGCCTCCTGAATTGTGTGACGTGTCTCCGATTGTTCAGGCATCGCCTTTTTGTAAACCGAATGAACGCCAGCTTATCCTTGATGCCTTGACACAAACGAAAGGAAAACGTGCGCAAGCCGCAAAATTGGTCGGTATGAGCCGTTCTACCTTTTACCGCCGCTTAACCGAGTTGAATATCTCTCAAGAAGAATCCTCCCGCTGATTCCGCCATTTCTGTATAAATCCTGAACATTCCTCGGGGATTAAAGCCAGGGTACAGGTGATGGGGTTTTCGTCAATATCGATTGCAATCGACGGCCTATGTGCATGGCCATATGGCATTTAACTCCCGGCTTCTTGAAACAAAAAAAGCGGACACCCAATATATCCTGTCGCTCGGATATGCATTTGATGCATACGCCGAGGTTCTCATTCGTGAGCTCGGACATGGCAAATGATCGGGCCCTCAACGTTTGGATTCTTTCCTGTGTCCTTTCGTTTTTCTCACTCGCCTGCTTCAAAGTGTTTTTCACTGGGACACCCTGAGACACCCTGCTGTTTCACAATGGGAAAAATTCCCTATGAAAAACGGGAATGATTGAAATTTAAGGAAAATTCATTTGGCATCATTATTGTTAATGAATATGGGTACACAGAGAGTAGGTGGAATCCAAACAATGAACATTCAACGCTTCCATACAATTTCCTTCATGAGTCTCTGCGGTGCCATCGGAATGTTAGGGGTGTTGTTTTTCGGCTTGGGAATAGAACCGGAAGGTCTTAAGCCACGGATTGCCTTGGATGGCGAGGATATTTCCCCGAGGCCAGCCATCAATTCAAAATGTGACGGGACGGTTCAGGTGGGGATATCAGTCATCGAAGTGGTCAAAAAGGATAAGGGAACGATCATCACGGTCAGGAGTTATGTTCCGGAGGGGTCGAGGGATCTGTTCTTCCTCACGGAATTCGCATCCGACTTAGATGTTCTTTGGCAAAGAGAGGCTTCCTGCCGGAGTAGGAATAGACGAGACCCATCCGAAATTAATGATTCAAATGGAAGATGGGGGCCTGTCTGAACGCCAGGAGAGCATTGTGCCTATTTCAAATCTGTATTCAGACATGATGAATATTAAGCAACTAACTCTGAAAGAGACGTGTCGGGAACAAACTTTTTTGCGCAGCCTCCGGGAAGGAAGAGACCTTATGGGAACGGCGAAAAATGAGGTTCTTCAGTCGAGCCCCAGGCTAGGTCGCGTCTTGATCATCACGAGGGATCATTTGATTCGTGATTTCCTGGGACAAATAGTAAAACTACACGGGTATGATTGCGAATACCTTGATGAATTGCCAAAGGGGATAATGGAGCAAACCTGGAATGATTTTGATGCACTATTCATTGAAAGCCACTCTCTGGAGCAATTGAAGAGTGGCATGAGCGCTGAAATCTCCCACGCCTCAGTTTCTCCGATGGTCGTAGTATTGGGAGATCTTCCTCCATCGGATGAAGCGAGGCATTTTCGTGAGTTGAAAAAACCCTTGGATTATCGTCAGATGGGAAGATTGATGGATGAATGTCTTATTTTGAAAACGCAAAGACGCGCATCACAAGGCGTTTAGAAGGTGGATCGTAATGGTAGACTGTTTGTCGGGGTGCGGAACGCGCAGGGCGGCTAACCTGTTCGAGCTGATCTTGACAGTTGGGGCTTTTAGAGGGGGTCTTCAACTGGAAATAGGCGAGGATAGGCGGGCCGCCCCAGGTTTTTTTTGATTGTCGCCGGCCCTGTTGTTTTACGGATTGCAGAAAATATTGGAGGTGAAAGCCCGGTTAGGCGAAGAACGGGATGCCCTAAAAGGATCTTGCATTTGTTTTTGTGTTGAGAGAGGATGATGCAGCCTTTTTATGATCATCCTGGGAAAAACCTGTTCTAGTGTTCACGCTCATGATAAGGAGGATGTGATGCTCAAAGAGTTCAAAGAGTTTGCCATGCGAGGCAATGTTATCGATATGGCTGTCGGTGTCATTATTGGAGGGGCCTTTGGCACCATTGCCAAATCGCTGGTGGCCGATGTGTTGATGCCCCCTATTGGACTCTTGTTGGGTGGCGTTGATTTTTCCAACCTGTTTGTCACCCTTAAGGAGGGAGTGCCTCCAGGGCCATATCTTGCTTTGTCCGATGCTCAGGGGGCAGGCGCTGTCACCATGAATTATGGAGTATTTCTCAATTCGGTGATTAGCTTTCTTATTGTAGCCTTTGCCGTTTTTATGGTGATTAAAGCCATTAATCAGATGAAACGTGAAGAAAAAGAGGCCCCGCCTGCGGATCCTACAACGAAAGAATGCAAATTCTGCCACATGACGATACCCATTCAAGCCACCAAGTGCGGACATTGTACTTCCGAATTAGCGAAGTCCGCGTAGTGGATCATAACTGGCCCAGGGTTGGCATAAGATAGGGAAAATAGTGATGGACTTGTGATCAGCCGACTTGTCATTTAAAAAAATGTGCTGACGACAAAACCCCGAGTTGAAGAATAAGAAAATAATCAAGCGGTGGGTGGCATCCCTCATGAAAGGGATGCCGCTTTTTTTCTGACACTGTGTCCAGACCGACAATGAGCATATGCCGTATTTCAAAAATTAAGAAAAATCTCCAGGAAATTCAGGTTTTCTGCGCTTAGGTGGACTTAAATTTTCTCAATTGTTAAGGTAAGAGCCTTCCTAATTCGATAGCTACCTTTCGTATTTTTCTCAATATAAGCTGACCAATAGTATCTTCCTGTCTCACCATCAATCTGTAGAGAATATCTACGGGGTGATCGGCATTATGTATTTTTATCGAAAGGAGTGATCTATGGACATGAGTAAATTGACCGAAACGTTACAAGTGAATCTTGGGGAAACCTTGCCAAATGTACTGGGTGCATTGGGAATCCTCATCCTGGGGTGGATAGTGGCTCTGCTTGTGAGAGCTGGAATCAGGAAGGGTCTGGGCCTGTTGAACGTCAATCAACGATTGCGTTCGACCACCGGTACTACCATGGATGTGGAAGGAGGTACAGCGGTAGGAATCTATTATTTAATTCTTTTATTAGTTTTAGTGGCATTTTTTAACGCATTACATTTGGAAATGGTCTCCGGTCCTCTGGGGACTTTGGTCGATCAGGTAATGGCCTTTGTTCCGAAATTAGTGGCTGGAGGAATATTGATGTTAATCGTGTGGATTATCGCCACCGTACTTCGAACCCTTGTGTCCAAGGCTTTGCAATCGACGACGATGGATGAAAAATTAAGTGCGGGTGCCGGGGTGCGACCGATCAGCGCTAATCTGGGAAATGTGGTGTTTTGGCTGGTTGTACTGCTATTCCTCCCCGCCATCTTAGGGACTCTGGAGATTGACGGCCTATTGGTCCCGGTCCAAAACATGGTCAATGAAATGTTAAGCATGCTCCCGAATATTTTCGGTGCAGTGTTAATTGGAGTTGCTGGATGGTTCTTGGCCAAAATCGTCAGGGACTTGGTGAGTAACCTGTTGACGGCAGCCGGAACCGACCGGCTGGGTGAACAAATAGGATTGCGCGGAACGATGTCCTTGTCTCATTTACTTGCGTTGGTGGTGTATATCCTGATTTTGGTCCCTGCGGTCGTTGCCGCACTGCAAGCCTTGGAAATTGAAGTGATTACAGGACCGGCCACCGATATGTTGAATACCATGATGTCGGCCATTCCCGATATTTTTGCGGCAGCAATTATTTTAGGAATCGCCTTTGCTATTTCCCGATTAGTCTCGCAAATCGTGGCGAGTTTATTAGGCGGGCTCGGTTTCGACGCTCTGCCGGAAAAGCTGGGGTTGGGACAAGCCTTTACGGGTCAAACCACTCCTTCGTCTGTGGTCGGAAATGTTCTGGCTTTTTTTATCATGTTATTTGCGGTTGTCGAAGCGGCCAACCAGTTAGGTTTTCATCAGGTGTCCGAATTGGTCACCATGTTTATAGAGTTTGGTAGTCAGGTGTTATTGGGCAGTGCGATCATTGCCATCGGGTTCTGGTTGTCGAATCTCGCATATGAAACCATCATTCGTGTTCATGGAGCGAATTCTGGAGGGGTTGCAAACATTGCCCGATTCGCGATTCTCGGGTTGGTGCTCGCCATGGGTCTCCGAGCCATGGGGTTGGCCAATGAAATCGTCAATCTGGCATTTGGCCTGACTCTCGGAGCCATTGCGGTGGCGGTGGCGTTATCTTTTGGTCTAGGAGGTCGGGAAGCAGCAGGCAAACAAATGGAGCATTGGCTCAGTCAAGCCCGTGGCGAACGTCGAGGGTAGAGTCCTTTCCCCCACGGCTGTTGAACATGGCCGTGGGGGACACTTTTTGTTCAGTCGGGATGTGCCTGCAATCGGGTATGAGGTTATTGACTCTCACCTCGCAATCGGCCTCAATCTGATGCCGGAGTCGTGGCTGATCCACTCTCCCCCAGCCTTCAGTTGAAAGTACAATTTGCTCCATGCTGATGGCTGCTCTCAAGGAGATTAACCGATCCTCGCAGGGTAGGAAGGTGTGTTACCCACTCTTAAGAGTCAGCATGTAATTGGTGAGGTCGTTCAGCTGTTTCTCGTTAAGTGGAAATTTTGGCATGAAGGAACCCGGGGAAACGGATTGCGGATCCTTAAAATGCTGAAGATGCCATTCTCTGTCGGGTCGTCGATCGGCGACAAAAGAAAGGTCTGGGCCAACATTTACACCTTCCCCGTGAATGCGATGACAGGTTTTGCAATTGAAATGTTCCACTAAGGCCATGCCTCGAACCACCGAAGGATCACGTTTGGGCACGGCGTATAGGTCACGGAGAGAGATACTCAACAGGCTGAATACCACAATCAAAAATCCCAATCCCGCTCCTAACACGACCCGGCGTGAGGACGGATGGCGTTCAGGGTTGCGATCCACAAAGGGAAGGAGCAGCAATCCGATGAAAAAGAGTGTGGGCAGAAGCCAGGTCGCCAGGGGTCCCCATGCCCCTGGGGCATATTTGAGAAGCTGATAAAAAAACAGGAAGTACCATTCCGGTACGGGAACAAATGAATGGTCCGACGGATCGGCCCGGTCAGCCAATGGGAATTCCGTGCTGATCGCCAACATGGCGACAACGCCAAATACTCCAAGCATGACCACCGCATCCATGAAAACCTGCCGTGGGTAGAAGGTTTCACTCCCGGCCCTGGCCCTCCTTTCATCATGAGGGCCGGCGGGCCCCACCCGTCTGAGAATAAAGAGATGGAGCATGATTCCCACTGCAATGATTAGGGGAAGAAACGCGACGTGAATGGCAAAAAAACGCGAAATGGTCAGGGCGCCGAGAGTTTCCCCGCCACGAAGGGCTTTCACCAGGAAATCTCCGATAAGGGGAACGCTGCCGACCATGTTGATTCCCACCTGGGTCGCCCAATAGGCGTTTTGATCCCAAGGAAGCAAATATCCCGTGAATCCGAACGCCAGCATGATGGCGAGGAGGATGACGCCGACAATCCACATGAGTTCCCGGGGGCGTTTATACGCACCATCAAAAAAAACCTGCAACATGTGGAGCCCGATGGCCACCATGACGGCTGAGGCACCCCAATGATGCAGGCCACGAACAAACCATCCGCCCCACACCTCATGTTGAATATACTGAACGGTGTCGTAGGCATGGTCTGTCGCCGGCACGTAATACACCATGAGAAACATGCCAGTCAGTGCTTGTAAAACAAAGAGAAAAAGTGTGGCCGAGCCGAAGACATAGTTCCAGCTGGCACCTCCGGGAATGGGCTCGTCCAGGAGGGTTTGCTCCAGGGGCTTTAATTTCAGGCGCTGGTCGATCCATTGATAAAGACGTGAGGCCATGCTTAGAGTTCAACCTTTTTCGCCAGACCGGATTTAAATTCTTCGTATTGGACCAGCAAGTCACCATTTTCGATTTTGGATGGCAGTGTGTCCAACGGGCGTGGTGCGGGGCCGGCTTTCACGGTTCCGTTCAGGTCGTAGACGCTTCCATGGCAGGGGCATTTAAATAGACGGTCCTGTTGGTCCCATCGATAACCACAGCCTAAATGGGGACAGATGGGCGAAAATACCGTCACCTCCCCATTGGGCTGTTTCACCGCCCACACGCCCTTGGTGGTGTGGATTTCCTGCCATCCATCCTTTTCCGTCATGGTGTAATCCATCGCCTTGGGTTCACCAACCGGTAGCGCATCGGCTTTTCCCAGTGAGACCCATTCCTTGTTTCGTCGTTGAAGAGCAGGAGCGATGACGTATCCGATCAATGGGACAGCAAGGGAAATTCCGATAAGGGAGGAAATAAACACGGTGGTTTTTATAAAGAATGATCGGCGGGTTCCTACCGGGGTGGACAAGCCATCTTCCATCATTAAGGTTCCTTTTGGAAAAGCGGACAATACGATGCCTGACTCATTTGAGGAGGGCATGCTCCATCCTGTTCACATAAAGATATCATAGTTCGTGAAGAGAACCGGAATAATGCGGAATTCAGATATAAGACTATTTAAAATAATGCCCCCGTAAAAGGCTAGCACAGAAGTAGGGACAGTCAATATCAAAAAAAATTTCATTGACGGGGTTGAGTTTGGAGAGGCCTGTTTTTCTAAAGGACATGACTCACACCGTCGAAGCATCAATGTAAGGACATATGTGCAGAGTCAAAGGTTGGGATCTCTGCGAGAGAGACCTCCGGGGACGTGGCGTTTTGCGCACATTGCATCCTGCACTCGGACGTCATGGTTGTGTCTGATCCGGTCCCATGCGGAATTTACCCATGGAATTTGCCAATCCTACAGGCAGGATTTAATTCCCCGACTATTCCTCAGAGCCCTTATAAAACCGGAAGATGTTGGTTGGAACGTGATAATGAAAGAAGGAATTACCAGTACCGGACTGCTCCGGTATCGATATGGATGAATCCTCGCCGACCGTAATAGCCGACTCCACCCAACCGAAGCTTCACAGCGGCGCGTCGAATTTTTGAAAGTCGAACGCCGGGAATCGAGAAGTCCATTGCTTGTCCGACCGTATGTAGGCTATTTGGCGCGGCGCCCCGACCAAGGCGAATCAACAATTTATTGTATGAGGGCGAACGGTAGGCAGAGTAGACGTGAATTTCTTTCCCCTGACCAACTAACTTTACTACCTGATTCATATATTCCAGCAATTGGATGTCCATCTGGCATATTTTTTTGGAATGATGGCATCGCAGGAGATAATTAATGTCTTTTAAGGCTTCCTGGTCATAGCGGCCGGATTGATTGCGATATGTCACCTGGAGTCGTTCGTCAGTGTGGGCATTGTAGAGGTGAAGCCGGCCTTCAGGCAGGGACTGGGCCGATGCGGATTCCGGAAACATCAACCGGCTGCCAAGAATCAGCATGCCTGCAAGGGAGGATTTCAGGAAAAAACGCCTGGACCAAAGTTCTTCTGTTTCCTGAGACATGGTGACACCCTCCGAACTATGAATGGGGAAGTGTAGCGGGAGAATAAAGCGGCATGAAACATTGGTTGTTTAACAAAATAGGATGATGAGGTCAACCAATTTATAGAAAATTTTCACTCTTCCCCTCACCCATTATTGTGGAAGCCACAACGGGAATGAATGAAAATGGCCAATCGCCTCTTTTGGCGCCATTTTTCCCCGGAAATCCACCTGCACTCCTGCATTTCCGACATTCTGCATTTGGGATATCGAGACTCAACCGGTAATCTCATAGTTTCTTCTCTAACCTACAGTGTTCCGGCCCATGGAGATATAGTTAACCAAAATATTCCTTTGACATTTTCCTCTCTCTCCTGGCGTCACTCTCTCATTTCGTTAAAGCCCAGTCAGTGCATAACAGGGCGCATTGGTCTGTCCATGAATCTCGTTTTGGCAGTGCATTTCCTGAATGTCCCACCCGTCTTCAGATTGCCTGATCTTCGAAGTCTCCACGTATGACCTTTGGATCATGTCTTACATAATTTTTTGTTTGGCTTCGTGAATGGCAAAGGATCACATGGAGATTGGATGTGAAGTCTTGCCTCCAATCAAAATGTTCAACAAACCGGGAAGATGGTGCCGGTTATCTAAACAGATAAACATGTCTAACAATCGGATACACCGGGAACCTTATGAAAGGAACGCCCGCGTCGGGTGAGCACTGAAGATAAGGTTGAAAAGAGCTGAAATACAAAGGGTATAGGTCTGCACAACACTCGTCACCATACCACAGGCAAATTAGGAATAAGTCTTGCTCACGTCAATAAAAATATATGGGCCCAATTATTTAATTTCCACGTATCCTTTAAAGGGTACGTCTTACTGTAAGGAGGAGTCGTCATGCCACAGGTTGAACCGAGCGTTATGCTTAATTCGATTATGGGGAAAATCTACAATGTGCTAACCAACGGGGATGATACCGTCCCCAAATCGGAAGACAATTTTTTTAGTTGGTGCACACCCGGATTGGCTGTTGAACCCGATGATTTTGATTTTTTAACACAAGGGTTAACGGGTGTAGTGAAAAAGAAAGCCCTGAAGGACATGGTGATTGAAGGTGGGGGCGGAGAAGGTGAATCAAATCAGCCAGAGTTGTCACCGGCAGTATTAGAAGGATTGCGTGCACAAGATGCCAGCAAACAGTATATGAATGCAGAAAGCTTTGCACGGCTCGTCGATTTTGTCCCCGACCTGGCGGCAACAACGAATAATCAATTCGCGGCCATGAGTATCATGAACAATGAAGGATCGCTTTCAGAGCGTTTTGAGTACATTTTACGCATGAGCCAGATCATGGAAACCCAATTAGATGAAAAAACAAAAGAAAAAATTGAAAAATTCCGAGGGCTGCTCTCGACGACGAGGGTTAAAAAGAATCTTGTGACTGATGAAGAGGTCGAGGTCTCAGAACCCAGTGCCTTAGTGAATCTGTATAACCAGAAGATGACGGAATATGAGGCGGCGGCATTGGCATACAACAGTGCCCGCATCGATGCCCTGACCGCCGACAATGTCAAAGCGGTTCATTATTGGGGGATGAACGCCAACATTCTGCGCAACAGGGTCAAGGCAGCTATGGGAGATTGGGTGAGTAATGGGTACAAAAATGATTATGAAGGCATTAACGCGTTTATTGATCAGGTTATGAGACGGGATATGGCACTGCTGAAAGCCCAATATCAGGATGATTTGGAGAAGGCCAGAATCACCGGGATGTCATCCGGCAGCGATTTTTTCTATACCTCGCTCGTGCCCAGCAACCCCATGCAGGCGGCAGGATGGACCAACTTTAGTTTCCAATCTTCGGATTATAATAATTCCTCCAATTCCAGTTACCAAATGAAACGGTCTAGGACAAGTGCCGGAGGGGGATGGTTAGGCATTTTCGGCGGTGGCGCGTCTGCCAGCAATGCCAGTGGACAATCGGAATCTAAAATTACGTTTGACAGCAACCAATTTTATATGAATTTTTCGATTACCCAATGCCAAATTGTTCGGCCTTGGTTTAAAACAAGTTTTATCAATAGTAAGTTGTGGCGCTTTGACCAAAATAATCCCGAATCATCAAAGCAAATTGTCAGTGACGGCGGCAAACCTGCAACAGGACTCTGCCCGGCCTATCCCACTGCCATCATTTTCATCAAAGATCTCGTGATTGGCTTCCGGAATAGCAGTGGGTTTTCAGAGGCCGCACAAAGTTGGGAACGATCGTCGGCAAGTGGTGGTGGCGCCGTGCATTTTGGGCCATTTCATTTTGGTGGCTCGCATGGTCGTAGTTCTGCCAGCGGAGAACGTTCCTCAAAATTTCACTACGATTCGGAAAAACAAGAAATGCGAGTGCCGGGTCATCAAATTATTGGATTCAAATGCCATGTGTTCCCAAAGAGCCCTGATCCGTTGAGCGAAATCACTGATTGGATTTAACTCTCGATGTCGCCCTGCCTCAAAATTACAAGTTGGGGCGGGGCTACCAGGGGAATGGGACAATTCGACCAACATAACTACTTGATGAGGTAATACATGGCTATCGACTCTATCGTGCAATTGGCCTTGATGTCCAAAGCCAAAAAAGTCTTTGAAAAGGAAGGAACGTTTCTGAGTTTTCCTGTGACACCCTTGGCCTATATCAAAGAGGATCTGGATTTTTTTTCACAGGAAACCGGGAGTGATCTTCTCAAGAGCAAGGCTAATCTGGCCGCGTTTTCAACGCTCGTGAATCTAATTCCCCATGATGAGGCCTGGTTACCCACTGATACACGCTTTTTGTGGAATGAGTTGGAATATGTGCTGAGAGAAGGCATGCTTGCATCTTCGACGCGTACACCGGAAGAAGAAGTGGCGTATCAGAAGGCGTTGGCCTTTCTGAAAGTCCCGGGTGAGGGAGGTCTTCTCCAGGACAGCCCGAAGGTCAGGGTCTATAACCAGTATAAGGATGCCTATATTATGGCTGAGCAGGAATTCATGGAGGCGAGAAGTACGGGTGAGGCCGCAGAGGACGAATCAGAGAAAAAACACTGGCGGGAGGTCGATGAGCCTGCGTTTCGGGCAAAGCTCAAGGATCTGGATAATCAGTGGATCCTGGAGGGTTACAAGAATGAAGTCAATATTGCCAGAAGTCAGTACCAGAATCTTGGAGCCAAATCTCCCACAATGACCTGGGATGAGTGGAAGGGATGTTTTAATCAGGATCTCGACAGTGAGACCAATGCTCAGGATAATTTTACGGTTTTCCCAAGCAGCTTTACCCCGTCAAATGCCTTGGAAGAAGGTTCGTGGAATCCCTTTTCTCTCAGCGAGGCGGAAATCAACACGTTAGTACATGAAGCACCGGCAGATCTCCGCGAGCGATTTTCGGCTGATGGAAAAGTCTCCTCGATGAAATCTGTGACCTTGGAATTCAGTTCTGCGGCCATCAAGCGGTCCTGGTTTGATTCTGAAATTTTCCGGGCACGGTTCTGGCGGTTGTCAGATTCCACCAAGATTTTTTCTGACGGTGGCAGTCCGCCTTCCGGAGATTGTCCGGCCTATGTCACGGCAATCGTCTTCGCCAGAAAAGTGGTCGTCGAGGCAAAACAAACCCAATCAACCTCTTCCAACCCGAAAATGTCTGTAGATTTACGTTTTAACTATGCGGTGAAAGATCAAAATTCGATAAAAAGGATAAACCCTGCTGTCCTGCAAGCCGTGCAACCGCAATTGATGAAAAGGCCACCGATAGCACCACAACAAATCAAAGCCCAACCTGTACAACCTTTAATCATGAAAATGCGGCCCAAGGCGATGGCCTCGTTTAAGTCCACGGCCATCAGGGTGCCAACTCAGCCAACCAGAGGGAATGTCTTGGTAAAACCAGCGGTCATGACTCCAATGGTCGCTCGCCCGGCTTTCTCCCGGTCCATGGTGACCCTGAAGGCGTCGGCCTATACCCGGTTACCGACGACCCCGGTTCGGAGGCCGGCGCCACGTCCTGCAACGCCGGCATCCCCCCCGCCTAACGTTCCTGACAAGAACATTTATATATTGGCGTTCATTTGTAAGCCGTTACCGAAATGCCCCGATCCTGATATGGCCTTACAGTGGTGATTCACAAAGGAGAAAGAGTGGTGAAGGCAACGTATTTCTTGGGACGACATTCATTCAAATATCGACGTTCGGATCAACAGTCCGGAAAAAATGCAAAACACAAGTTTAGAAATGAATGCGAAGGTCCGCGACGAGCGGAAGGTGATCTGAGGCGATGAGTGCAGCACGAGATTTCGGAAGATGCACATGGTTCACGTCAATCCGGCCCTCATAAAAGATATGGTCGAGATGCAAGAGCGGCAAAAATCCCGGATAGGTCCGTCGTCGTTTGACAAAGGGGCGAATGTCCAGGCTCTGAAATCGTGGGGTGAGGATATCGGTGGTCACACCACGCCCCCACTCGTTGAAATCCCCGAGAATGATTTTCGGTCCGGCCCCTCGATGCTGGTCCAAAATCATAGCCAGGTTCTCCGCTTGATACTTGCGTTCCCGTAAACCCGTCCCCATATGCACGTTGTAGACATGTAAGGTCTGATTACCCAGTCGGAGGTCAGCGCGTTGACAACATCGGCCGCGCCGGGTTCTCCAGGTCAAGTCATGTTGTGCATCATTGACGATCGGGAATCGGCTTAAAATCATGTTCCCAAAGGGATATCCGTGACGCAGCCTGGCAGATGCCATGACCCACCCCATCCCCATCAACGCACCAAGCAGTTCATCCTGTCCCCGGCCCTTGGGGCCAAGCCCTAGGACTTCCTGGAGAGCAATGACATCCGGATGCAGGTCCGACAGAACTTCCGCAATCCGTCTGGGCATGATTCGACGATCCATCCCGCAACACCGGTGAATGTTATAGGTCACGATCCGAATGTCGAGGGAAGTCGGCGGTTGGGGAACCTGTTGAAGTGTCCGGGCCATGGGTGAATGAAAAATCCTTGTAAATCAGGAAGTGGCAATTGCTATAGAGACCATATCATGCCGCGATAATGATCGGAGGCATTAAAAAATATCAAATTTTTATAATTGGCAAATTACAGACCAGGAGAGAAAAATGCCGTCCACAAATTTTGTGGATAACTTGGTGGTTAATGGCCAGGCCAGGCCTTTTTCTGAAGGATTGATAAAGAAATGAGCGGAATGCACATATTTTGGGCATTGTATGGAAATTATTTTTAGATACTACATATAGGGGTGATAAATTTTTGGCGTAGTCGTAAAGGTAGATTGCAGATTATGTCTTGACTTTTTTGATTTAGTTGATCTTCGGGAGTGCCTTCAAACTCTCATCATGATCATCTAAAAATGGTTTATCCACAGAATGGATGTTGCCTTGTTGATAATCAACTAAATGAGAATGGTTTTGTCAGCTCCTGAAGGGCATTTTCGTCTGGCCAATACGTTTTCGCTTGTGTTCATCGGACATTTCTCAGACATTGAAATGTTTCACGGGCAACCCTCGACTCTTCGTCGGTTCCAATCACCAGCAATTGAATAGCGGATTCCTTGCCATGAATGGGAATGGCCTCTCCTGCCTGCACATCAGAGGCCTCGAGATTTCGAGGGCTATCCAGAGAGAGACCGCACCAGTCTATTTCCTGGCAGAATAGAGCGATTGTTCGGAAAATCAACAGTGAAGGATTTGTTCCAGGTGGAGCAGCCAGAAATGAGGGAGATTCAATGGGGCTTTTGGCTGCGAGGGATGAGGTTAAGTTGATTGATGGTTCACTTGAAGCTCTCTCATCGCCCCCCGCAAGACGAATACCGCCGACCGTAGAAACAGAGCCGCGAGTCCCAAACCCACAAGAATATCAGGCCAGCCTGAACCGGTGAACCATACGCCCATGGCGGCACCCAGCACCGACACATTCGCAATAATATCGTTGCGGGAACATAACCAGACCGAGCTCATATTGATATCATCGGCTCGATGGCGCCAGAGCAGCACAAGGCACAGGCTATTGGCGGCAAGCGCAAGTAAGCCAATAAGGCCAATGGTCTCGAATACAGGAACATGGGGAAGAATCATTTTATACATCGCTTGGCCAAACACGAAGAGCCCGAAGGCCGCCATAATTCCGCCTTTGAGAAGAGCGGCCTTGGTTTTCATTCTTGCGCCGCGCGCGACGACGTAAATACTGAAGCCATAGACCAGGGCATCGCCCAGCATATCCAGCGAATCAGCGATCAGGGAAACAGAGCCGGCCAGCAGGCCTGCGATGAGTTCGACGAAGAACATGACCGCATTGATACCCAGCACGATCTTCAGCGTTGAGCTTTGGCGATCACGCAGTACCTCAATCTCACACACTTTGTCATTGCAACAATCAGCCATAGTTGAATCTTTGAGAATTTGTAGCGGGATAATTAATGAAGCCTAACACGTTAATGAATTCATTGTATCAAATGAAATTCTGTGAGCCTTGAGCGAGAAACCGCATTTCTCAGTATCTTGATTTTTCCAAAATCCTCATTAAAGATTTGTGCCAGAATGAGCGAAGATCATCGTGGCACAGGTGGGTGAACATAAGAAAAAAGAGCCATCAACCTATGTCATCCTGAGCGGGAGGCGAAGGATCTGTGCCCAGGTGAAGCAGACAGGGTTCAGCGAGATTTTGGTCATCATATTTTCTCATCCGGACGGGAGCAGATATTTGACTGGCAGTGAGCGAAGAAAGATCTACGAAAGCGCGATGAATAAAGATCAGAATTCTTGACATATTTACACCATTGTACAAAAATGCCGTCGCATCGAGAATGGCTGAATCGTGTGACCCTTGTGTTTCGGGGCACATATGAGTGACCGAAAATGGTATGGAACAACATGAACAGGGGAATAGGTTAAGCAAAACCAAAAGAGTTTAACAAAGCGCTGCACGCGGCATTTGGCCGCAGTCACGTTTGCTCGCAGTTCCTGTGGCCATAGTCAATACCTTCCCACCTCACCATCATTCCAAGAGGGAAAATGTTCGCACCGTCAGCAACACGCGCATCGCTATCCGAATACGATAGGTCAATCGCCGCTCTCGTGACCGCGTTTATCTGCGATCCCTTCGTTCGCTGGATGTTTCCCGACGCAAACCAGTATCTGCATTACTTCCCACAAGCACTGAAATACTTTGCTGGACGCGCCTTCGACCACGGATCGGCCTATCGTTCCGAGGACTTTAAAGCCGTAGCGCTCTGGCTACCTCCCGGCGTCGGTCCTGACGAAGAGGCGCTCGGCCCGGTCTTGCAAGAAGGTGTGGCCACTGAACGGCAAGGGGAGGTCTTTGCCATATTAGAACAGGCAAGCGCCTCACATCCGCCGGTGGCACACAGGTACCTGCCTGCCATTGGCGTTGAACCGATGTTTCAAGGCAAGGGGTACGCCAGTGCATTGCTTGCGCAGGGCGTTGAAGTGTGTGATGAGGCTCACGTTGCCGCTTATCTTGAGGCGACTAACCCGGTCAATATTCCTCTCTATAGGCGCTTCGGGTTCGAGGTGGTGGGAGAAATTCAGGCTGGCAGTTCACAGCCCATTTTCCCCATGCTCCGTGTCGCACGTTAAGTGAAATCCTAGGGCCCTTATGGTTTAAGAGCACACATCAGTGACCGAAAATGCCAGGGAATTCCATGAACAATGAAGGAAGAAGATGCGACCGGATGCCTTCGGATGAACTCATTGAATTGGGAACGATCATGTGATTATCTTCAGAAAGTTCGATGCCGTGGGATCCGGATAAAAATTGGAAGATCCGGAACATTGTTAGACGCCAAGGAGACATCATGACCGTCAAGCGTATGGACAACGTCGGCATTGTGGTAGAAGACATTGATGCCGCCATTGAGTTCTTCACCGAACTTGGCCTCGAGCTCGAGGGGCGCGCCCCAATTGAAGGAGACTGGGCAGATGGCGTCACCGGATTGCGCGACATGCGGGTCGAGATTGCAATGATGCGTACGCCGGATGGTCACAGCCGGATCGAGTTGTCGCGATTCCTCGCGCCGCCTGTGGTCGCCGATCACCGTAGCGCGCCGGTGAATGCTCTCGGTTACCTACGTGTCATGTTCGCCGTGGAGGACATCGACGATACGCTCGCACGGCTCGGCAAACGCGGCGCGGAGCTCGTCGGCGAAGTGGTCCGGTACGAAAACACGTATCGGCTCTGCTACATCCGAGGTCCCGAAGGAATTCTCATTGGGCTGGCCCAAGAGCTCGGGCAGCAGACCTCCCAATGAGCTCCTGTGATTGGTACAGATTGTTCTGTGTTGCCGGGTTTCGCCCCGGCAGGCGAGGTCCTTTTGTTTCGGCAAAAGGCCCCAAAACCATTGACGCCCCGCCCGTCTCCTCTGATTGATCGGACGCTAACCACGGGAGAGCGGACCATCTCGCCAGGCCTGTCCTGAGGTTTCTCGAAGGGCTCACACAAGGCCCGCCAGGAAAAAGATCGTCCGATTATGGGACGGGCGGCAGGCGTCGGAATAGGGGAGATAAAAGTTTCAGGGTCAGGGTATGAGAACAAATCTGTTGATGACGAATTTCTGTCTTCCCCTTCCCACCTGCTCCTTGAAGCCCCTGCTGCGGACTACTTCTTCAATCTGCGTACGAAACTCTCAACAATAAGTTTGCCCCTCGTTCTGAGGTTGACGGAATGTAATCGTTCGATTACAGTTATTTTATGTTTTTAGTCAAGCCACTACCTCAATTCACCAAGTGGCTCGACGGTTTATCCGATGAGGCGGTACGCGGGGTGGTAATTGCACGCATCAAGCGCCTTGAACTCGGATTGATGGGGGATGTTGAGCCGGTTGGCGAGGGCGTGTCGGAGCTACGCATCCGTTTCGGCGCGGGCTGGCGCATATATTTCGTAAGGCGCCGCGTTCATTTGATTGTGTTGCTCGCCGGTGGTAGCAAGCGCACCCAGAAGACGGATATCAAGCGCGCTAAGTCGCTGGCAGCTCTACTAGATTAATTGACGGAGATAACCATGGCCAAACGTATTAAGACGGTTGACTTACCCGATTTTGACGCTGCGCCGTATCTCGATAGCGAGGTAGCTGTTGCGGCCTATCTTACGGATATTCTGGAGGCGAATGATCCGGCCCTGCTGGCGTCTGCACTGGGCGACATTGCCCGTGCGCGTGGCATGAGCGAAATCGCCAAGGCATCCGGGCTGACTCGCGAAGCCTTGTATAAGGCGCTGCGCCCCGATGCGAAACCACGCTACGACACTATCGTCAAGGTCTGCGGGGCGCTGGGGGTGCGGCTGGTGGCGCAGGCGGTTCATGCTTAGGGCCCCCGGCCTACTTCTCAGCCGCGAGGTCTGGTCTGTTAGCGGTCCACATTGGTATCTGGTAAACTTGCCTCAGTAGAAAATGGGAGGACATAGTTATGGCCCGCACAATTGAAAAGATTGAGAAGGAGATCAGGTCATTAAGCGCTAAGGAGAAAGCGCAATTACTTCGTTCGCTTATAACCGAACTTGATGCTCCATCTGACGACGATGTTGAGCAGGCTTGGCTCGAAGAGGGGCAGAGGCGACATCGGGAGCTTGTCGAAGGCAAGGTAAAAGGTGTTCCCGGCGAGCGCGTATTTGAGAATCTGCAGTCACGTCTGCGTCAATGACATATGAATTTCATCCGGAGGCGGAACAAGAGTTCATCGAGGCTGCAGCCTTTTATGAGCAAAATGTCACAGGCCTTGGCGAACGTTTTGGTAAGGAGGTGCGTCGCGCCATAGTGCGACTCATGGAGTACCCTCAGATCGGTTCTCAAATTGATGCCGACCTACGCAGGCTTTTGTTGACTCGGTTTCCCTACTTCCTCATCTACAGTTCCACCTCAGACTTGCTCAGGGTTGTCGCAGTGGCTCATGTGCACCGTCGCCCCGGTTATTGGCGAATCAGAATCAATCACTAACAACGGGAAGGAGACCGATACCGTTGTGCGGCTCATCCCTAATGTTAGGCAACGCCACTAAAACAATGCAACGCGTCAGTGCGACGAGCCATGAAGGTCAGGTCTACTCTCGTGATATCTGGACAAGCGTCCAGGAATGAAGAACCCTGCAGCAAGCTATCGGGGAATCTTCAAGTTGAACGATCAATAATTTCGGCAAGAGTGTCTGAATCCCCAGATTCGAGGGTATGGGGTCAAATCTGTTGTTGACGAATTTTGGTCTCTACTTTCCCACCTGCTTCCTGAAGTCTTTGCCTGCGGACTGCTTCCCCATACCTACGCACGAAACTTTCAACAACAGACTTGTCTCCTGTTCCTCGTCTCAGCGTGATGTTCTGTGTTGCCGGGTTTCGCCCCGGCAGACGAGCCACTTTTGTTTCGGCAAAAGTAGCCAAAACCAATGACGCCCCGCCCGTCTGATCTGATTGAACGGACGCTAACCACGAGAGAGCGGGCCAACTCGCCAGGCCTGTCCTGGGGATTCTCGAAGGGCTCACACAAGGCCCGCCAAGAAAAAGAGCGTCCGATCATGGGATGGGCGGCAAGCGTCGGAGCAGGGGGGGGGGTGAAAGTTTTCAGGGTCAGGATATGGGGACAAATCTGTTGGTGACGAATTTCTGCCTCCATCTGTCTCACCTGCTTCCCCAAACCTCCACACGACACTCTCAACAACAGACTTGTCCTCTGTTCCTCGTTTCAACGTGATGTACTGTGTTGCCCGGTTTCGCCCCGGCAGGCGTCGGAGCAGGAGAGGTGAAACTTTTAGGGTCAGGGTAGGGGAACGAATCTGTTGTTGACGAAATTCTGCCTCCATCTGTCTCACCTGCTTCCTGAAGCCTTTGCCTGCGGACTGCTTCCTCATTCCTCCACACGAAACTCGCAACAACAGAGCCCTATTCGGCTCAGCAAATTCAAGGAATGATTCTTTTTCTAGCTCATTGATTTATCTTGGTTTAGAGTTAAGGAACCGCAAAGGTTTCTGTGCCCGTGGGGCCAAGCAAAAATGCAGATATCTTGTCTTTCCCGTTTTGAGACATGGAAGAACTGTTAAGCCACTCGTGAACTGCCTTGGCAAGCACGGGTGCTGCAATTTCGTCCGATTCTTTTCCCATCCTGTGAATGATAGTCTCATCTTCATCATTGGATAGAGGACGATCGTTCTCCGCATATTCCTTTCTGAGACGATCAACAGTTTGTTCGAAAACCGGAGTGAGGAATTTATTTTTTGAGTTCTGCAATCGTTCCCATTCTGCACGATCTTTCGGACTAAGCCTTGCTACTGCCTCGTCCCAAGGTCTCTGCCAATCGTCTTTCAGACCTTTCATCAGAACAGTGACCGTTTTGGTATATGTGTATTCAGGAATTTTGAACTCCAGAACACTGGGGCTTCCCAAGACGCTTCTTCCTGTGATGCCACTTGCAAGTGTCTCGAGGAATATTCGGTTGTTGTCATAACTCATGTCGATGACTACGTTCGTCTTGCTACCGTCGCCATGCACGATATTTAAGTCCAGTTTGCCTTGCTGCCAATCCGTTCGCAAAAGTTCCAACGTTCCATCTGTGCTCGAGTGTTTAGAAGTGTTGCAGTCCGTCTGGCGTTCAGGGAAAATCTGATCGAAAACAGTTCGTACGAGCGAACAGGAGGTGTCCTGCGCCGCATGTGAGTCGTGCGTACATTGGAGAAACCATTGCTGATCCCTATGACTTGCTTTTACTCCACTTTTCCATTGCTCAACGCCGAATTCGAGTATGAGATGGTACTGCTTATCCCCTTCGGTGATGAAACCGATATAGGGTTTTCGGCCGTATTCGACGAGTAGCTGATTGAGTGTGTCAAGTGTACCGGCATGGACAGGATGAGTAAGGAGGATGAGAAAAATGCAGGTGAGCTCTTTCATTTTGGCCCCTCTCCAGAATGGTGCTAACAATAAAATACGGGACGGGCATAGTATACGAACTCACTCTGTAAATTTCATTCTGATTGACGTATTGTTTCATAAGCTTGGCAAAGTTATCCCCAGAACAGGAATAGTTAAAGTAGAATTCCCCCCTGTTCTTATAACTGGTTGAGTATTTGGTTGATTTCAGGCGGTCCGGTTATCGCCCAGATTTGAAGGGGAACCGGCTGTCCTTGAGGGTCCACCCCCGCAAGGGTTAAATCTCCGTAGAATCTGAGACGCCACACAGTAAAGGACATGTCTTGGTTGTACCTGGTACATCTGTATTCAAATGCTCCATTTGCGAACGACTGTGTACGGATATTTTGAGGATAATTCTGAAGAAGGTCCGCAAAAAATACTTGACCAATGTTTGTGGGAAACCGGACCTCCACAATGTACTGCCGTGGTATGATATGTTTCCAGCAATGCCACACTAGCCCCTTGACGATGAACTCGCACAGCCTGAGGAAATCTTCTCCCTCGAAAGGGAGTGCGAGAGTGGATACGAGTTGGCCGGTAAACGGGACTGTTACTTTCCGCTGCCCTTGTTGAAGTTTCCTTCGAAGAGCAGGATTTTTGTTGAGCCGCCTGGACCCATCGTTAATCAAAGTGGTCGTGGCCGCTTCGTGGTCGGAGCCGAAGGGAAGGAGTGCGGTGAACTGTCGTTCCAAGTCGGCCTTGACTCGGTTACAAGTAAAGCATGATGGAACCTTCGGCATCCTTTCGCGATGAGTTTTGGGAACGAACTTTCGGGCAATAACGTGGTCTGCACACTCGGAAAGGGTCGTTGAGCAGTAGACACAGAGCTTGTCTTTGTATTTCTTACTCACGAGGAGAATTCTGCAATTTAACGCACTGCTAAGTCCCGTGTGTTCTTGGAGTTTTTCTAAAAAATAGGATGGGGTCAATGGTGGACCTTGTATAGTGTATTAACTTTCAAATAGGGCTTTCTCCCTCACCCCAGGCAGCTCCCTAGAGGGTATATTGAAAAACGAAGTGTCTTAGTTGAAAGTTAAAATACTATACCACTTCCACGCCCCCATTTTTTCTCTCTACTCCGACGCCTGCCGTCTGGACAAAAGGAGGGACGCTCTCCTTAATGGGCGGGCCTTGTTTGAGCTGAGCGAGTTGGTTCGCCCTTCTCAGGCTGGCGTCCGTCCGCTCACATGTGGGCAGACGGGGCGTCAATGGTTTTGGGCCCTTTTGCCGAAACAAAAGGGCCTCGCCTGACGGGGCGAAACCCGGCAACACTAAACATCACGTGGACTTGAGAGTGGGGGACACCCGTGCGAGGTGTTCACCTGGCTACACGTTTTACTGGTAATCCTTCCATTGAGACCACGCTCGGTTTGAAGTTCACCCTGTCCCCCTTTTCCTTCTACTTGGGTAAGTTCGTCCATTCCATCGGCCACCAATGATCAATAATCAATATTCGAGGGAGACTGATCAATTGAGAGAAAATGGGGTAGTGCTTGATTCCGAGACCTGAGCAAATACTGTTATTTAGGTTTTGTCTTATACGGATTCAAGTTCTTTGAGCGTCTTGCCATTTTTGTTTTTCCATGCGATAAGTCCGTTAGCATGACCACCGTGAATCACTGAAGCAGCAGCGCTTGGACTGGAAAACTCTACATCTCGGGTAAACAAAAGATGATCAGTTTCCACAGACAGAACGCCTTCGTCTTTTAGCTTTTGTCGCATATTGAGTGGCCATGGATACTTCTGAGAAGAAGCACGCTCATTTAGAACGGCGTGTGACCCCGCAAACACAACAATACCGTTTGGGGTTAATCGACCAGAGGCTTTAAGCCCTTTTATTTCGCAGGAAAGTAATTCAATCTCAGCGGCAGTTTTCGCATTTGCCGTTGTTGGGACCAAAACCTCAATCCCAAGAGCTGGCAAAAGTTGATGGATCTTATCGAGAAAGATCTCCATATCTTCGCGGTCAGATTCTGGGAGACGTGCGCCGCTACTTTGTCCGTTTTTAACCTCGGCACGGGCTGCCTCTTTAGTTTGTTCAATTAAGCGACCTTCTAAATATCTAATGTGGGCCTTTGTTAGGTTTTCATCTTTGCTCGTGAAAAACACGATTTGATTCCAGAAATCCTTGTTAAGGTGGATTTTTACTCTTTCACGAATTGACTCCGCCTCTCCGATATATACCGCGCTCTTTCCGGTTTCAGGATCATTGCCCGTAAGAAAGTAGACGCCTGAATTTTGCGATTCATCACGGGCAAGCACGATATCAAATTCACTTCGCGGACCGGCGACAGCCTTGCCGGTCCAGTTGGACAATTCTGCTGTTCGGAGCCGCTTGGGGTCTCCGTGGACAAGAAAAATTTTAATTGTAGCACTTGGCATGAGTGGTATCCGTGCAACGGTGTATATTATTTGCTTATGACATACCGTGGGTTTGATGTGGTGGGTGCGTACCTATTTAAATTTCGGCCATCGGTTATACCCTATCGAAGGATTATTGGACTCATACTTGCGAATAAATTCTACTTCTTTCGCTGTTAGTTCAGCTTCAGAGCAATCTGCCGATTCCCATAGAATTTCCTTCTTGATGTTGTAGCTCTTCTGAACTTCCTCTGGGAGGCTTTTAAAATCTGCATTCACCACGGCCATGTCAGGGCTACCGTAGTATCGATAGCTGCCATAACTATCCTTTCCAATGTATATCTTCCCCGTTGGGTAGGTGATCATGTAGACCTGCTTCATGACATTCCAGCTAAATTATGGCACATAACTGAGTTCGCGGCTGATTGGCGCGCCAATAGTAATATCTGCTTTAAATGCTGGGTTACAGGAGTTCTTTGAATTCCTCTACTGTCAATCCGGTTTGTTTGATAATTGCACGCAATGTTCCCTTGGCGACCTCATCATGATCGGGAACGACAATACGCCGGTGTGGTGCCTCCACTTGACGGAGGACAATATGGCTGCCTTTCTGCCTGTCTTTTTCATACCCTGCCTTGGACAAGGCAGCGACGATTTTCCGTCCCGATATCCTCGGTAAGACGCTCACACAACTACCTCAACGACCTCCTCGTTTATAGACGGAGGTATAGGCTCATCGTGGGCCTTCAAACTTTCTAGATACACTTCGATGGCTTCTTGAACATTCTTCAGCGCATCGGCTCTAGTCTGGCCCTGGGAAAGGCAACCAGGTAAAGACGGGACTTCAGCCACAAAAACCCCATCTTCGTCTTGTTCAATCAACACTCTGTATTTCATGTGTCACTCCTTTGTGTTCTGTGTGCCGAAACAATAAGTATACGAAGGGACATTGTTTTATCCTATAGTGATTTCAATTAATTTCCAAAGGGTTCTTTTACTCCATGTGCTTCCCTCACCTATGACGGACGCCTGCCGTCTGGCCCCACAGGAGGGACGCTCTCTGTTGTGGCGGGCCTTGTTCGAGCCTGGCGAGTTGGTCCGCCCTCCTCACGCTGGCGTCCCTCCGCTCCCATGAGCCGGACGGGGCGTCAATGGTTTTGGGCCCTTTTGCCGAAACAAAAGGGCCTCGCCTGCCGGGGCGAGACCCGGCAACACAGAAAATCACGTGAGCATAAGAATGGGGAAAACACGTGCGATGCCTTCGCTTACCAGCAAATCCTCAAACCTGCCAAGCCTTATCCCGCCTTCACGTATTGGTGAAAGCGCTCCGTGAGAAACGGCAGACCTTTGATGTCCGAATAATTCTTTAAGAGCGTATCGATTTTGGAGATGCGGAGGGTGGTGGAAGGATGCGTGGTGAAAAACTTGGATTCCACATGCCCTTCTTCTTTGGCCAAGCTCTGCAGATAATCTTCCAGTCCTTGCGGGTTATAGCCTGCCCGATAGGCATACTCTACGCCCACCACATCGGCTTCAAATTCTTTGTCTTTGTCCAGACCTTTGGTGAACAAGAGGTCGGTCATTTCGTCGATGACGCTGGAGAACATCGCGGGATCCTGTTTCATGGCGGTGAGGGACAGTTCCGAGACACTGCCCATCAGGGCCCCACGGCGAATGGCGTCCAGCATGTGTTTCTGGGTGACATGCGCAATCTCATGGGCCAACACGCCCGCTAATTCGGCTTCATTGTTCAAGGTCTTCAACAGCCCGACAGTGATGAAGATGTAGCCACCGGGAGCGGCAAAGGCATTCTGTTCCTGACTGTTCAGAATGGCGAAATGGTAGTTCAGGGTTGGCCGGTCCGAGACTTCCGCCACCGTCTTTCCCACCAGATTGATATAGCGTGTCCAGGCTGGATTGGAATATTCACCGCCGAAACGGCTAAAGGCTTCCACCGCCACCGCTTCACCCAACGTGATTTCCTCTTCTTCTCCGATAGGCTCCATCGCTTGAACGACGCCGACGCCTTTTTTCAGAAGGTCGATTTTCTGTTGTTTCATGCCAAGGGCCGCTCCGATACCTCCAATGAGATCCGTTTGTTGTGACGATTGCCCGGATTGCGATCCAGCGCATCCCATGCTGGACAGGAGGAAACTCAGAATGCTGACACCCGCTAAAACTTTGCCGGTATTCATTGGACACCTCCCGAAAATTCTCCTAAGTTTCCCGCTTTTTTAAACTGCATCAATTCATCCGGGGCAATGGAAAAGGCTTCCATGCGATCCACGGCATCACGGTCTTCTTTTTTGATATTTTTGGCTTTGGCATATTGTTCGGTGGATTCCTTGAGACCTCGAATGCTACCTCCTGCCCGTGACTCTCGCGCGGCAATGGTTTTCCGTCCCGTGAGGCCTGAGAGGCCAAGCCCGCCACCACCGGTAGAGGGTTTCTCTTCTGCCAGTCGGAATTTAAACACCCAGCCGGTTTTTCCTGTGTTCGTTTTGACTTTGGCCAGTCGACCTTCTTCGGCTAGCACGGTGACGGCATCTCCCAGCGCCAGGGTGGCGATGACGGCTGAGGTCGGAGATTTCTCCGCATTGACTTTCACGTCATCCTGCTTGGCGTAGAGGGTGGCCGCCCAATTGGATGAGGGCAACATCCAGGCAGCCAATGTGAAAAAGACGATTCCGAAGATAACCCGAACGATACGGTCTGGCATGAGGCCCCCTTTCAGCTTGAGACTAGGGCGTGATTATTCAAAATTCTCACGAGTTTTAATCATTGCGATATCATTCATATATCAAGTGACCTAATGAAGGGGTGTTCAAAAAGGCCGTCCAGTCCTGTCCTGAGGCCCCTCGAAGGAAAGGCCGCAGCCTCTTTGGCACGCGGAACGTACATGGGAGTACGTGAGCATGACAAAGGGGCGAGAACGCCGCTGGCGGGTTTTTTCAACACACCCATTATTGATAGTCTCCGATTAAACTAAACCCGGCCCAATAAGACGGATGAGGGAAGTCTTTTTTGACGATGAGTTGCGCTTGCCGCAAACTTTTGGCTTTATTCGCCGTCACATAATTCCGGTAAAAATGTTTCATCAGCACCGAGGTAGAGAGATCATCCACCCGCCACAGGGCGGACACCAGGGCATGTGTGCCGGCATAGACAAATGCGCGGTTCAGGCCGATGAGCTCTCCGGCCTCCAATTTGCCCAGGCCCGTTTGGCAGGCGCTTAACGTCACCAGGTCCGCGTTCAATTCCAAACTGAAAATCTCCTTGACGGTCAGTCGGCGGTTTTCGGGGTTTTCTGAAGCCAGCCAGAGTGAAGACAAGAGCGGATTGCCCTCATCAAATTCCCCGTGGGCCGCTAAATGGATGATGCCATATCGGGAGATATTCTTCACCACCCATTCTTTCGTGGCTTTGGTTCCGGTGAGAATATCCATATTGGGATAATTCCATTTGATGCTTTGGGCCTCCAATTCGGCCAGTGGGAGATCGTAATTGAAATTTCCCAAATCGGGATTTCCGATCGCAAGGACTTTGTCATTTTTCACGGCCTGCCGTTTGGCAAAGGTGAATTGAAAGACACTAGCCGAGGGTGCGTAAAAGAGCGGAATCTCATCCACCAGATAGGCCGGACCGTGTTTGAGTGCGGCAAAGGAGAGAAAGTGTAACGGTCCATCGGGAATAATTCCCAAATACTCCAGGTTTGTGATGTCGGCTTCAACCGGTTGAATCAGAGATCCATAGAGTTTCTGTAATTCATCATCAACCGGTTCCAGATGCTGAACGAGTTGCCGGTAGCGGGTCACCAGGCGGGTGAGGTCTTCCTCCTTCGCTGAAACCGTTTTAAAAATGGTCCGTTCTTTGGTCATGAGCCACAGATAGAGCTGGTCTTTTGTCAAAAAGTAGGTGAGCAGTCCCACCCGAGGCGCCAGGAGCTGTTGGACCCCTTCCAGATTGAGCGGATCCACAGCAACAAAACTGCTGAGGGCCGGATTCTCCTGTTTGACCTCCAGGATGGCTTCTTCATACAGAGCCTTCGTATTGCGATACCGTTCCTGGAGATCGGCAGGAGGCTCCTCATACGATCCCATTTCCGATTTGAGTGAATCCACCGTGGAAGCCAGCCTGTTGATTTTGGTCCAGGTTTCCTGGTCTCCCTGGTTTTTGAATTCGAGTTTTTGATTGCCCAACAGATCGATAAAACTTCGGGACCGGGAGCGTTCGAGAAAATTAAAGGCGTCATCGGTCCGGTTCATGGTGATGAGCAGGGTAATGATGTCCCGGTACAGATCCAGTTTGTTCGTTTGGAAACTATTGCGGAGTTCATCGATTTTTAGCGCGGCCCGCATGCCTTCCACCACTTCGACCCCTTTGGTAAACCAGGTCAGGGCGTCCGGGAGTTTTCCTTCCTCCCGCAACAGTGTGGCTTTGCCAGCTGCGGCCCGCCATTCCACTTCCTTGATGCCGTATCGCTGGGAGATCTCATGCGCCCGCTCATAATAGCCAAGGGCCTGTTCGGGTTGCAGCAGCGCTTTATTGACATTGCCCAGTTCTAATAAGGCCTTGACCCAATTGATGACATTGTTGATCTCGGCGCTGATCTGCTCGGCTTTGATGAAATGCCCTTCGGCCTCTTCTAACTGGCCCATGGCTAGTAGGGAGATGCCGATATTCCGATGATCGTAGCCCAATCCCCATTGGCTCTTGAGGGATTCGTCAAGCGTTTTCGCCTGTTGAAAATAGTCCAGCGCGGTGGCATGGTCGCCCCGTTGCCGGTAGATCAAGCCAAGATTGTTCAGCGAGGAGGCTAACTCGGTTTGAATATTGGAAGACCGGCTGAGCGTGACCGCGTCGTGTAAATGGACGAGTCCTTTGTCGGTGTCGTTCAGTGTCCAGTAAATCAACCCGCGGGTATTTTTCACCATAATGCGTAATTGCGGATCATTGGCCTGTTCGGCTTTTTTGTCGGCCTGGGTTAAGAGTTGAAAGGCCGCTTGATAGTTCCCCTGGAACCAGGCCACATTGGCGAGGTAGAGATCGGCCGTCGTGAGGAGCTTGGGGTCACCCAATTCTTTCGCAATGGCAAGGGCCTGGTGATAGCGTTCCGCGGCCTGGTCGAACAGGCCGACTTTTTCATAGGTCAAACCCACTTCGTACAGCGCTTCGGCTTCTCCCTGGGGATCGCCTTGTTCCTGATAGAGCTTGAGCGCGGCCAGAAAGTTTTCACGGGCTTTTTCATACCGGCCCAATCGAAGGTAATAAATACGACCGATTCGACGGTATTGAAACGCAGTGTGCCCCATTTCCCCGATTTCCTGATACAGGGAAAACGACTGGTTGAATTGGTCCAGGGCTTCCGTATAGGCCCCCATATTTTCACGGACAATTCCCAATGTCGCCATTCCTTCCGCGAGCCGATCAAGCTGTTCGCCTTGTTCCCAGATCTGGTTGGCCTGTTCGAGATGTTGCACGGCGGGGCCAAAATGTTCGAGACGGGAATGCAGGATGCCCAGGCGATATTCCGCCTCAGCCCGTTCGTTGGCCGGAGTCTCCGGCGTGAGCGCATCCAGAAGTTTCTGTTGAAAGAACAGGCCCTTTTCATAATCGGTGACTTCAAATGCGGTTTCGACGGCCAGGGTGGTGAGTTCTTTGAAATCCTGTCGTTTTTTGGCATGCTCGATAAGGGCGAGTGCATGCTCGATATGCCGTAAAGAGGCGGGAAAGTCTTTGGTCTCAAATGCGTGAATGGCTTCCGCCACTTCCTGGTCATAGATGGAGGCGGCATATTCCTGGCGTTCGTCCGGTCCCATGCCGGCAAATCCGTAGTGGCGGAAGGGGTATTTTCCCGCGTCCGATCCCCACAGATCCTTTGACGCGGCCATGACGGCTTCATCGGGAGGAAGCGTATTGAGATGCGTGAGGTATTGATTCAGAAACCTGGTGGCGATTGGGGAATCGAGCGGCGTCCGGCTCACGATGACATGAGGAAATCCTGCCCGCAGGAGCGAGGAGATCAGCACCCATGGAGAAGGCGATGAGGACGGAACACCGCCGAAGAGCAGGATTGAATGGTGTTGACTGCCGGCAAAATCAAGCACGGAGACAAATTCCCGAACATTTTGCGCTTCCTGCACTTCAAAGGCGAACGTCTCCGGTTTTTTTAGAAACGCGGCAATGTTGGTGTGGCTGGCCAGCGGATGATCGTGCGTCTCAACCCCGCTAAATTGCTGGAGGACAAATGGAATTTCCCCTGCACTGGGAGGCGTGGAAGGGAGAAACGTGCTTGGGGTGGTGATGTGAGAAAAAAAGAGGCTGCGCTGATGAAAGCCATTCAGAAAATCATAAAAGTTGCTGACCCACGTGAGCGGTTTCTGATCGAGCGTCAGGGAAGGGAGGGTGGATTCCAGTTCCTGCGGCATCGCCACATAGGCGGAGGCGGATTGTTTGAGCCGCTTGTGAAATTCCTCATCCCCCGTGATCCCTTTTTCGGTGACCACCAGCGGGCTGTAATGGAGCGTGTCCCCATCATGCACAAAGCCATGATAGCCTTGCATGCCTTTGAGAATTTTCAGGTAGGGGTGTTGCGCGTCCACTCCCAAAAATATGAGGTCCCTGGTCGGAGGATACGCCCAGAAGGAGGCGGTGGCCCAGGGATATTCTTCAAACAGGGCATAGAGCGTGTCCTGAAGGGCAGGAGCCAGTTCCTCAATGGCCGCGACGTTCCCGTGATTTCTGGCCTGCCGGAGTTCCCCGAGTAACGAGTGTAACTCCGGTTCATAGTCTCCCAAGCCTTTGAGGAAGATTTTTTCTCCCAGTTCTTCATAGACGGCGCTGGTCAATTGTCGAAGGCTCAGTTGCTCCGCCACGGTAAAGGCGTCGTCGGGCCGGCCTGCTTGAATCAATTGATCAACCGAGAGCTGAATCAGACGTTCATATGCGGGCCAGGTATTGGTCTGTCCCGTGGGAGGGTCGGTTTGCGCGGGGAAACGAAGGACGGC
Organism: Nitrospira sp. T9; assembly: GCF_052156535.1. Lineage (NCBI taxonomy): Bacteria > Pseudomonadati > Nitrospirota > Nitrospiria > Nitrospirales > Nitrospiraceae > Nitrospira > Nitrospira sp. T9. The sequence goes on from NZ_JBQKUP010000042.1 coordinate 107,917, forward strand.
CTCAACGGATTGGGTGAGAAGCTCCTCGTGCCTAAGGGGATCAGCGGTTGCTTCGGCTTGAGATAGATACCACAACCAGCTATTAGGCGATTGCCGGTCTTCCACCAGTTTAAGTAAGTCGTCCTGAATGTTGTGATAGACCTGAGGCTGATCCGATGTGCGTGCCAGTTCGGCCTGATTCAACTTCACCAGGAATTGAGCGGGAAGTCGTTCTGAATCTGAAAAGAGGGCCGGCTTGTTCAGGAGGGAGTCGGCCTTTTGGTAATACGACCACGGAAGCGTCCTGGTTGTGAACTGCTCATGCATGCGTTGGACGGCATCGGCCGGCTTGAGGCGCTGGTCCGGCGATGGGTCGGGAAGAAGGGACAGGAGCATGGCGGTGTTGGTGAGGGTGAAAAATAGATTGCGGTCTTCATAGTTTCGTTGTTGGAGATCCTGAATGCCCGAGGTGATGGCCTCCACAAGGCTGTGGTCCGGGGTGTGGCCTTGTAAGAGGCTTTCGACGGCCAATGTCGACAAGTTATAAATGTTGACGCTTGTCCCGAACGGGATATTCAACGTCCGGGTGTAATTCAAGGATTGACGAAAGGACTCCATCGCCTGCTCAGGTTCATCTAATTGGTGGGAAAGCACTCCCAGCCGATTCAGGACAATGGCTTTTTCTGTCAGAGTTGCCGCATCCTGCGCAGCCGATGCTCCCTGATTGAGGAGCGCGAGTTTTTTGCGATAAAAATCTCGAGCCGGATCAGGTTCGTCTAATTGCTCATACGTGCTGGCGATATAACTGAACATGAGCTTTTGTTCGCCCATTCGATCGAACCCGCTGGCCGCCTGAGACCCCCCTTCATTGAGGGCCACATTCACATTGAACAATCCCGGTCCCTTGGAAAGAGTTTTACCGCCGCCGGTGGTGAGGTGGTCCAGGCTGGTAAAGTAACTGCCCAACGCCTGTTTGAGTTCCTCGCGTCCACCCGTTTCGCTGGCGCGGCTCAGGTTAAACAGGTTGACCCCGATATTTCGCTGGAGCAATGTGACATTGTGTTCCTGCCCTAACTCACGGTTGAGGACTAAGGCTCGGGAGAACGCCTCAATGGCTTTGGCATATTGGCCGATGTCCTGATGGGACAATCCTATCCGTTCCAGGATTTCGGCTTGCAGGCTTGACTGCTCGGGAGGGACGTTCCGTAAGGCCAACTGGTATTGCACCAACGATTCCTCGGTGCGTCCTGCTTTAAAACAGGCTTCTCCATAGTTTTTGCGATAGAGCATTTCGGTGATAGATTCGCCTGACGGAGTGAATTGCTCCTCACGCTGCCGGTAGTGTCGATAGGCTTCGCGGGCATTCGAGAGCGCCAGATAGGTGTTTCCTAAATTCAACAGCAGTTGGGATTCTACGTCGGGAAAGCGACCGGCATCGTTGAGCTCCAACGCGATGCGATACTCCTGCTCGGCCTTCTCAAGGTAACCTTGCTTGCCGGACGTCCGTTCGGTTTGCTCGTAGGCCCATCCCAGGGTTTGATGGACATAGCCCAGGGCGGGATCCTTTTTCATGGCTCGTTGGAGGAGGCGGATCACTACCGGGAGGTCGGGCGGTTCGGCATAGGACAATGCCAGGGCCTGTCCATACTGATAGACCGCGTGATCGGGATGGGTCTTAACTAAGGTGGTATACCAGGCCTGGACCTCCGCCGTCTCTTTGAGCATGACTTTGGTTTCAATATACGCCCGATGGGCTTCCACGGATTCGGGATATCGCTCGATGAGCTGTTTCAGCGATTTGGCGGCGATGCGGGTCTCCCCGATCTTCCGGTCCTTCAGGGCTTTTTTCACCAATTGTAAAATGAGAAGATTTTTGGTTCCCTCGAGCTCATTCTGATTTTCCCCGGTAAATTGACTCAAGGCCGCATAGGTATCCGCCGCTTCCTGGTACCGTTCCGATTCTGAAAGGATTTCGGCCTTTTTTCGATAGGCCTGGATGACGAGTTCGTTGGGAAGGTCGGGAACCGGGATGACGAAATCCAGAGTTTCTAGAGCGGACAGTTGTTCTCCCTGTTCGTGATACAGATCGGCGATGGTTAAACGGGCCGTAGCGATCAGGACGGGAAGGTCAGGATGCTGGGGGATGATTCTGTTTAAGGCGGTCAAGCGCTCGCGTTCCGTTTCGCCCTGTTGGGAGAGTGTGACGACCTTTTGGATAGCACGTTTGCCCCAGGAGGAACGCTCGCCAAATAAATGAATGACATCCACGAACACGCGGATCACATTGGGGGCGTCTCCCAGAATCCGATAGGCTTCCCCTCTGGTGAAAAGACCCTTGGCTCGAATCTCTTTGTTGTGCAGATCTTCGACTTTGACGAGGTACTCCAAGGCGGTCAGGGGATCGTCCGCAAAGAGGTAAAGCCGTCCGGCTTCAATGAGGGCTTGACCGTACACCTCATCCATGTCCCGGTGCTCCTGCCCGATGGTGAGTAGATCAGATGCGCCTGTGGCGACTAACCGTCGTCTTGCCGCAGAGCTGATGCCCTGTGCCTGCTCCTGGACCCGCAAGACGATGGTATAGATCCGGGCCAACGCGCCGGTCCGTCCCGGTTGGCGGGTGTAGGGCTCCAACGATTCGCGGGCCGCAGGAAAATTTCCTTCCTGTGTCTGTGCTTCGGCAAGGGAAAAGTCAAATTCTGCTCGTGCGTCAGGTGGTTGTTGTGCCAACAGATTGTGAGAAATGTTTCCCAGAACCAGGAGCGCGAGATCCAGCTGCCCGTGATCCTGATAGGAGGCGGCCAACGATTTGGCGTGATCGAGGTCGACGTAATCCCTGAGAAACGCGGGGATGTCCATCCGGAAAATATCTCCGGCTTTTAGATCGGAGTAATAGAGAAAATCCCCGGACACGGCAGGGTAAATATGAAATTGGTGCGCCGGAGTGATCCGATAGATCGTTTGGAGTTCAGCCTGCTGCGGACCCCAGAGTCTCATCCAAATGGACGATTCATCATCGGTATCAACCAGCCCGTCATTGTTGGTGTCCCGGTCATATCGGGTAAACACCAGGTGACGAGTCGTGGTGAGGCCAGAGGGGTTGTGGTCCAAGGCAGGCCAGAGATCAAGAGCATGGCTGTCCTGGTCGAAGGAGGTGGAGCTGTTGTCCTGAAGATTCAATAAGGTCAAATGGGCACCAGTGGAATATAGGAGCTGTCCCTGACCATTCACGGAAAAGCTGGTGGCTTGGGCCACGACCAATTCTTCCGACTGGTTTGAGAAAGATTTCCGGTAGATGGCCGAGGTGTTGTGAAGCGGATCACTTTTGAGATAGAAAAATCCTTGTTCTTCTTGATCCCACTGAGGAGACTCATCCCCGCTGGTTAAATCCGTCAATCGTCGCTCCTCACGGGTAATCAGATCCAGGAGGTACACATCGCCACGGGGATCGGACTTATGCGACACATACAAGAGTCGGGTCCCATCCCGGTTCAAGGCCGGTTCCTGATCGCTGGCCGGGTGAGTGGTCATTTGTCGGGGAAGTGTGAGGGCGGCACTCTTGAGGGTTTGGACCCAGATGTCCGAATTTCCTGAACGAGTCGAAACGAATGCAAGCGTTTGTCCATCCATGGAGATAGACGGTTGATAATCCAGCGCCGGGTGAGTGGTCAGGCGTTCAGGTGTCGTAGCGAAAGCGGGTAGGGAAGAGCACAGAAATCCGATCAGGCCGGTGAAGGCGATTAAGCCGGATAGGGCTCGGTGAAAATGAAATGATTTGCACTCTCTTCTTCCTGATGTGCTCTTTCGAGCCTCGTGCGGAGGGAGAGAAAGAAGATGACCTCGCCACATGGAGTCTTGAGCTAGGGTGTGGCGTCTTTTTGAGTCCATGTCCCATTGTCCAATTGGATTCGTTCTCCCTTGAGTGCTTTATCCCGATTGAGTGCGGCAAACATTTTGTAGACCCGTGGTAATTCAGAAGGTGTCAGAGTCTCGTTGGTTTCAACAATCCGGCCCATGATCGCGAGGCGATCTTCATTCTCCTCCTTAATCAAATTCTCAACAAACGCTCGATCGTCAGGTTGGACTTTTTTCGGCTCCAGGAGGGTGACACCGCCTTCATTGTTTTCTCCGATGATTCCCAATGATTTATAGCGATTGAGATCATCTTTGTTGAAAGACACTCGTTGGAGGGCACGCACAACGTCCTTTTTCCCCGGGGGAAGTTCCTGGGTCTGTTTCAATTTTCCCTTCGGATCGATATAGCGAACGGACGCCACCAGCATGACCTGCTGATTGAGTTCCTGATACGTGCCAAGCACCTGGTTTTCCAGGGCCGTCCGTTCGTCAACCACGGTCACCCCGACTAAAGGACCGCCGCACGCTGTCAGGAAGGCCGGAAGGAGGGTCATCATGACCAAGGACATAGGATGCGAAAAGAACGTGTACATATTTGTGTGAGGCGATAATCGGGGGTAGGACATAACTCATCGGCTCCTTAAGAGGGTAGGGTCTGGTTTATCTTATCAAATTCCGGAAAGCTGCTGAAGAAAAATCTCCAAATGGTCATCTAGAACCGGATTCATGTCATCCTGGGTAAAGCGAAGGATCAGCCAGCTCCACCGGGCCATGGCTTGGCGAGATGCTTCGCCTTCAGCTCAGCATGACAACCACAAAAATACATAAGGCTGAAATGGGCGTTGATCGTCCCTCCCTCCCTCAATTTTGTTATTCTGAGCGAAGCGAAGAATCTGAGCCCAGCCCAATCCGGCCCTGGCCTAGCCAGATGCTTTGCCCTGCTCAGCATGACAACAAACAATGAACGAGGAAAAGGTAACTCGGCCGTGCATCCCGCCCTCGGCTTTGTCATCCTGAGTGAAGCGAAGGATCTGGGCCCAGCTCACCCGGCCTATGGCTTGGCCAGATGCTTCGTGCTGCTCAGCATGACAACCTATGACATTTACCAATCTGCAGAAAGATCCACCCATTTGGGGTTGGTAGTGTTAATCAATTCCAGCTTCTTCGCGCGTGTCCAACCTTTGAGCTGTTTCTCCCGATTGAGTGCCGCATGAATATCCCGCGTTTCTTCAAAGTACAATAATCGTGTGATGCGGTACCTCGATGTGAAATGACTGCCTTGTCCCTGCCTGTGTTCATAGATTCGACGAGTGAGATCATTGGTGACCCCGGTATATAAAGTGCCGGATTGGTTTGTCATGATATACACATAGTATTGTTTCATCTGCTGGTTTGGCCTCTCCGCTTTGTCATCCTGAGTGAAGCGAAGGATCTGTGCCCAGCTTAACCGGGCCATGGCTTAGCCAGATGCTTCGCGCTGCTCAGCATGACAACCAAGCAAGGAATGCGCCTGAAATGGGCGTTGATCGGCCATCCCTCCCTCAATCTTGTCATCCTGAGTGAAGCGAAGGATCTGTGCCCAGCTCACCCGGCCCATGGCATAGCGAGATGCTTCGCCTTCAGCTCAGCATGACAACCAAAAAAAATGAACCAGGCAGAAGGTAACTCGGCCGTGCATCCCGCCTTCCGCCCTCCGCGTTGTCATCTTGAGTCGGACGAAGGATCTGTGCCCAGCTCAGCCGGGCCTTGGCTTAGCCAGATGCTTCGCCTTCAGCTCAGCATGACAATAATCGATCACATTCGCTTCCTAGGTTTTTCCAGTTCAGATTCCTTACTGAAGCACGATCTCCCCTTCTGGGGTGAAGGAATAGGTTTCGGCTCCGATTAATTCCAGCACCTTGGCCAGATCTTCCCAGTTGGGAATGGCGGCGGTGAGTTTTTCGATGTTTTTCATTTTGGCGATCGGGATGCGCTCCAGTCTAAAGGTAGGGATCAGGCTGCCTTGGAAGTGGATCGTCAGGTTAAATTGGCCTCTGGCTATTTCCACCATGACCCGCGAGGGATTCGCGAACTTTAGTTGCGCACGAACATTGGAGATCGTCGGTTTGCTCCCTTCCGGGTCCAGGAACACGAGGAGACGATCCAGCGCTTCGTTTCCGATGTGCGTAATGTGCAGATTGCATTCTAACCGGCTCAAATCCACGGCTCCCGTGGTTTCCTGCAATAGGGTTGTGAGTCCAATGGTGGCGGCGATGTTGCTATCCCCGATGATTTTAGATTCTGTCTGAATGAGGCGGTTGGCATCGAGATTCGCTATTTCAAATTCCGCCGATAGACGCAGGGGATGTTCGGCGGCGATGATGACATTTCCCCCAATCCCTCCACCCAACACATTCATGGCGAGATTTTGCATTTTCAGGGATTGTTGCTCAAACGCCAAATTCGTCGAAAGGTTTTCGACTGTGAATGGCCCGAGCTGAAGCCGATCAATGGTGAGGGTCTGCCCTTTCCGGGAAAACGATTTGAGCTGGGCAATACGGTCGGATGGTTGAAAAGGCTTTTTCGGCGGAGACGGGAGTCCATCCGGTTTCCAGTCCAGTGATTTTCTGAGCTGTAATCCACCGTTCATATCGCGGAGTTCCGTGCCATCCCGCGTCAAGGAGAGAGTTTCGGACCCGATCTCCACAGAGGCGTCCAGACTCCCTTGTTCTTTTTTCAGCATGGACAGGGTGACCAGGGCCTTGCCGTTTCCCTGAATCCCCAAAGGTTGGAGCGCTTCTTGAAAGGTTTCCACATCCAGAGCCAGGCGGGTGTGCAGTTGGGCAAAGAGTTTTGCCAATTGGGTGCCACGTGGCGAGGTGGAGGACAACAGCTCACGCAAGCCCACCACCGTGCTCTTAATGGAAAGGTCGACTCCCGTTGATGTCACATGGATCGGATCAATCTGGACCTCATTAAGATCAGGAGACGATAGGTTCACGTGCATAGAAGTGTTGGCTAATTCCCTGATCGGGAGGGTTTCCGGCAGGTGAATACGATTGAGCGTGACATCAGTCGTGAGTTGGGTTTGAGGTGCCGCTTGTGGGGAATAGGCCACCGTGATGGTGCCGTTGCCTCCCTGAACCCGATATCCCGAGACGGCTCCCTCAAGGTCCCGCATCGTGAGTTTTCCGTTGACTCCCAACGGAAGGGTCAATTTTTTGAGATCATCTTCCGTGGGGACCCTACCCGCTGTCCGCAGAATCAGGCTGATCCGTCCTTTTGGATTGATTTCATCTACTCCCTTCATGAGCGGTCCCGATAGATGCGGGAGAAGGTTGCCGACATGGAGAAGGGGTAGCTGCAGATCTACGTCAAATTGTTGGTTCGCCTGCTGATACCGGGCTTTCATCCCCAAATCTAATATTTCTTCGCTGGTCAGTCGGAGGCTCTCCAGTAAATAATCCTGTTTGATCACATCTTCCTTGGTTTTTAATGTCAGTCTGATTGAAGGAAGGGTGGCCCTCAGGGATGGATCCTGGTAGGTCAGGTTGCCGAGCGTGACCTGGAGCTGGTCTTCGGAGCGAAGGTTCGTGGGTTGATAGGTCGGAGAGAGATGGCCTTGAAAGTTAGATTTCAGGATCACATGGCTGGTCCCGATTGTCACCATATCAGCCGCATGGAGGTCAGAGAAATTTGACGCAAATCCGACCGTTCCCTGAATCGCACCATTGGTTTCCTGATAGCCGGAAGAAAGCAGGAAAGTAAGTTGGTCCAGGGTGCCTTCTGCGCCGAAGGGTTTCAATTGAGCTTGAAGAGAGGACAGCTTAAGCGCCGCCGTCGCTTTTGCCCATTCGGGACGGAAATCCGGATGAAGAGCTCCGGTGGCGTGCAGCACAAAGTTATCCGGTTCTGACCCTTTTTGGAGAACGAGTCCTTGAAGCAGGTCTTTGGGGATGAGAGAGAGTAGGGCGCTTATTTTTGGGGACAGACGAAGTTTCAGCGAGGCATTCATGCCTTCCTTCGGGGCAGGATGAGGTTGTATCGCGCCGTTCATCTGTAAGGTCGCATAAGGGCTAAGGTCTGCGTTCAGATGCTTTACCTCTATGTGACGGGTGTGATGATTGCCACTGGTATCGAGGGTCACGGCAAAAGGAAGAGTGAATGGTGTGCCAAGTAAATCGCCGGGTAATGCCGTGGTGCCGGAGACCTGCAGGTTTCCCGAAAATGGGCCTGAGGCCTGATAACCGCTCTGGAGACTCAAACCAAAGTTTTGGATTCCATAGGCTTGAAACGTCAATTCATGAATAGAAAATTTCGCCGAGACGTTTCCCGTCAACGGGAGGTTCTCCTTGATCTGCAGTCTTTTGGCAGCGAATGCCAGATTTGTCGGTCCCACGGTCAGGGCGTGGCCTGGTAGATGCACTTCGACATTTTTTCCGTCTAATCCCGCGTGGATGGTCCCCTCAAATCCGGAGTCGGGAAGTGAGCCGGCGAGGGTGAATGAGGGAGACAGATTTCCCCCAACTGAAGCCGTGGCAAATTCGGGCGGTATAAAATCTTTGGCGAGGGCCATAATTTTTCCGAGGTCAAGATCCGTATCGGCAAGAGAAAGATTCACAGCTTTTTGGGTTAAGAATTCGTTGATGGTTCCGGCAAGTGTGAGACGAAGGGCCGGATCCGATTCAATGGTGAGCTGTTTCAGGTCAAGATGTTGAGTCGGAAGATGAATTGCGGTGTCAAACTTCACGACCAAGGGCAGTTGAATGTGTTTCCCTTGAAGCGCCACCGCGACCTGCTTAACCTGCAGCGTGCCGCTGAGGTGTGCATCATCCGATGAAATGGCCCCCGAACTCTGGAGATTCAGATCGGAGAGGTTCACCGTGAGGTCGGGCGACACCACAAGCTGGATATTGCTCTCGATAATTTTAAGGGTTTCCAGATCAATCGAGACAGGAAGAGTCGGAAGGGTTGCGGGTTCGGAAGTGGGTGGGGGAGGTGGTTCCGGTGCTCCCTTCGTGAGTTCAGGCAGATTGAGTACTATGTCTGCCTGATCGATGGAGATTTCGTTGATGGTGAAGGTGCCCTTCAGCAGTCCAAAAAGGCTGTAATCCAATGTCAGGTGTTCGAGTGTGAGTGGGATTTGGCCCGGCTTGGTCAATTCCAATTGACTGACTCGAAGGCCGGTCAGCAGATTAAACGAAAGGGATTGGATTCTGGCCGTTCCTTGAAGAAGCTCGGAGAGCCGAATTTCCAGCTCTTGCCGGACCATGTCTGAAGGAAACCAGTAGGTCAGTAACAGACCCGCACAGAGAAGAAGGGCCAGTATGCCCATGACTAACCAGACGAACCATTTTAAGATTTTTCTTGAATGTGGCGGCGTTGCCGACGGAGGCGTGTCTTGTTGGGGGGTATTGGAAGTCATGGAAGAGGGGAAATCCTATTGCCGGAAACCGACGAGATCTTTTTTGTTATTGGAGTTCAAACAGATCATACAGAATACATGGTTCTGGTCTTAAAGCTTAATTAATGGTAGCGGAAATCCATCTTGATGTTTGTCAGTCAAAAAATTTTGGTATGTGAACGTATCGCACTTGTGTCACCAAATCATTCTGACATCGTGCTTTTCTGTATTGCCGGGTTTCGCCCCGGCAGGCGAGGCCCTTTTGTTTTGGCAAAAGGGCCCAAAACCATTGACGCCCAGTCTGGTCTCATGGGAAGCGGAGGGACGCCATCCTTTAGGAGGGCGAGCCAACTCGCTCCGCTCAAACAAGGCCCGCCAGCTGAAAAGAGCGTCCCACCCTTGGACCAGACTGCAGGCGTGGAACTCTGGGAGACGAACATATCAGTGACTCCCATGAAAGAGGGAAAAGTCTTATGTTCTGTAGGATCCGTTAAGACTCCCATGCCATATAACGGCTATTACCTAAGAGTTTAGTCAACTTTATGCCTTAAATAAAGGAATGGAATTTTTATCGGGATACCTGATTGGGGATTTCCTAATGCGAGAGAAACGGGAACCGTTTCGGAATGACAGAAGTCCCCATGTGGGTCTGTTGAAAAAAGCCGCCAGCGGCGTTCTCGCCATTTTCCCGTGCTCACAGCGTACGCTCCGCGCGGAAAAACGGTTGCGGCCTTGCTGGACGGACCCTTCGGGAAGACTCAGGGCATGCTTTTTTGAACCGACCCGGAGCTTTTGATGAGTCATCTAATCCTGGGCAAATTTGCCCTTGAACATCTTTATTATCACTCCCCATGTGGGCTTGTTTGATACGATCGGGAACGGGCAAGGCTGGGGACACACAGAGAGGAACGGAAGTTGAAGATTAGTGGTGTGGGGTTAATTTGTTATCCTTTGATCATTCGGTAGGCAAAAAGGAGCAGAAAAGATCCGCCAACGGCGATGCCAAAACTTGGCAGATTAAACCCGGTGACCTCGCCATAGCCAATGTAGGTGCTGATCAGTCCTCCCACCATGGCGCCGGAAATCCCAATCAGGATGGTGATGAACATTCCACCAGGGTCCTTTCCCGGCATGATGATCTTTGCCAGGACCCCTGCCATAAGGCCGAATACGATCCAGGAAATGATGCCCAACGAAGACCCTCCTTGTGATGAACCACTGTATGCGTTACTCGCCTACCTTTTGGTGGGCAGTGCGAGTGACACGTTGAGTCGGCCAATAGCCAAATGGTTACGTCTTATCTTTTTCCATTGAGGCGATGAATGAATCGGCTTCCTTAATGGAGGCGTTCAATTCCTTAATGAGGGCGGCGATATTGCCTTCCACCGAAACCAATTCACTCTTTAATGACGCGATTGTTTCTGCATTCAGGTTGTGTTTCAGAAAGAGGACTTGGTCTTTGAATTTAGCCAATACCGGATCCATTTTTGTTTCCGCCCGTTTCATGGCTTTGATCAATTGAGCATATTGGGTGCGTGTTTGTGTGAGTTGCTTTTGGCTGTTTTTGCGCAAGGCGGCGCTGGAATATTCTTTCAGTTCAGCCTCCCATTCATCGAATAAGGCCTCAGAGACATCTTCCACGGACGCGATGCGATTCCGAACCGCTTGGGCTTTGGCCTCGCTCTTTTCGTATTCCGCATTCAGGACGTCGTATTTTTCCTGTAACTCACCCCCCTCGATATTGAGGGTTTTGGTAAACCGGTCAAGCGCCGATTTGAATTGTTCTTTGGCTTCCTGTTGGGCATCCCGAGCTTTTTCCACATCACTGACCATCAGGTCGCGTTTGTGGTAGCCGATTTTTTCCATCGCATCATAATAGACACTCTGACAACCAACCGTGCTCAGACTCAAGAGCATGATTAACCATGTCAGGTAAGGAAAGAGTCTACGAGAACCTCTTGAAGTACAGTGGGAGTACATCATGGCATCCTTGTGCAAAGGGTTCATATTCGCCCAATCATCAGGTAGTCGAGGCCGCAGGCTTTAAGACTTTTTCCAATAGACCCTTCATGGAATCCCCGCCTTGATTTTGGACGAAGGAAAGAACGATCGGCACAAACTTTCCAATCATGTCGGGGCTTAATCCCAGTTGGGAAAATCCACTTGCCAAATTGGCAAGGTTTTCCAATCCCCCCATCTTCCCGCCTAATCCCCCGGCTCCGAGTGAAGAGGCGAGGCCTCCTAACGCTCCCATCATGCCGCCACCGGCAGAGGCTGCTGTGGAGGGAGCGGGTGCTGCTCCTAAGAGGTCCTTAACCGCAGGAACCTTGTCGGCCAGTTGTTGGAATTCGCCCGCGCCTAATTTGTCTTTGGCCAGATTGAACAAGAGACCGGCGCCCCCTTTGGCTTGGCCTTCATTGACACCCAGATTGCTGACGAGTTGTTGAATTAATTCCATGGCAAGACCTCCTGATAAACAATCGAATGCATGGACACACGGGTAAAGATCAGTGAAAGGTGGGCCAATGGCTCACACTTCAGTCGATCATTGATGATGTCGCATCAGCCGTAGGTGATAAGATACGGGATATGCCGCTCTAAAAGAAACCAGAATCGCCAAATCGTTGGCTGGAAACTCTAGAGGGTCAAAGCCACGCTGGAGTCTGTTGGCCGTTGGTTCCTGTCCAATACGGGACCCATGCCAAACACACCAACTTTGTGGAAATATTCGACTTTTTGGGGCGCACATTGAGAGTCTCCAGGGGAATGGTTTCGACATCCCACTGTGCGGTTAGTGATTGAATCTCTTCTTGTAACTCCGCCTCTAACGCAGCCAATTGTTGTTGAAGGGCGTCCACGTTTTCCTCGGCACGATCCACATCCTTGCCTTCTTTCATGGTTCGGCTCATGCCTCGAACGGCGGATGTGGCCTGGCCCATCGAAGACCGGCTGACGGTTTTACGGCCCATGAATACCGATAAGAGAGTCGCGCCGATAGAAATAACCGTTTGGAGTTTTTGTTGTTTGGCTTGCTCGGATTCACGTTGTACGGCCTGTTCGGCCCGCCGAATCCGGTCTTCGAGTGTCGTCATTTTTCCGGCATATTTTTTACGGAGTGCGTCGGTCTCCTCATCCCGACGTTCGCGGATGAGCTGTTGTAATCGAAGGCGGAAATCACGTTCCGATTCATGCGGGCCGGAAGTCACCCCTAACGAGGCACTCCTGTATATGTCCAAGGTTTGCGTCCGGTAGACCCACTCCTCAAAATCCTTTTCCCATTCCTTAAAGGATTTCGCCCGGGTGGCGGCGCCTGGCAGCTCCCCAAACTGTGCTCCGTCAGCAGGATGGGTATTCAAATCGGCAGGTGGAATATCGAGAGGGTCTGCTTGATCCCAATGGACCGGTACCGCGCCCGTTTTTATCTCTACAAGGGCTTGGATCTCACGGACTTCATCCAATTTCGTTTTGGCATCCTGGTAATGGACCGATGCGGCACCATACAGTTGTGGGTAATAAATAAGTGAGACGTCTGCGGGCCTGGCTCCCCGAATGGGTATGAAATGTTGGCGGATGTCCGGAGGAAGAACCGGTGGATGCGTGGCGCTTTCTTTAGGAGGTGTTCCGGTATGAGATTGAGAAGCGGCGGTTGGGGTTTTGGCGGAAGCGGATGAGGCTAGAGAAACTGAAAGCGCCGCTTTCACCGGATCCATCAAGGTTTTGATTTGCGGTCGGGTTAAAGGCCCTCGAAGATAGGACAATGCCCAACGGGTCTCAAAAATTTCTGGCCCATCGTCATGGACATTGTTCATGAGAAACACCCGGTTCCCGAGGCCGGAGATAACCTGCTCCATCTTCTGACGATTGAAGTTTCCTTGACTGTTGGCCGCCGCGCCTTCCAATCCATCCAATACGCGGGCCATGTCCCGTTCGGTCTGGAGTCGTCCGATAAACCACGTTCCCGTATTGCCCAATCCTTTGTAATCCAGGTCAACCGGGTTTTGAGTCGCGAGGACGACGCCCAAGCCAAAGGCTCGAGCTTGTTTCAACATGGTGAGCATCGGGGCTTTGGATGGCGGATTTTTGATAGGAGGAAAGAAGCCAAAGACTTCATCCATATAGAGCAGTGCGCGCAGGCTGGTGGTGCCCGATTGGCTTCGCATCCAACTGACCATTTGAGTGAGCAGGAGACTGACAAAAAACATGCGCTCGGTATCATTCAGGTGCGCGATGGAAAAAATGGCGATGCGGGGCTTGCCGGCAGGCGAGTGCAAAATCTGATCGATATCCATCGGCTGGCCTTCCAGCCAGGCAGAGAACCCCGGTGCTCCCAATAAATTATTAAAACGCATGGCTAACGCAAAGCGATCCTTCGAGGAAAAAACTGATTCCAAATCCATCACGCCCAACTTGGAAAACGGCGGGGTTTGAATTTGTTGGATGAGCGAGGAAAGGGTGAGGTCTTGTCCGGCTTCCCAGGAGGTTTTCAGGACATTGGCGAGCAGAATATGTTCGGGGCTTTGCAGCGGGTCGGCATCCAGACCAACCAGGTTGAGTAAGCTGGTTGTCGTGGTGCCCACCCGGTCCCCTAAAAGTTCTGCGTCTTCAAGAATGTTGGGGGAGGGAACGGCGAACGATTGGAGAATGGATACAGGAAGTCCTGCCGTGCTGCCAGGGGTATAAACCAGAAAGTCCGCTGCTTCCCGGAGTTTCGCGATTCTGGCTCCATCCTGTCCCCACGCTTCCAAACCCGCTTTCCATTTGGCCGCTTCCTTGTCTGCGAAAGCTTCCGGCGTGAGGGCTTTTTTCTTTGCGTCATCGTGATTGATCCAGGGAAGAAAATCGCTGCCATGGAGATCGGGAAAGGTCAGTAATAGGTTGGCGATATCGCCTTTGGGGTCAATGATGATGGCCGGGATATTGTCGATTGCGGCTTCTTCCAACAGACCAATACACAAGCCGGTCTTGCCGCTGCCCGTCATGCCGACGCAGACCGCATGGGTGACCAGATCTTTCGAGTCATAGAGGAGGAGGCCGGGTTTTGCTGATTTGGTGGCGAGGTCGTATGGCCTCCCTAAATAAAACACCCCGAGCTTTTCAAAATCAGTCATGGTCAGCCACTCCCTTCGCTCACTTGCAAATTGAAGTTCCCTGGTTAAAAATGGGTGAGGGAAATTCGTTTTCTGATTATGCTTTTCAAAGGCATTGTAGCCCTGTGCCAGGGATACGATACCAAAGAAGCCAGGACCGTCGCATTAAATAAGGATTCATGAAATCAATAATGGTCCAGACAATTTAGAGCTCAACCCTATGAGCCCTATGGCAAATTGACATCCTTAGTCGGTTGACCAAAAATCAAATTTATTAGGCTCGAATACTTTTTAAGGAGCCAGGTGGATCTCTCATATCCTAAAGGGGGCGGCCCAATCGATAACGAGGAGAGTCTCATGACCATAACGAATAAGCAGTCAGGAACCAATGTGCATGAGATTGCTGACGGGATTTATCGCATTTACACCCCGGTTGTGATCGAAGGTGCAGGCGCGTTCTCGTTTAACCAATATCTCATCGTGGATGATGAACCACTGATCTTTCATACCGGCCCGCGGAAAATGTTCCCATTCGTCCGTGAAGCGGTGGCCAGCGTGTTGCCGGTTGAGAAACTTCGATACATTTCGTTTTCTCATGTGGAAGCCGACGAATGCGGGTCACTCAACGAATGGCTGGCCGCTGCTCCCCAGGCTGTGCCGTTGTGTGGGACAGTTGCGGCCATGGTCTCAATCAATGACCTTGCCGATCGTGCACCTCGCGCCCTAACGGATGGAGAGCGGCTCACTCTGGGCGAACATACTGTGCGCTGGTTCGACACGCCGCATCTGCCTCATGCCTGGGAATGTGGCTTACTGATGGAAGAGCGGACGTCGACGTTGTTTTGCGGCGATCTGTTCACGCAGGGAGGAGCTGACCACTCTCCTGTTACGGAGTCGGACATTCTTGGACCCAGCGAGGCCTTCCGCCACCAAATGGATTACTTCTCACACACCAAAAACGCAGGGGTGCTTCTTGAGAAGCTGGCCTCGACACATCCGACAACACTTGCGTGCATGCACGGCAGTGCATGGCGTGGCGATGGGACACAACTCCTTCGCGCTCTTGCTGATGTACTCCAGGCATAATTAACCTCTTATTTGGCATGGACAAGTCCCTTCCCCGTGGATGGTCTCCACTGAGTGAACCTGGAACTGAATGTGGACGTTTAGCCGCCATCAGGCCGCGAATTGTACAAAAATGTTCATGAATGGAGTGGCAGGCCCTGGAAAACTGTTCGAAGGTGTTAGGGCAAAATGACATCGGAATGCAGTCCGCTTTTAAGTACCAGGTCCACTGGTTGCGAGTTCGGAATTTAGTTGGTTCCCATTGGCCTTTGGCCCACTACTCAACCGGGGACTCTGTTGGAAGGAAAATTATGAATATAGGTCGATTAAATATCCCCAAACCTGACATGGGCAATGTAGCTTTTGTCCACGACATTCAGACTAGGCTTTATTTGCATTATTCAAGATTGCTTGAAAATGAAGGGCCTGGGGCAATAGTACTGAAAGCTCTTGAGAAAGATCCTAGAGTGCAAGCGTTGGAGGGACAACTAATTTCACGGGGGAGCGGTGCCGCCACATTTGAAATAAAGAACTTGGCAATGTGGTTTTTATGGGCGGCCAACGAATTTGGATCCTTGGTCGCAGAACGTAATTTAAACAGATTTCTAGACTCAGAAAATATTCCGGTCATAAACACCTTATGGGTCATTGGAATCGAGGTAGATAATCCTATCGTATTAGAAAATGGTGTTGGGATCATTTCTGTCGAACAAATGCCCGATTCACGCGAGAAGGAACAATATTTAAAGGATGAATATTTTTTTAGACAATTACACAGTCTGCCCATGCCTAAAGCAGCGATTACCTATGAATGCGAAGTGGCGAAAATTTCTAGAAATGATAATTCTTTTGCCCAAAATAAAGACAGGCAGTTTTGGGAATCATCTAGCCTCCTTGCTGATGTTGCACTTTTACTTAATGCAATTGATGGCGTTTCATGTATATCTTACTTTTCGACCTCGTATAGTTCGATGGGAATGCCGATGGGTATGTTTGGCGGAGCAAGTGGCTCTGGTCCCTTACATGAAATATGGGGATCTAGTTCAACGAAACTATCTGCAAACAACACGTTTGAAATTAATGAACTTCTGAGTGCCTTTCATAGGTTGTCACCCGGAAATAAAATGCGTATGAGCAGAGTACTATCACGCCTATCTCAAGCGAAACGTAGGAGGCAAATTGAAGATAAAATACTTGATCTAGGTATTGCATTAGAAATGGCGCTTCTGGATGACAATAAGAATAACGATCAGCTTTCCCTATCGTTCCGTCTTCGTGGGAGTTGGCTTATTGGTTCTACCAATGAAGAACGGCAAAATATTTATCATAAGCTGAAGGAACTATACAATTATAGAAGTCAGGTCGCTCACAGTGGTGCACTTTGCGAAAATGACAGGAGTAAAATTGAAAATATAATACAGAACTTTCAAGAATACGCTTTGTTGGCTGAGAAAATAATTCGTAAAATGATTTATATGGATGTTCCTGACTGGACAAAAGTCATTCTTGGAGAGATCTAATAAATGCATTCAGTCACCCTCCGTGCTGTTGGTGCCTGATTTAGAGTGTGTGTCTGGCGACCTTCATTGGTAGGGTAAGGTAGGGGATCCCGCTATTCCAACAAGTAAGGAGGAAGCTGCAGTGAAGCTAGGTCTCAGTTAGGATAAGGAATTCAGAACTACCCCAAGGCGGATAACCCTGAAAGAGCGGAGTTACAGTCTCATTCTGAAACAAAAGATCAACGGCATTACGATCGAATTTGTGCGGGGGAATATCGCAAGTCAACCCGACATGGATGCGATCGTTAACGCGGCCAACGCCGAGTTACGCAGTGGGGGCGGGGTTGCCGGGGCCATTCATCGCGCTGCAGGACCAGGGTTGGAAAAAGAAGGTCGGGCGCTGGCTCCTATCCGTCCCGGTCAAGCGGTGCTCACCGGAGCACATCGTCTTCCCAACCGTTACGTCATCCACTGCCTCGG
Organism: Nitrospira sp. T9; assembly: GCF_052156535.1. Classification (NCBI taxonomy): domain Bacteria; kingdom Pseudomonadati; phylum Nitrospirota; class Nitrospiria; order Nitrospirales; family Nitrospiraceae; genus Nitrospira; species Nitrospira sp. T9. The sequence continues at coordinate 125,262 of NZ_JBQKUP010000042.1, forward strand.
CCCGGTCTACGGTCGAGACGAGCCGGCTGAAGCGCTTCTTGCCAACTGCTACGCCAATGCCCTCCGCCTGGCTGAACAGCGCGGCATTCAGTCAATGGCTTTCCCGGCTATCTCAACCGGCATCTTTGGCTATCCAATTAGGGAGGCGGCACGAGTTGCTCTGAAGACGGTCTTGGAAGAAGTGCCACGGTTGTCCTCCGTCACGCACATCCGGTTCGTGTTGTTCGACGAGGAAAGTCAACAGTGTTTTGAACGCATCCTTGGAGAACTTTCCTCCTCCCCTGGGAAGTCATCCGGAACGATGGGAACTCCACGTGATTCTCTTGCCGGTAGGGGGAAACACCTCGAACATTTTACCTCTCCAACATTACCGGGTCTTTCACCGACGCCTTCTATGCAGGACGAAAGAGGCAATGGCCTGGCGCTCTTTACCGATCTGTACGAGCTGACGATGCTCCATGCCTATTACGAGGAGGGCATGATGGCTGACGCCGTCTTTACCCTCTTCGTTCGGCGTCTACCGGTCCGGCGGAATTTCCTATTGGCTTGTGGAGCGGATACCGTCCTCGATTATCTGGAAACGATTCGTTTCAGCGAGGATGATCTGGCCTATCTGGACTCGTTAAGGCAGTTTTCCGGCAGGTTCCTCAACTGGCTACGTGATTTTCGTTTTACGGGAGAGGTGTATGCCGTTCCCGAAGGAACTCCCGTTTTCGCCAACGAACCGATCCTCGAAATTGTGGCGCCGTTGCCGCAGGCACAGATTGTGGAAACCTTCATCATGAACCAGATTCATGTCCAGACTGTGCTGGCTTCCAAGGCGCAGCGTGTTGTGGCTGCGGCGGAAGGACGCCCTGTGATCGATTTCGGTCCACGCCGGATGCATGGGATCGACGCCGCGCTCAAGGCGGCTCGTGCGTTCTGGATCGGCGGGGTTGCCGCGACCTCGAATGTCCTCGCGGGCAAACTGTATGGTGTGCCGGTCGCCGGAACCATGGCGCATAGCTATATTCAGTCGCATGAAAACGAAGCAACAGCGTTTCGGGCATTTGCTCAACTGTATCCCGAGACCGTGTTGCTTGTTGACACCTACGATACGTTGGCGGGCGTCCGGAAGGTGATTGATCTGGCGAGAGCCCTGGGTGATGATTTTAAGGTTAAAGCCGTGCGTCTCGACTCCGGTGATTTGTTGGATCTTTCCCGAAGGGCACGCCGTTTACTGGATGATGCGGGCCTAAGGGATGTCGAGATTTTCGTCAGTGGGGGACTCGATGAAGATGCGATTGCGGCCTTGGTGTCGTCGGGGGCGCCGATCGATGGCTTTGGCGTGGGCACCAGTATGGGGGTTTCGAGCGATGCGCCTGATCTGGATATCGCCTACAAGCTTTCCGAGTATGCCGGAAAGGGCCGGCTCAAACTATCAACGGGCAAACCGATCCTTCCCGGTCGTAAGCAGGTGTTCCGCATTGTGGAGGGGGAACATGACGTGCGTGATGTGATCGCCTGTGACGATGAAGTTCCGGTTGGACGACCTCTTCTGGTTCCGATGATGCGGAACGGCAAGCGGCTTCCCGAGCGAAGGGTCGATCTCACCACAGCACGACAATATGCGCAGGAACAAATTTCCCGTTTGCCCGAACGAGTGCGGGCAATTACCCCTGCCGATTCCGCTTATCCGGTCGAAGTGAGTAGAACACTGGCCCACCTTCAGCAGCAAATCATCAAAGACCTTACCAATAACCGAAAAGGTTCCACCTAATCGGACAGCTATACCATGACAGAAGTCAGCAATTCCCTAAAATCCGGCGATGCCCTACTCCTCGTCGATGTGCAAAAAGACTTTTGCCCCGGTGGGGCGCTTGCCGTTGAGGGCGGTCATAGGATCGTGCCCGTCCTCAACCGGTGGATTTCAGCTGCAAAGGCCAAGGGTGTGCCGGTCTATGCCTCACGGGATTGGCACCCGATCGGCCACATGAGTTTCAAGGAACAGGGCGGCCCATGGCCGCCTCATTGCATTCAGGATAGCAATGGCGCCAGATTTCATCCGGATCTTGTGTTGCCCGACTCAACCATTCTTGTAACAAAAGGTGTCCGGTTTGATCGGGATCAGAATTCCGCGTTCGACCAGACCGGCCTGGCTGTTCAGCTTAAAAAAGATGGCATCCGCCGATTGTGGGTCGCCGGGCTTGCTGAGGACGTATGCGTCCTGGCGACGGTGCTGGACGCACGCCGGGAAGATTTTGAAGTTGTGCTTATCCAAAACGGCACCTGCCCCATCACATCCGAAGGTGGTGAGAAAGCCAGGCGTCAGATGCAAGAAGCCAGCGCCCACTTCGTTGTTTAAGGGACAAATGTTCGCGTCCGCGGTGGCCGAATGTCGACCGGGAATCGATCGGCTTTCGACCGATTACAAAATCGTGGCCTCAGTTATGGGTAAGATGGATCATATTGTTCCGTATTCTAAGGGTGGCACTTCCTTGAAAGTCGAAAATATCCAACTTTTATGTGCACGCCACAATATTGAGAAGAGTGCGAACATTCAATGAATACAACCAGCAATTCTTACGAAGCATGCGGTTTACCCACCTCCGCCCTGCTCCAGGGCAAAACGTTGTGAATTTTATCTTATAATTAAGCGGCGGGAAGCAGGGCTGCCGAAGCGGCAGAGCCGGCCAAAGCCACGGTATTTGTACTCATGACTCAGCAAACCTTCAACCGTAGACAATCGAATGAGATTAAGGGAATAGCAAGCGCCAATCCGACAATGAAGCCGTCCGGTTTCTGTTTACCTAAGAATCAAGGTCAACTCAGTACTCTATTTAAACTTAATGGCGGTTCCTTTGACCGTGGTACAGGTAAAAGTATAGACGTTGTAAATGGGAATGAAACCGTACAGGCTGCTTTCTGCTGAGACATTGAGTAAGGCATCTCCGCCCGTGGTTTCTAAAGCTTTATCCACCGCTTTAGCCATGTCCGATTGGCCAAATGGGATAATGGCCAAAATGAAATGACGGCAAGCTTGTCCTTCAGTTGGTCCTAACTCCTCATAGCCCTGGCTGTTTTTCAAAAGCGAGGCTGGGTCGGCTGAGCTTTTGGTCACAATTCCCAAATTCCCCGTGGTACTGCATCCCACCAACATACATGTTAGTAACAGAACCAAACGCCAGATTTTGGACATGTTATTCTCCTTAAGATACGGTCAGGTTAAATCACATTGGTGTGAGTCGGCATAACCTCTTGCAATCTTAAGCAAAACATTTGGACTTTTTTTGGGGACATGAATCTGTTCTGGAAATCGCTGTTTTTGAGGAGATGGTCTAGCCTCTAGCTGGGTAACATAGCTGGGGACCAAACAGGATGAGAGGAATAGGAGAATATATATTTTATTGGACCTCCAGGAGGTAAGGCAAAGGTAGAGAATAAAAGTGAGAACAGGCTTCGGAAGAAGGGTGCTACGCTTATACGAAAAACTGTTATGAGTTAATTAAGGAGGCTGAAGTGCAGACCATTTCATGGGATGAATTTATAAAAGTCGAGCTTCGCGTCGGGCGCATTGTGAGTGCGGTGCGGTTCCCGGAAGCCAAAAAGCCTGCCTACATTCTCCAGGTTGATTTCGGGAAGGACATCGGCATGAAGAAGTCGAGCGCTCAGGTCACGGTCCTTTACAAGCCGGAAGAGCTAGTGGGTAAGCTGGTGGTCGGCGTGGTGAATTTTCCAAACAAACAGATCGGTCCTGTGATGTCGGAATGCCTGGTCACGGGATTTCATACTGAGAACGGGGAGGTGGCGTTGTGTGTCCCGGACAAATCGGTTCCTCTAGGCAGAAAGTTGTTGTAGTTTCTCTGTTGCTTAAACTATCTGTTGTTAGTGCCGTGTTTTACAGCAAGTCTTTGTACAAAAGTTCCATCTACTTCGGAATATTTAAAATATCGTGAGGTCTTTGTGGGATGGGTGGGAAGATGGCTGGAGATCATGACATACATGCTGTCGCCGGACCTTTTCAGTATGTTGGATACACCGACCCGGCCTGTCTCCTTGTAAGTTACTGAGATTTTAAGAAACCAGGGTTCTTGCCAGGTGTGAGAGGTATACTGCTCTTTGATAATGGACATAATCATTTATTGGAAAAGAAATGGCCAACCGCTTTAACCAAAGGAGACGACTATGGCGTTCATACCTACATTAAAAGAGCTATTTCGGCATGATCCTGGAATAAATAGTCTCCTTATTCTCCTTTCTATGGTTTTTGCATTAAGCGGCTGTGCGCATAATGGAAAAAGTTCTACCGAGGGAACACGTTCTCATGAATTCTATACGCACGAATCCGAATCCCCGCATACAACTCCAAATTTTGTGGATCACCATCATTTTTCCAGCACAATGGAAGAAGAATTAAAGCTGACCGATGAACAAAAGGAGGCCTTTCACCGGCTTCGACTTGATTACGATAAAATGGTCGTCAAAAAAACCGCTGATGTTCGAACGGCGGAAGTCGATCTTGCGACCCTGCTCGGGAAGGATGAGCCAGACCGTCAGGCGATTGAAGAGCAGGTCAAAACCATTGGAGCCATTAAGGAAGATATGATGATGGCGCGCATTGATTCCCTGCTGAAATTGAGAGGTGTGTTAACTAAGGATCAATACGGAAAATTTAGAGAGATCTTGCATCAACGCATGAATCAGGTTGAGGGACATTCCCCCCATGGTGGTATGTAGTGCGCACGGTGGGCATTAAACAGTGTTGGAAGTATGGGAAATTGGATGAACATCCAGAGCGCATTGAATGTTTTTACAGGTAAAATTTTTCCTTGTGGCTATGAAATGGGTGGGTGGGGATGATCGATCTCACCCATTCATACGAACCCGTTTGTAGTACGGTTGTTTAAAGCTCTTTTCCATTGAACCTTTCGGCTGGCTGTGCTGAAGAAGCTTATCGATATCTTTTGATGCGTTCCGCATAATCTTCAGAGGATGCAGGATCGAGTTCCCATCGGTGGGTATCCCGGTCATACACCTTTTCTCCTGCAAGTTCTTCAGAATTATCAAAGGTAAGACCCACCGCTTCGCCCAACTCATCCACGGTATCTTGATCCGGAGTAGGATTGGAACCCCCTACGGTTTCATCGCCGGAACTCCCCGCGTCCATGGTTGCGTCAAGATCTCCACCGAAAAGTCTGGCCTGTTTTTGTCGACTGTTTCCACGAGTAAGGACTACCTCCGATTCTTGCTGAGCCCCTGTCTCGCTATTTTCCTCTTGGATAGCTTCTTCAGCAGGATCTTGATTTTCAATATATTGCCTGATCATCGTATCCGCATCCCGTGATGGATTTGTTTTTTTCTTTCCGGTCATGGATCCTCCTCATCTTGGATAAGCAGCAAATAATTTTGAACTTTGTAAAAGGGTTTAGGTCTTTACTGTATCCCATGGCTAATGAGTATCAAACTGGAGAAAACCCTTGGGAATTCTCAGGCGGGGGAGACTGTTAAGAGTTCTATTGACGATAGGAATTTAGGCGGGACTGGGGGATTGAAAAAGGTGGCGTGGGGCGGGAGTGCATTTTCGATATGCCTTTGTTCGATATCTTCATCGGGCCGATTATTCGGCGACCATCCAATCCACTGTATTCCCAACAAAATTTTGGAGAAATGTTTAAATCTTTGGAGACCGATGACTAATATCGTAAAACTTTCCTGTCCGTAATGGGCCACTATCACCAAGGGTTATTGGCAGGATTCAAAGCTGAGCGAACAAGTTAAAATTTAGAAGAATACAGATGGTATCCATAATAAATGAAAAATTTGGCCCTTATTTTGTCGACTTGTTTTTCTCGTATTAAAATCCCTCAGGAGAAATCGCTGCCATGAAAAATTCAATCATCTTATCCATACTGTTTCTTTCGCTTATGTTTGGGGGATGTTCTCGATATCAGGTGATCCCCAAGGGTTTGGAAAATCAAGTCAACCACACACTGGACTTTAAGCAGGTTCGAGAGAACCCTGAAAATTATCAAGGAGAGTTAATGGTTGTCGGAGGAGAGGTGCTATCGGTCCATCGAAAGCAGGATGCGACCAGAATTGAAGTTCTTCAGCTCCCACTGAACGATGATTTTACTCCAGCAATTCATCGCACCAAAACTCAGGGTCGATTCATTGCGCTCTCGAAAGGGAAGGATCCAGTAGATCCAGCAGTGCTTGAAAAAGGCAGAGCCATATCCATTGTCGGTGAGATTATAGGCCGTGAAACCATCCAAGTGGGTGAAGATACCAAAGAGGTTCCCATTTTTGGCATCAAAGATTTGACCATATGGGATGAGGCACTGTATTGGGGCCGAGGCTATTCCGGATTTGGTTGGGGACGAGGCTATCCAGCGGGTTATTTTACCGGCTATCGTCCGCTCGCATACCCCTATTACTGATAGTTTTGAGCCCCTGAAATTGTTCAGATAATGATGATCGGGGTGCCCAATTGGACGGTTTCAAACACAAATTGAAGATCTTTAGGATGCAGTTGAATGCATCCGTGGGTGACATCCTGGCCTAATAAATTTGAGTACAAGGCACCATGAATGAAATATCCATTGCCAAAACCCAACGCATAGCGCCCGAGTACTCCCGGTTTTAATCGATCAGCCATCTTGTCAGGAACCGGATCGCCTTGTTCGATGAAGGCCCAATCGGGACGAATCCACACCGGCTTTTCTAACTTGCTCTGAATACTGAACGTACCCTTGGGAGTTTCGAACGTCCACGTTCTTTCCGGATTCCTGGGGTCCGCTAAGGTGTTCCCGCTGCCGGTTGAGGCAAGGGCCTCATGCAGAACCCGATCGCCTTCTTTCACGAAAAGCCGATGTCGGGATGTATCTACAAGAAGATAGATTGTTGCCTGCGGTTTGAGGGGCATGTGATTTGGTAAGTGACTGGAGGCGGTTTGGAGTGGCTGGGATAGTGAAAATTCAATTTCCTTATAACGGGTCTGGCGCATGTGTGCGGAGGTATCGTCCAGAGTTTCATCTGGAGAAAGACTGTTAGATACCTGGAGGAAGGGTATGGATAACGGGATGGATTTGGCAGAATTCAGGAAAGGTGAAGCGAAGACAACGAGCAAGGGAAGCATCAAGACTCCCCAAGCTAGCGCCGCCCAGAAAACTAGGGAACCGGTGGTTCTGATAGTTTCAAAAGTCTTCCGGGGAAACTGAAGATCTCGGTTGTCGGGAGCCATGCTGGGACATCACCACCAGAGACCAAATTAACCATAGAAGCCGGCAAGCTATTGTGAATTTTCGTTAACCATACTGATGGCCTGCTCAATGTGCTCATACACGGCCGAAGCTTTTTCCGTGGCTTGTTTGGCCTGAGTTTGGGCCATTTCGAATTTCTGTTCATCAAAATGAGTTTGACCGGTTCGAAGAAGGGTTCGAGCTGAATCCAGGTCCCGCTCCAAAGCGTATAAGGCCAGGTCCGATTCCTTGCCCATGGGAGCTCGACGAAGGAGTTGTTCAGCTTTTCCTATGGCAAAGTTCGCGTGATCCAATTCTTCCTGGGCTGGTTGGCGGAAGGGTTCCGATGTTGTGGCAGGCAGAGAAACATTTCCTTGCTCGCTCGTGCTTGATGGAGCCTGCGCATCTATTGGCGCAATTGCTGATGTTGTCGGTGCCGGCTTTTCCTGGGTAGTCGGTGAGGCTTTTTCTTCGGAATCAGAGCATCCTTGGATGCCGACGGCCAAGATAACGAAGAAACAGAGAGTGATAACTTCCTGTCTCACTAAGGATGGTTTTTGAAAGGAGGAAAAGAGCATAAGGTTAAGCCAATCTGAATCAAGAAAAGACCTATGATACTACTATAAATGAAATACTAGCTTTGAGAAAGCTGGTAAAAACCCTGGCCTATCTTATCCGAGGAAACCAGGGATGATTGAAACAAGGTGGCCTTCGTTGCCTGAGGCGCAACAGTCACTCTTCAGGGGTAGGGGGTAAATCTTTTGTTGGGTCCTTGGTTTCTTCGCCCGCGTCTTGAATCGTTGGGCTGCGACCTATTTCGGCCGCATTTGCGAACAGGCTCCACAGACTTCATCGCTATACAGCCAAAAGTAGCCTACTGTTTTTTGAAACGTCAGAACATTTAGCCGCTAAGAGATACTGGGCAGGAGCGAGCAGAGGTGGGGCTATTGCCAATCTCTTTCGGTGGGCCCTCGGTGACAATATTGCCGCCGGATTCGCCGCCGCTGAAGGCGAGATTGATTGCTAAATTGACCAGACATTGAATTGTATACTCTGGCAGGGTATCCTTTGAGAATGACAACCAAACAAAAAGTTATGAAAGCGGTAGAGGGACTTCCCGACGATGCGTCTTTTGAGGATGCGATGGAACGTCTACTATTTTTGGCCAAGGTCGAAAAAGGCATTCAGCAGGCTGATGCTGGTCAAACAATTCCTCATGAGCAGGTGAAGCAAAAGATGCAAAAGTGGTTGAAGTAAGGTGGACTCCTCAGGCAGCGGAAGACCTTCATTCAATCGTCGAATTCATCGCTAGAGACTCTTCTCAGTATGCCCGCCTCCTGGTTGTAGATATCTTTCAAGCTGTTGAGCGCATTGCAGCGTTTCCCCAGTCTGGCAGGATTGTTCCTGAACTAAATGATCCTATTGTGCGAGAGGTTATTCTGGGCAATTACCGGCTAGTCTACCGTTTGAAAGATGCCAGTCTAGAATTGTTGACGGTCTATCATGGTGCGAGATTGCTGGATCCGTCGAAGCTCGGATGAGAGAAAAGAGGCGATTCCTTCAATTGCTGTCAAACGGAAGTTATATATGGCGTTCATTGGTAAAACCTGTTAGTTTTGGAAGACCAGTGGTTTTAGATATTGGCCGGTGAGTGACTGAGGGCTGTTGGCAATCTCTTCCGGCGGGCCTTGGGCGACGATGTGGCCCCCTGATTCGCCACCGCCGGGGCCTAAATCGATAACCCAATCCGCGCATTTGATCACGTCCAGGTGATGTTCAACTACCAGGACCGTATTCCCTTCCTCGACCAGTTGATTCAAGACGGTTAACAGGCGCGTGATATCTTCAAGGTGCAGTCCCCTGGTGGGTTCGTCCAGGATGTAGAGGGCACCGTTGTGGTCTGAGTTGGCGGTTGATCGTTTTGGGGTGTTGGTCAATTCCCGCGCAATTTTCAGCCGTTGGGTTTCGCCTCCGGATAATGTTGTGGCTGGTTGTCCCAGTGTGAGGTAGCCAAGCCCGAGCTGTTGAAGCACGCGCAATCCTTTGAGGACCTTGGGACAGGAAGCCGCGAAGAAGGGGGTCGCTTGATCGACGGTGAGGTTCAACACATCATGAATGGAATGTCCTTTGATGTGGACTTGTAGGATTTTTTCTTTGAACCGTTTGCCTTCACAGTCTGCGCAGGGCACGTAGAGATCCGCCAGAAAATACATTTCCAGTTTTTCATACCCGTTCCCCTGGCAACGAGCGCATCGGCCTTTCCCGGTGTTAAACGAAAAATGCGCGGGCGTGAGCCGGTGCGCCCGCGCTTCTGGCGATTGAGAAAATAAGGCCCGGATTTCATCATAGGCTTTAATGTAGGTGATGGGATTCGAGCGCGGGGTCTTACCGATGGGTTCCTGGTCAATAAGGCAGACGGTTCGGAGATGTTCCGGCCCCGTCATGCTTGCCAGCTCGGGTTGGGGAGGAGTGTCCACCTTAAAAAAGCGCGCCAGAGCTGCATAGATGGTGGCTTCGACTAAGGTGCTTTTTCCCGATCCGGAAGGACCCGTGATACAGACCAGCGTGCCGAGGGTAATGTTGACGGTGAGGTTTTTGAGGTTTTGTTCGTTCACTCCTGTGAACTGAAGAGCTTGTCCATTTCCTGATCGATGTTTGGAAGGTACGGGAATGGTTCGTTCCCCACGCAAATATTTAGCGGTGAGTGATTGGGGATGCTTGAAAAAGGATTGGTAGGGGGCCGCGCAGATGACCTCTCCGCCTTGATCGCCTGATTGAGGTCCCAGTTCGACGATGTAATCAGCCTGTTGAATGATCTGCGGATCATGTTCCACCACAATCACGGTGTTGCCCCGCTCCGCCAACTCCCGCAAAATCATGCCCATGGCCTCGGTATCGCGGGCATGGAGGCTGATCGTCGGTTCATCCAGGACATACTGTGTGCCCATGAGCTGACTGCCCAGTTGTGTCGCCAGATGAATACGCTGAGCTTCGCCTCCGGATAACGTCCGCATTTCCCGGTTGAGTGTGAGATACTCCAACCCTACGCGCAGGAGAAATGACAGTTTCGTTTGCAAAGCCATCAACAGATCCCTGGCGATCGCCTCCTCAAATGTTCTTAGCGGCAAGGTCTGAAGCCATCGATGAAGATCAGAGAGGGGCCATCCGCATACCTCGTGAATGTGGCAATCATGAATCTTGACCATGAGAGATTCCGGCCGTAAGCGGGTTCCCTGGCAGGTTGTGCAGGGGAAAGGACTGCGATACCGGCTTAGGAAGACCCGGACATGCATCTTGTAGCGTTTGCCTTCTAGATAGGTAAAAAAATCATTGATACCCTCGAGCTTTCCTTTTCCTTTCCAAATCAGGTCTTGTTCTGCTTGGGTGAGTTGGTTGTAAGGTGTGGTCGGGTCGAGGTTTTTCTTCTTGAAGGCTCTGAGCATTTCTTTCTGCCACCACACATTGGACGGTTTTGTCCATGGTTCGATCGCCCCGTCTTGTAAGGATTTGTCGGGGTCGGGAATTAGTAACCGTTCGTCGTAGCGGAGGATGTTGCCGAACCCTTTGCATTCGGGGCAGGCTCCAAGTGGATGATTGAAGGAAAAGGATACGGGTCGTGGCGTCGGGAACGTCCTGCCGCAGCCCGGGCATGAGAGGTGTGCACTATAGGCTAGGGGTTGGTTATCCCCGATGCAGACAATCGCGCGGCCCTCACTTTCGCGAAATGCTGATTCCAACGCTTCGACCAATCGGCTGCGGGATTCCGTATCCAAAGTCAGGCGATCAACGACCACCAACAATTCCGATGGCAGCGGGGAGGGGAAGGGGTCGGTGTTGAGGTTGATCAGTTGGTGGTTGATGACGACACGAATGAAGCCTTGTTTTAAGAGTGACGTGTGCATGAACTCAAGTGCGTCAGGATGGGGGGCGGATTTTGGAAAAGAGACGAGGGCGCGTTGATTGGGGAAACGATTCAGTAAATCTTGCGCGATCGTGGTGGGGTGGTGGACAATGGCTTCCACCTTGCAGTCGGGGCAGGTCAAACGTCCGATTTTGGAGAATAGCAACCGGAGATAATCCGAAATTTCACTGGTGGTGCCGACGGTGGAGCGCGAAGTCCGAATCGGATTTTTTTGTTCCAGGGCAATTGAGGGACGGATATTGGTGAGTCGGTCCACATCAGGCCGTTTGACGCGGTCCAGGAACATGCGCGTATAGGACGAGAGCGATTCCACATAACGCCACTGGCCTTCTGCAAACAGGGTGTCGAAGGCCAAAGAGGATTTCCCGGATCCTGACACACCGGTGATGACGGTGACGGCGTTGTGCGGGATACGGAGAGAAATATTTTTAAGGTTATTTTGCCGTGCGCCTTCAATGATCAGGTCCGCATGGGGAGAGTTGGAAGGTGCAACCGGTTTTTTTGAAGACATATTCAGGGATGCCGACCATTCGGATAGTGAAAAAGACGAATAATGTTTGTACCCTGTTCACCCCCTTCCCGCCAAGTGGCTTCAAGAGAAGGAATCCACTCTCCAATGTATTTTATGAATTGAAATGAGGAAGAAGGGCCTTAGGCTTACAGCCGGCCTAATGTATCACCTACCCAGACAGCGGCTAGACCCACGAAGACATGGATGATGATATTGGCGGAGGCTTTGAGCATGGCTCCGTCTTTCAGGAGTGCCAGGGATTCGAACCCAAAGGTCGAGTAGGTCGTGAATCCACCCAGAACGCCGATAAACAGAAAGATTCTGGTGTCCGTTCCTAGCATATTCCTGGACTCGGCCAATCCATGGAGCAATCCGATCAGGAAACAGCCGAGAATATTGACGGCCAGAGTGCCAATCGGGAAGGCAAGAGTCGGACTCAGGCGGTTAAAGAAGCCGGAGATCACAAATCGGCCTACCGACCCTAAAAACCCACCCAGACCAACCCAGAACAGTTGAGGTAATCCGTACGGAATCATGGTGGTGTGTGCCGGTTAGGCGATTTCCCTCAAGATGAAGGGAAGCCGCAACTTGGCGTGGAACGAGCTGAGGGATGGGGAAGCGTTTATGGGTTTCAATTTTTTTTCTTCTGGAGAGTTTTTGATGACTTTTTTCGAGAAGCCTGTTTGCGTGCGGTTCCTTTACCAGGGACCTTAGGCTTAGATGGAATGACCACATTGGGATCGGCCCAGAGGGCTATTCCCCCGAGGAGACCTGCTGTATTTGAGACGATGGTGGCATGAGATGGCAATGGAATGGTGACCTTTTTGCCGTTTCCTCCGCCAATGTAGAGATGGTCGAAATTAATCACTCGATCTAATATGTCAATCGCTTTGGCCAGCCGGAGATTCCATCTCTTTTTCCCCACATTTTTCAATGCGCTGGCACCCAATTGTACTTCGTACGTTTGTTGTTTCCGAAAGGGGTGGTGAGCAATTTCCAAGTTTGGCACGAGGTGCCCATTAATAAATAAGGCGGTTCCAAATCCGGTTCCCAGGGTAATGACCATTTCGACCCCTTGGCCTTTGATCGCTCCATAGCCCTGCACATCCGCATCATTTGCTGCCCGAACCGGTTTATGGAGGTATTGTTTGAGTTCTCCAACGAGATCGGTTCCAGGCCAGGATGCGTCCAGGTTGGGGGCTGTTTTCACCCGCCCCTGGTGAATGACGCCCGGAAAGCCCACTGATACGCGATCAAACCGGCCAAGAGTTTTGGCAATATCTGAAATAAGCGGGATGATGGCCTTTGGCGTAGCGGGTTTTGGTGTGACCATTCGTACCCGTTCAGCCAGAGGTTGGCCGGACTCATTGAGCAGGAGGCCTTTAATCCCGGATCCTCCAATATCAATGGCGAGGGTAATGGTGGATGTGTGTGCAGCAATTGATTTGTTCGGTTTAGGAGTCATCTATGTTTCTCCTTGAAATTGGGAAAGGAAGATATGTCTCTCATCTACCCTTTCCGGCCGTTATACACCTCCCCGCCGTTTTGAACATATTTCTGGAGTACAGAAGATGCGCTGGTTCGCCTAATATCCATGGTTACGGCAATCCCCCTCTGCTCAAGTTCCAAAATCCAATTTGCCGGTTTGGGGCCTTCGTCAAAACCAACCGCTTCGGCGTCGCTTCCTCTGGCGCCACAAACGATGTGTCGAACGCCTGACCAGGAAATCGCTCCCAGGCACATACTGCATGGCTCGCAACTGGTTACCAGCTCGTGGGTGGGAAATCCGATGGCTCCTAAATTATGGGACCCCACGATTTGCTGTGCCATTAGCATCGCGACGACTTCAGCATGGGCCATTGAACTTTTCGACGAAAGAACAAGATTCACCCCTGGCGCGACGAGTTCTTGAGTGTCCAAGCGGAAAACCCCTGCTCCAAATGGTCCCCCGGTTCCATATTGAATGTTGAGTTGCGCCAGCTTAATGACCAGGTCCATACGGGAATCCTGAGTTGGGTAGGTCTCCGGTTGTTGGACAAGGTAATCGGCGACCCAGGCTGGTAACTCAAGACAATATGGTTGAAAGCGGATGGAAGGGATGCTCATATCAGAAAGTCAGGGATTTGCGTGGCAGAAGGTGTGAAGAACGGTTATCTGATTGTGGTGCCGGCATCAAAAACAACCCGAGGGGCTTGTCCCGTGGAAGGGAGCCCCTCGGATTATGTGGCATACACCACAAAATGTGAACCTCATGTTTAACGTGGCCCATCAGTAGGCTAATGACGCGTTTCTCGTTAAGGTGTTGGCCGAATCTTCCAGATGTGAAGGTTGAAGATCCCTCTTGTGACTCATTATCATCAAGCTCAGTGCATTTCCCGCTGCCAGATGCCTTTAGGCGTGCTTGTGTTTGAGTAGGGATATGATTCGGCGAAAACGAGAAGGCCCGTCAGGAGACTGAGGCGGGTTTCGCCGCCGATGGGCCTACATGATCCGGTGGAGTAAGGTCGTCCATGTGAGACCCCCTTTCCTCTTTACGGTTTGAAAGGAGATGTACGCTCATTCTCTCCTTCCTTTCATAATCGTTTTTCATGAGCGCAGATGTAATGCTACGCTCGTTAAAAAAATCTGTCAATAGGGTCCATCCCATTTCGAAATCTTGAGGGAAGGATGATGAGTGAATTTACAAACCAGGTGATTCTCATCACCGGAGCGTCTTCGGGTATAGGAAAAGCGCTTGCCTGTTCGTTGGCGCCACAGGCTCCCCAGCTGGTGCTTGTCGCGAGAGATCCGGAACGGTTGCAGGAGGTGGCGCTCGCCTGTGAAAACCTGGGAGCCTCTGCACTGGTCATTCCGACGGACGTGACGGATCCCCATGCCTGTTCTGCGATGATCCAACAGGTAGTGACTCGGTATTCCCGAATTGATGTGTTGGTAAATAATGCCGGGATATCCATGTGGTCGACGGTAGAGGATGCTCATGACGTGAAACTGTATCAACGCGTGATGGCGGTGAATTTTTTCGGGAGCGTGTACTGTACCAAATTGGCGTTGCCGTTCATAAAGGCCACTCAAGGCCGGATTGTGGCGATCTCCAGCGTCGCAAGTTTGACGGGAGTGCCTGCTCATTCCGCCTATTGTGCCAGTAAGCATGCGATGAACGGATTTTTTGAGTCGCTTCGTATTGAGTTGACAGGGACGGGCGTCACCGTAACCATTGTGGCCCCCGATTTTGTGCAATCCGAAATTCATGAACGAAGTATCGGGCCTCATGGGCAACCGTTCGGGCGAGTTCTTGAAGGACATGCCAGATTCTTAACCGCGAGGAAATGTGCGGACATGATTATAAAGGGGATGGCCCGGCGGGAACGACTGGTGTTTACGTCCTGGAGAGGACAGTGGGGCCGGTGGATGAAATTGATGAGCCCGCAGATGATTGATTGGATGGCCCGAAAGGGCATGGTCGATGCTGATCGGCCGTAACGGTACACTCTTTTACCGTTCTAGGGCATGGCATACGACACGCGTTCAACCTGGTGGCCTTTTTCTCTCAGCAGGGAGAGCAATCCGTCTTTTCCCGCGAGGTGAGCCGCACCCACAATAATTAAAACGTTTTTTTCCTCTTGTAAGAACGATTCGATTTGGGGAATCCAGTTCTGGTTTCGTTGGACGAGAAGTTTTTTATAGAACAGCGGGTAGGTTTTGAATGACTCCACCAATTGTTCCAACCCGTCGAGATTTCCCTGGTGCCAGTCTTTCACCATATGTAAAAACGCTTGTTCTCGTTCCTTTGAACCGGCGGCAGCGAGTGATTCCTGAAGAAGCGCATCTTGGATGTTGAACGGAAGTGTGTCGAACACATTCAATTGGTCTTGAATGGTTTCCAGCCCGCCGGTGGGTTTTCCGGCATCCTTGGCCATGCGATAGAAATGATTTTCAATTCCTAATTCAGGCCGGAAATCTATGGAGGAATCAAATCGTCCGCTTACCGTGAGATAGAGCACCCAGGGTTTGTATTGTTGGAAATCCTGGATGGTTCCTCCCAGGGCTTGAATCTTCTGTTTGATCAGTCCATAAGTTTTTGGGGAGAGCACCGTTTCCAGTGTTTTACCCTTTGGGAGGGTGTACTGCTTTTCATGTTGAGAAAATGAGTCGGGAGAAAATAATATTTCCGGATCAATTTCAAAGACGACTTTTTGGGAATTGTAATAGGCATAGGAGAAGGATCTGGTGAGAGGATAGTATTCTTCCGCCAACACGTGGATCGATCCCAAAATATAGACGGTATTCGTATCAGATTGGATTTTGTAAATCAGGCTATTGTTGTACCCATCCCCGACCACCTGACCATTGACTGTTCCGGTGCCCAAAAAAAAGAGGATCAGGATGAACAAACAGCCTAGGCGTAGTTTACCTTGTTGGTGGTGCGATGCAGTCATTGCAAATCTCCCTATTTGAAGTGGTAATTTTGATCTGTTTTTATGGTGAAAAAGGCATTTTCCCTGCTGTCTGATATCTTGATTGGGTCCTTGGGGCCGTTGGTCGTCTTTTAACGGGTAGTTCATCGGTGACTAGAGAGAAAAGGTAAAATGCCGAGACTGGGGAGTGAGGTCGAGATTGCTGGAAGGTGTGGCTGCTTCTTGTCGAATTCAGCCGGAAAGGGCATGTTTCTGCTCAGTCGATTTGCTGATATTGATCAATTCATCCGAATTGTGGAATGAGCTCTGAGGGATTTTCCCGTCCCCCGCTCCATGCGAAGGGGGAGTCGATAGATGTGTTGATCAGACGAGAAAGCTAATGGGGCTGTTGAAAAAAGCCGCCAGCGGCGTTCTCGCCATTTTTCCGTGCTCACGTACTGGAAGTACGCTCTGCGCGCAAAAATGACTGCGGCCTTGCTGGACGAACTTTTTTGAACCGCCCCGACGCCTCTAATAGGCAACGTGCCTGTGGTTATATGCCCTTAGAAATTATTGTTATTCAACACTCCCCTAATATGAAATCAGGACTGGGATGAGGGAGGAGATTCTTGTTGGATAACCTGGAAGTCTTTTTGGGTGATGAAATGACCATCAGCATATAGACGAAACTCATACCGTCCAGGCCCTGGAAACACGAGATACGGAATATTCACGCCGAAGTCCTGGGTCGTTAACCGGTTGGAAATGTCAATTGGCGGGAGGGAACCTTTGCCGACAATCTGATCTTGATCAAGGTACACCAGTTGGATTTCGAATGCGTACCGGCCTTCCGCATCGGTGAGCGAAAAATACACGCCGACTTGTGGGTGTTGGCATGGAAATGTCTTGGCCCAGAGATGGGTAAAGGCCCCGATGATGCTCTTTTTCCCTGTCAGACTATCAATGATAATGGTGTCACACACTAAAAATGCGTGGATGATCGGTTTAATGAATTCTCCCATATTATTCGTCTTCTATACCTGCCCACATAATTATCCAAAGTCTCTTCTATCCTGATTGCCCAATTCCAGGTGTCTCTATGAGGTAAGTAATAGTCGGGTCAACCCTACTCCCGCCAAGTATATCCCGATAGCCAACCCATATGCTGGCCAAAACCCTAACTTGGGGACAAACGCAATCATTGTTCCCACATACATAAACCATGGGGGAGAAAGCCAAATCATGTGTTTGGCAAATGAAATGGTTGGAGCCGATCCGGCATTGATGAAGATAAGAACAAAGGTCACCCCACTGATTACTGGCAGAGTGCTGGCCAAGGCAGCAAGGAACCCTCGCCCATGACTTCCCAGATACGTAGAGACACTCACTAATGTTCCGCCCAGGACAAAATACAACCCATATCTGACCCATTCCGGCATCGTCCCTCCTCATGTCATGTGTGATTATTACTGTTCATGGAAGGCTTCCATGGCCTCCCGGTGAAGTTTGTCCCCTTGTCCGGTATACCTGGGAGAAAAATGAAAGACGATCAATTGTTGCACACCGGCCTTTCGTCCAAGGATTCCTGCCTGGCGGGCTGTGAGGTGATAGCGATTGGCAGCCTTATCCCGGTCGGCTTCTAAAAAGGGTGCCTCGCAAAATAGGGTGGTGGCCCCTTGGCATAACTGAATAATCCGCTGCTCATTGTCGGCATCATATCGGCAATCAACGACATAAGCGATTTTTTGCCCCTGGGTGATTGTCGTAAATTCTCGTTTCATGGTGCCCACATCAAATACGCGTTCTTCTTTCCGGTGTTCAACATACAATGTGGCGGAAAAGGTATGGGAATCCGGTGCGCCATCTAATATTAATTGTTTGACTTCCTTGAGCCAGGAGCCAACCGGAAGCCCTGCCTCATGGAGGCGGGCCTTCTTGATATTGATGTGAAACGGTTCTTCCAGCGAAAAGGCCAGGCAAGGGATCCGATGGTTGAGTGCGACGGCTTTTACGAGAAGAGCAGGCTCTTGAAGAACCGGAAAAACGTCGGAATGATCCCCTGGGATTATGGATTCCCGTTTACAGGCGAATGCGTTCTTCGCATGAAAATGCGCGGGATGAATATGGGTGGGGTGATATTCTCTGGCCTCGATGGTGAGCGGATATCCATCAACCAGATTCCAGGTATACCCACGAAGTTTGCCTTGAATATTTTCAATAAGGCCCGGTGGACCATGCAATCGAAGATGTTTGCCACGACCCAGGGCTACACGAATGAGCCGATCAAACCCGATAAAGTGATCCATATGCGTATGAGAGATGAAAATATCCTGCGCCCGTAAAAGCTGGGTTGGGCTCAAGGGCATATTATCCCCTAGGTCAAAGAGCAGGGCGCGCCGGCTCCACCGTATATCGACATAGAGGCCGGGGTCTCCAAAGGGATGATTCACCAGATGAGGGGAAAACGAATGGGTCATATCAATATTCCCCGTATGATGAGATAGAGAAGAATCACTTCCACCGCATGAGCGGCTATGACCGTATAGAGATTGTGCATTCGCATCCATAGCCATCCCCACACCAGGCCATCCCATATGGCAATCCAATGTAAATCTCGGAATGTCGACACCATGAAGGGATCAAATGAAAACGTCAGGGCTGATAGGGATAAGGGGAGAAAGGCCTGTAGGCGAATCCTGGTGGTCGAGGCGTGACCGGGTTGACGCACATGTTGAAACCATACCAGTAATCGGCCCAGGAGAAATCCCCGGAAATTCAATTCAACGGCCATAGCAATCAGGATGATGAACCATGGCATCATGATCCAAAACGGAATCCGGGCATGAGGGGTCTGAGAGAGAAAATTGATGTCCACTCCCAAAGCAGGCATGACGAATAAGATGATCCCAGTATTCACTATACCCAGCGTGAGACCAATCGCAGTCCCGTGGGTAACCCCTGATTGAATATTATTGAATCCTAGCCCAAGTTTGGGGAGGAGATCCCCATTTTTATATGCCCAGACGCTTAAGGCGCCATAGGCCACCAGTTGTGGAGCGAACTGGACGGGAGTGTGGAGTTGCCAGCTTGCGGGTAAGAGGTAAAACCCGAGAGTGGTGAAGATCGGGAGGAAGGCTAATCCTGCAGCTCGTTCTTTCTGAGGTATCACAGCTTGGCAATGGTGGACTGTGTGGCCGGTTCTAGATAAAAAATGCTGGCATTCTTGAAACTTATTGATAGCGCAAAGCCTCGGCGGGCTCCAGTTTCGAGGCTTTCATGGCGGGAAAGAGACCGAATCCCACTCCGACGACGACCGCAAAGGCAAACGCAATGGCAATGGCGGTCGGCTGAACCACTGCTCCCCAGTCTCCTCCACCCGGCATGGCCCGAGCGACGACATCCCCAATGCCATAGGCTGCGAGAATGCCCACAAAAATGCCAATGGATCCGCCAATCACGCTAATGGTCGTGGACTCAATGAGGAATTGCAACAGAATATCCTGCCGCCTGGCCCCAATGGCTTTTCGTAGCCCAATCTCCCTGGTTCGCTCGGTGACGGTAACGAGCATGATGTTCATGATGCCAATGCCGCCGACGAGGAGGGCAATCACCGCAATGCCTCCAAGAACCAGCCGGAAGGTCAAAAGGGTTTGGTCTACCGCACTCAGAAATTCTCCCTGATTCCGGATATGAATGTCGTCTACCCCTTCGTGACGTTGAACCAGAAATTGATGCAGTGCCTGGGAGATTTCATCCATGCGCTGCCGGTCAGGTACATGAATGATCATTGATCGGATTTTGTCGGATCCCTGGAAAAACCGCAGGCCCGTGCTGATAGGAATGATCACCATTTCGTCGTAATCGTGCCCGTAAATCTCCCCCTTGGGCTCCATGATGCCCTTTACCGTAAATCGTTGATCGCCGATTTTTACGCCCTCTCCGATGGCGGATTGGGATCCGAACAACACTTCGGCAATGGTATGCCCTAATACCACGGACCGGTTCCATTCCTTGATGTCGATGGATGAGACAAATCGTCCGGATTCGGGGCGAAAGTTCCGGATCTGGCTATATTCGGGGGAGGTGCCGGTGATTCGTCCGCTGTAGTCACGATCCCCCGCTTTTAATTGACCATCCAGCTCAATAATGGGAGCAACAACCAGATCCGGAAAACGTGTTTGAATGGCCAGAGCGTCGTCATAACGGAGTTCCGTATTTCTCCCCGCAAAGAGCTGCCGTTCTTCAACGGTCAACCGCTTTTTCCAGACAAACAGCAAATTGGTGCCCATGCGCTCAAGCGAATTCACCAGCCAGACTTGTCCGCCTTCCACAATGGCAATCATGGTAATGACCGCGGCGACGCCAATAATGACTCCCAACATGGTAAGCCCCGAACGAAGCGCGTTCCCTGAAAGATTTTTGAGCGCGTCCAGGAAAATTGAACGTAACATAATCTTATCCCGGCACCGGGAGGGGTTGATGCGTGTACTCATCTGCCACGACTCTGCCATCTGCCAGGGTGATGCGGCGTTCCGCCTGCTGTGCGATGAGCGGATCATGGGTAATCATCACGATGGTTTGTCCATGACGATGCAGTTGTTCAAAGAGCGCAAGAATGTCTTTGCCTGATTGACTATCCAGATTTCCCGTGGGTTCGTCCGCCAGGAGAAGCGCTGGGCTGTTGGCTAACGCACGCGCGATTGCCACGCGTTGCTGTTGGCCTCCCGATAACTGATTGCTGTAATGGCGAAGGCGGTCTTGCAGTCCGACCTTGGTTAATAATGTCTGTGCAGTGTTGTGTTGGACTGTTCGTGAGGCGCCCGCATACATCAAAGGAAGTTGGACATTTTCCAAGGCGGTCTTCCGCGGAAGTAAATGGAAGGTTTGAAAGATAAACCCGATTTTTTTGTTACGGATGCCGGTTAAGCGGGAATCGGGAAGGGTATTGACCAGATCCCCGTCCAGCCAATACTCGCCACTCGTCGGGCGGCTCAAACAGCCAATAATATCCAGGAGGGTGGTTTTCCCGCTTCCAGACTGTCCGATAATAGCGACAAATTCTCCCTTATTGACCTGGAGCGTGATATCGATTAAGGCCGGGACCTCGACATGCCCCGCTTGGTAGATTTTGAAGATGTGGTTGAGCTCAATCAACATGGCCAAATCTACTTCCAGCGTTATCGGCGAGCCTCTTCGGCTTTAAAGGAGGGGACGACGACCTGGTCGTGTTCCTGAAGTCCTTGAGTGATGATGGCCTGCGTATCAGTCCGGAAGGCGACACGGACCTTCCGGGTCTGAGGTTGTCCGTCCACGAGTACATCCACCACATCGTCCCCCTTATTGACACGTAAGACTTCAAGCGGAACTGTGAGAACATTCTCCAGCCGTTTTGTCTCAATATCGATGTTGGCCGTCAGCATCGGTTTTAAATTTACGTGGGTATTTTTTATATCAATAGAGACTTCATAGGTTACCAGATTGTTTTCTTTGACCCCCTGGGCGGCAATGGCCATCACCCGGCCATTAAAAATTTTTTCCGGCAAGGCGTCCAGGCGAATCTCCACCGACTGGCCAACCGACACTCTTGGAATATTGACTTCATTGATTTTCGCTTTGACCACCATGTGGGACAGATCGGCAATGCGCATGAGAATTGTTCCGCCGCCGAATGTGGCGGTTCCGGACGTAATGATTTCTCCGGTATGGACCAGAACTTCCAGGACGGTACCTTGGGAGGGTGACCGGACCTGAAATTCTTCAGGGCGGGTTTTTGAGGCAGAGCCATCACGGTATCGTTCATACAATTCCTTGTTGCCGCCTAATGCCAATAAGAGTTGTCGCTCGGCCAACTCCAGACGAACCAGGGATTGTTGATAGTCCCGATGCGAAAGTTCCAACTCTTTTTGAGGGATAAACCCTTTTTTGAAGAGGGATTCGGCACGGATCCATTCCCGATGAGCGGTGTCCACGTTTAAACGTTCTTCCGAAATACCTGCCCTGAGTTGGGCCACCTGGCGGGCCTGGCTGGATTCCTGTCGTATAATCGCTAAGACCTGGTCCTTTTGAACCTCTTGCCCCGCATTCACAAACAATTGAGCGACTTCGCCGGAAAATTGAGATTTAATTTCAATGGTTTGAGAGGGCATGATCGTACCGGTCTCCGACACCTTCGTTTGAAGCGAGGTTCGGACGACTTCGACCACGTTGTGATGAGCGGTTTCAGGTGAAGGTTGACCAGTCGACCGGGAATAGTACACCCAACCTCCCACCGCTCCCGCAAGTATGATGATGGTCAAAATCCAAGATGTTTTATTCATATCTCTACTTGTATGGTAACAAGTCCAGCAAAGGCCTGGGAAATAGAAAGACAGGAAAGGAATAAATTGCGGAGTGAGAGGGTTGTTCGCTTTGCGCATAGGGGTATGATTTCATTCAAAACAAAGTGAAGTGGAAAGGAGAGGTCCGTAACAAGGCCCCCTTTGCTGGGAGCTTACTCCGCTTTGGGAAGGAAGACCGGCATGGCCATATTGGTAAGGCCTCACGAAATGAGAATGGTGTGGTCTTTACCTGAGCCTGGGATATTTTTGGAGTGGGGAGAAACTCTACGGAGATTTTTCATTTTTTCTTTACTGAATTTCAATGTTGTAATGATCGAGTGTAGAGGCGGTGACGAGGCGAAGACGTGATAATGATTGGTTGTAGTCTAGGATGGCTCGTAATTCCCTACCTCGAGCTATTCGAAGATCTCTTTGAAATTCTAAAACTAATCGAGTGGTGCTGAGCCCGAGATTGAGGCGTTCCTGCTCCGCGTTGAGTTGCCTTTCGGACAATTGGCGAGCCGTTTGATTCGTTCTGGTGCGCTTGAAGCTCGTCTGTACCTGACGGATGGCTTCTTTGACGTCCAGGATAATTTGTTGGCGAACGCGTAGGAGAGAAACCTGGCTTTGTTGAGTTTCCAGGATCCGGCGTTGATATTGACTCTGCGCCGAACGGTTTCCTATGGGGTAACTGAGGACGAGTCCTCCCCCCATGTTATAAAAATCCGTGCTGCCTAAACGATCCCAGTCATCCCGGGGGTTTTTCCCCAGTCCGCTAAGCCCCAGACTTCCTTGAAACGAGAGGTCGGGTAGAAGCTGATTTTTGGCAAAGCGGGTATTGACGTTGGACGTTTCAATGTTCTTTTTGGCTTGAAGAATGTCCGGACGTTGCTCGAATGCGACCTCGAGGTTTTCTTTGAGCGGGGTTTCCTGAAGATGTTGAATGGGTGGGTCGAGTGGGACAAGGGGTGTGGTTTGGGTCAGTTTGAATTCCGATTTACTGAGGAGGAGTCGAAGTTGATCTTCCTGATCCAGGACGGTTTTTTGGGCCAGCAAAATTTGTTCGATCTGGTTGGCTACCCCTGCCTGAGCCTGAAGGGCCTCAACATCGGCCATCACCCCCGCTTTAACCTTTGCGCGGTTGCTGGCGAGCAATTCTTCTGCGGCCTGTAAGGTCGCACGAGCGACTTTTAGGTTCTCCCGGGCAAAGACAAGTTCCCAATACGCTTGCTCGACCTGGGCGATCACCGACAGGATCTGGTTAAGGAGTGTCAGTTGTTCCACATCAGCTGCGTTTTGTGCGAGCGTGATTTGTATGTTGTTGATCGAGGGTCCGAAGTTGCGAAGAAGTGGTTGCGTCAGATTAAAGAGTAGATTGCTTGAGTAGGCCGGGTTAAAAAGAAAGCTGGTTGATCCGGCTACGGAATTCCGTCTTGTGTCAAAGGTCAGATCGTACGATCCGCCGGTCAGCAACTTTTGATTCAATCCTAGGCTGAAATTTGTTTCATTTTGATCAAAGGTGTCTGGAATCGATCCTACCGTGATGCCTCCAAGGCCGAATATGGGCCTATTGAGTGGAACGACTGTCCGGTCGTACCGTCCGCCGAGCTCAACCGTGGGGTCAAATTGTGACTGTTGAAAGACAATGTCGGTGAGTCGAACATCTCTTGTGTGTCGGCTCACTTGAATATCCAGATTATGTTCCAATGCTTCCATGACGGCTTCCTGCAACGTCAGCGTGATGACGGATTCAGATGGCAGGAGTTCCTGAAAGGACCATTCTTCCGTCTCAGCGGGTCTGGGGGATCGGCTCTCACTCATCTGTGGCCACACGAGTTCGGTGAGGAGAATCACGGCCAGAAAAGCCAGTCCAGTCACAGATTGGTATATCGTGGTCCAGCGCATATCTGTTAATTGATTCAGATTTCCAGGAGACCAACGCCAGATTGAACCTATCAAAGCTTGATTTTTTCTGCAATTTTTTCTGGAAAATGGTTAGACAGAAAGGATGACATTTATGTTTTCGTGGGTCACCTGGACCACCTGGACCTTATCCGCGATCCTGTGAGAAGCGGGAAGGGGCTCATGGATTTTGCTGTCAGAACTTTAGTGCATCGGGAGGTTTGGCGGGCGGGTGATGGTGTCCTAATTGTGGCTTACCTTGACTGCCAAAAAGGGGTTGTGGACTTCCGGTGAGAATGCGTATCATCCTAAGCGCGATGGGTTTTCCGTCTACTTAATATTCATGTCTTTTTGGGGTAGGGATGATTATGAAACACGAGGAGTTGAGTTTGCCTGAGAAGCATTTTCTGTCTAGCCGGATGTCTTGGCAAAGGGTAATGGTCATACACAGGTCATTTGGTTATGGAGGACTGGTGTTGGGGATGGCCTTGAGTTTTTATGTGATGGGGGCTTCCATGGGATTTTCGGAAGAGCAACCTCAGGAGCTTCCCAAGCCATTTCATAAAACAACTCCTCCTCTTTTTCAGGAATGGAATTTTGATCAATCGTCACTTAGTGGCTTGCCAAAGGGCTTTACGCAGGCTTTTGGTGGGTCTTCAGGAAAAGGGGAATGGTCAGTCAAAGAAGATAGCACCGCTCCCAGTCCGCCACATTTGGTAGAGCAACGATTGCAGTGTGATGAGGATTGGTGCTACCAGTTATTGATCGCAGAAGACACCGTGGTTGAATATGTGGATCTTTCAGTCCGCTTAAAGCTTAATTTTGGAACACCGACCGGGAAAGCCGGTTTAGCATATGGAATCCAAGATGATAAAAATTTCTATGCTACTGTTGTTGATCCCGGAACAAGCGAGGTTGTGGCTTATGTTGTCAAGGATGGGCAACCAACCGAATTAGGGAGGGAGGTCTTGATCCCTCGATCTGGTGATTGGCACTCTCTCCGGATTCAACGAAATACCATTATCAGTAAGGAATTTACCGAAACCTCTTTTGATAACCACCTGATCCTTGATGTCTACGATCAGTCCTTCAAAAAGGGAAAATTGGGATTGGTTGTAATAGGGGATGGCGGGTTTTCGTTTGATAATCTTCGTGCGATGGAATTGATGACCAATCGGCCCCTTTCCAGGCCTTCGGCTTATTAAGCCGGAGGCTGTTAGCGGACGTCGGGCTCGAGTCTGTCCAGAACGAGGGTCAGCAGGTCTTCTGGAGTGGTGGCTTCAAGGAATAACGCCCTGTTTGCCGGGATGAGAAACCCTTCTTGGACTTGGTGGTCGAAAAATTTCAACAGACCATCAAAAAACCCAAAGCAATTCAGCAGGCCACAGGGCTTGTGGTGAAGTTGTAACTGCGCCCAGGTTACCATTTCACAGCATTCTTCCAATGTTCCAAATCCACCGGGTAACGTGATGAATCCGGCTGACAGATCTGCCATGAGGGTTTTTCGTTCATGCATGGTGTTCACAATATGCGTAGCTGTGAGTTCCTGATGTAGGAGTTCCTTTTCTGCCAGATGCTTGGGAATAACTCCGATGACGGTCCCGCCTTCCTGCAGTACAGTTGATGCCAGCACCCCCATCAGTCCAATATTCCCCCCACCATAGACCAAGCCCATTCCTTGTTGGATAAGCGCATGACCCAACCGCTGAGCCATGTTGGTATATCCTGGGTCGTTCCCCAGACTAGAGCCGCAGAAAACACAAATATATCGCATGGGTCGGGGTGTTTACTTTCCGGTAATCGAAACGAATCTGATGTCTGCAAGAAAAAAAGACGGTTTAGGTTGAGTCAGGAGAAACGGAGGAATACCCAAAATGCCGGAGTCCTTAAATTAATTTTCTATGGGGAGAGCGGTCAAGGCGTATGGATTGATTCGGGAGCCATTTAAGTGTATGCCCCAATGGAGATGCGGGCCAGTGGCTCTTCCTGTGGCTCCGACTTTGCCTAACGCTTCTCCTTTCTGAATTGTTTGGCCGGTAGTGACATCGATCTCTGAGAGGTGAAAGTACATGGAAAACAGGCCTACCCCATGATCCAGGACCACACCCTTTCCGGAGAAGAAGTGATCGACAGTTTTCACGACGACACCCTTGTTAATGGCTTGAACCGGAGTACCTTTTGGCGCCGCGATATCTTCTCCTGAGTGGGGTTTTCGGTTCTGACCATTAATCACTCGACGACTGCCAAAAACTCCAGTGACTTTCCCATTCACAGGCTCAAGAAACGGACCGTCCCATAAAGGACGTGCGCCAATGTGGTGAAAGGCCTCTGCCAATTCTTTTTTTTCTTTTTGAACGCGCTGTAAAGTTTTGGCGTCAAGGTCCACGGTATTCTTCGGCAGCGTCAGGTGTTGGACGGTATAGTCTTCCTTGATGACTTGGACGGAGTAGCTGAGATGTTCTGATCCGGAGTCGGAATGGACCGTGATACTCAATTCCTGCATTCCCGGTGGATCTTCCATATCGATTCCCACCATACCTGCAAAGTGGGTATCACCATGTGGGAAGAAGGGAATCTTCCTCTTGAGAAATAGGCCACTCACTTTGGCCTTAGGTTGAGATATCGGCACGTCAATCCAGAGGACTTGGCCCTGTTTTCCGCTGAGATGGCCATTGGCACCCGGTCGGTTCCGTTCCGCACTCGGAACGATCTGAATAGGGAAAATGCTGGCGAGTAGCAGGGAAACGACAAACAAGACCTTCCATGAAGCTGAAGGATGGCGTGGGGACAATGAGCGTATCATGGGAAGAGCCGATTATGAGGAACCTGGCTGAGCAATTCTTCTACGCGTCGATTAAAAGGACAAAAGGGGTCCATGCACAAAATAGTTTCTTCCCAGTACCCGTTCAGTTTGAGATAAGTCCAATCCACAGTATATGACCGATTTTTTGCACGGGCAAATCTGATGAAATCTCCTCGCACTTTTGCTCGTGTGGTTTGAGGAGGAACTGTTTTGGCCTGTTCAATTGCGTCCTCATCAATCATTTTTCGAATGTGATTACGTTCTGCCAGGAGATGAAACAGGCTTCGTTGGCGGTTAATGTCATGATATTGCAAATCCATCATGCCTAATCGGGGGTCATCCCATCCACAGGATTTTTTGGCCATGTAATTTTCGAGGATCCATTGCTTGGTGATCCAGTCGATTTCGCGGACGAGTGCCATGGGGGAGGTCTTCAGCATCTTCAACACCCGACCCCATTCATAATGCACCTCTGCCATGACTTTGTTGGGAGGCTGCAACGCCAAATATTCACCCGCCCGTTCCCAGAATGTCTGTTGAATTTCCAATGCGGTCAGGTTGCTCCCATCTTCAAGCTTGATGGTTTTTTTCAGAGTGGGATCGCGAGAGATGTCTCGAATCGCTTTGACAGGTTCTTCTAGTTCAATATGTGGAATGGTGAATCCGTCTTCGATCATTGAGAGGACGATCATGGCTGTCCCTACTTTTAGGTAGGTGGAAAACTCCGACATATTGGAATCGCCGAGAATGATGTGAAGCCGACGGTATTTTTCGGCATCAGCATGAGGTTCATCGCGTGTGTTGATAATGCTTCGGGACGACGTCGTAGAGGAAGAAGTTTTTTCATGAATATGTTGCGCCCGTTGGGAGATAAAATATTGAGACTTCCCGGATACTTTTAGTATTTTTCCGGCTCCAGAAAAAATTTGACGAGTGACGAAAAAGGGGATGAGTTGTTCGCTGACTTTCCAAAAATCCACATCCCGACGCATGAGGAAATTTTCATGGCAGCCATACGTGTTGCCGAGGGAATCCGTGTTGTTCTTGAAAATGAAGATCTCGCCGGACAGTCCTTCTTCGCGCAAGCGTTCTTCGGCAATGGGCAGACAACTTTCCAGGATCCGCTCACCGGCTTTGTCGTGGATGATCAAATCAAGCAGGTCGTCGCATTCTGGCGTGGAGTATTCTGGGTGACAGCCCGTGTCCTGATAGAACCGCGCCCCATTGGTGAGGAAGGCATTGGACGGCCAGCTATTGGGGATGAGTCCCTCAAAAATGTACCCGAGGATTTTTTCAATGGGAAGATAAACCCGTCCATTCGGCGAAAATGTCAGGCCGTATTCACTCTCCAGGCCAACAATGCGTTTCATCATACCCGGCCCCTCTCTCTACTCCGGCTTTTTAAGGGCATATTATCCCATGTCCGCCACCGGACTCCTTCTCGTTTGAAGGATCTGACCGCCAATCAACAGCAATCCTCCTCAAGTGGTTCGGCCTTCGTATGCAGGCCTTCTTGCGTGTTTCTATCTTTCACTTTCCGGGTTTAGGAAATGGATCATGCTCGAAAATATGGTCATTATTTCAATGAATCTTATACTCAGAATACACCCAGATCAGGTAATGATCAACTGAATACGAGGGAGGAACGTACGAGGGGTTATGCGAGAATTTGGGTAGCTTCGAGGATCGGGACTCGCCGAAATCTTCTACCTATTCGAGTTCGGTCCAAGACCGCGACTTCCAAACCTTCTAGGTTTGATCGAGGATCCGTGCCCTGTTCAAAGGCATGTTGGCAGAGCGTTAAGGCTTCTTTGAGGGATGGGCAAGTATGAGGAATTTCTTTTCTGAGGAGGGTTAAGATGGTTTCAGATCGTCCTCCAATGGCGGTGAATTTTCGTTCATCCACAATACTCCCATCAAACGAGATGCGGTATAACTCATTGCGCTCCGGTGTCTCACCGACCTGAGCCAACAGGAGTTCCACTTCGTAAGGTTTCATTTCCTGGCTAAAGAGTGTGCCGAGAATTTGTGAATAGCCGTTTGCCAGTGATCGTGCGGTCACATCTTCGCGGCTATACATCATACCTTTGACATCCGCATGTTGAATGCCGGCTTTTCGGAGATTCTCAAATTCACTGTATCTCCCCGCCCCGGAAAATGCGATGCTGTCATAGATCTCAGAAATTTTAAACAGGGAGGCGCTGGGGTTATCGGCGACAAACAGCACGCCATCTGAATATTCCATGGCGATGATCGACCGGCCTTTGGCGATGCCTTTTTTGGCATATTCCGCCCTGTCCTGCATCATTTGTTCGGGTGAAACGTAATAGGGCAGGGCCACGGTTTATGTCTCCTGTTTCTCGTTCACCAATGCTTCGCACATGGTAGCCAATTGGGTGTCATCCACATCCCGAACCCCCCGTGAATCAACTAATTTGACGGTCGGGAAGATTCGTCGGACCAGGTCTGGTCCACCGGTCCCGACATCTTCATCTGCGGCATTGAGGAGGGCGCGAAGGGCCACTTTGACCGCCGCGTCCTCTGGCAGGTTTTTCCGGAAATATTCTTTGAGGGTTGATCGCGCATCTTTTCCGCCTGAGCCGACGGCGTGAAAATCCGTGTCCTCGTAGCGTCCTCCCGTTATGTCATATTTGAAGAGTCGACCAATCTCGCGTTTGTGATCATAGCCGACAAACAGGGGAATGACCACGAGTCCATGTAAGACCATGGGGAAATTGGCCTTGACCATATGCCCAAGCCTATTGGCTTTCCCTTCGCAGGTTAAGGGTTGTCCGTCAAGTTTTTCATAATGTTCCAGTTCGATGCGGAAAAGTTTTGCCATTTCCACGCAGGGCCCTGCAGCTCCTGCAATAGCCATGGCAGAAAAGCCATCGGTTTGAAAGACCTTTTCCATTCGATTCGCGGCGATTTGAAATCCTTCGGTGGCGCGACGGTCTCCGGCGATGAGGACGCCGTTATCATAGGTAAAAGCGAGAACTGTGGTGCCGTGTGGCCAGGGAAGATGCCTGGTAGACATCAACGAAGGATCTGTTTGGCCTTGCTGGGGGAGCGAGTTTTCCCACCGCGCCATGGGGAGTAAGTCGGGTCGTTGGGAGGTCAGGTATTGGTAGAAACTGGAACACGGGTCAGCTGAGAAGTTTGGAAGGGAGACGTTTTCAGAATTCATGCGACCTCAATGTTACCTGACCGACTGGGTTCCCTGTTTCATTCAGGACTTCACGAGTCGGGATAATAACTGATCCACGGAGGTAATGTCCCTAAACAATTCTTGCGTGAGCTGTTGGGTGCCTCGATAAGGATCCATCAGTGGGATACGCTTAATGGTAGAGTCTCCGGTTTGAAGGAGGACGGAAGTCCAACTCATGCCGTATACCTGGCCTGGCAGGTATTTTAAACATTGACCCCTGAAAAATGCCCGTGTGAAAGCCGGGGCAGTCTGTCGAGCACGTTCGATTTCCAGCTCGAGAGTCAAACGTTCAATTTGTCCCGTCCGCTCCAGGGTATAGTACAGCCCTTTGTCTGGTCGCACGTCGTGATACTGTAAATCCATCATGGCCACCCTAGGATCATTCCAGGAACAGTGTTTGCGATCCATATAGGATTGAATCAATGCATGTTTGGCGACCCAATCAACTTCTCGCCGAAGCTCAAAAGGATCCCGCTCCAAGGTATCCAAGGTGGATTCCCAGCGGACAAGCACCTCCTTGGTGATAGGGGAGACCTCTCTGGTTCGATAAAAGTCATGGGCTGCTTGCAGGAAGGCCCGCTGAATCGCGATAGCGGTGGTGTGTTGGCCATTGTTAAGCGGAAGCGAACTTTTCACAGTCAGATCTCGCGATACCGCCTTGATGGCCCTGACCGGATCGGTCAATTCAATATGTGGGAGGGGCCCTTGCTGCTCCAACATTTCCATGATAATGGCCGTCGTGCCGACTTTTAAGAAGGTTGATACCTCGGACATATTGGCATCACCCACGATGACGTGAAGACGTCGGTAGTCGGCTTGGTGGGCATGGGGTTCATCTCGGGTATTGATAATGGGACGGTTCACCATGGTATTGAGATCAAGCAGACATTCAAAAAAATCTGCCCGCTGCGAGATTTGATAGTGAATAGGATCGGTGCCGTTCTCGGCTCCCACTTTCCCTGCGCCACAAAAGATGGGGCGTGAAACAAAGAAAGGGAGTAGAACGTTGGCTACCTGCTCGAATGGAATCCGGCGGGACAAAATGTAATTTTCGTGGTAGCCGAAGCTGTTTCCTTTTCCGTCTGAGTTGTTGCGGTAAACCAGAAAATTTTCTTCTCCCATACTGTGGTTGAGTCGGGCCAAGCACTCAGCCACAATATAGTCCCCGGCACGTTCATAGGCCACCACTTCCCGGGGGTTGCTGCATTCGGGAGTGGAATATTCCGGGTGAGCTCCATCGACGTAAAGGCGACCGGCATTCGGCAATACTTTATTGAGTTGGCGATTATAGGTGGCGCTTGGTCGTTCGGGTTCGCCTTCGACCGGAAAACCACGTGCATCCCAAAAGGGATTTTCATTTTCGTAGTCCCATAGAGCCGTGGGAGCGGGGAGATGGGGACAGTGACTGATTAATCGAAGGGAATTCGCTACGGGATCAGGGTGATCTGGGGAGCGAGAAATAATCCCGAATTCAGTTTCCGTTCCAAGAATTCGCAGCAAGGAGGCCTCATGAGAAGCAGCTAGATATGATTAAAAATAATGACCAACGCTGATGGTTTCTATTTCTCGTGGCTCTGAATCCTCATCGGTGGTTAAGGTGCGCACATGAACGATTTTTTCGCCTTTTTTCCCTGCTATTTTTGCCCAATCATCGGGGTGAGTGGTATTTGGTAAGTCTTCCTGTTCCTTGAATTCTTCTCGAATGCCCCGCAGAAAGTCCTCGGATTTGAGACCTTTGACGTCGCCGGAGATTGCACGTTTGATGGCCAATTTTTTCGCACGGGAGACGACACTTTCGATTAATGCGCCACTGGCAAAATCTTTGAAGTACACGGTTTCTTTTTCACCATTGGCATAGGTGACTTCTAGGAATTGATTTTCCTCCGTCAACGCATACATTGCCTCGACCGTGGTTTCGATAAGGTGATTGATATACGTTGATCGATCTGATCCATGTTGGGTCAATTCAGATTCCGCAAGGGGTAAGTCTAAGTGGAGATATTTCCCAAGGATATCCTTTGCACTTTGTTTATCAGGCCTGGGAATCTTAATTTTGATATCCAAACGTCCCGGCCTCAAAACCGCCGGGTCAATGAGGTCTTGCCGGTTACTGGCACCGATGACGATAACGTCTCGAAGACTTTCTACTCCATCAATTTCAGATAAAAATTGGGGTACGATGGTCGATTCCATGTCCGAGGAAATTCCTGTCCCTCTTGTTCGGAATAACGCATCCATTTCATCAAAAAAGACGATGACCGGATTGCCGTGTGACGCCTTTTCTTTCGCTTTCGCAAACACTTCTCGAATTTGACGTTCGGATTCACCGACATATTTGTTCAATAACTCGGGTCCCTTGATGTGGAGGAAGTAACTGCGAACGTCCTTGCCTTTGAGGTGACCAAGTTTTTTCGCGATGGAGTTTGCGACCGCTTTGGCAATCAAGGTTTTTCCGCATCCCGGAGGTCCATACAGCAGAAGACCTTTGGGGGGTGATAAGCGGTGTTCAGCAAATAGCTCAGGGTAGAGAAAGGGCAGTTCCACGGCATCCTTCACCTGCTCCAGTTCTTTGGTTAGCCCACCGATTTGGTCGTACTGAATATCTGGGACTTCCTCGATGACGAGTTCTTCCATTTCACCTTTGGGAAGTTTTTCGATGAGGTATCCGGATCGTGGTTCAAAGAGGAGGTGGTCGCCGACACTCAAAGTCTGCTGTTTCAGCGAATCAGAGATTTCAACCACTCGCTCGTCGTCCAGGCGAAGGCTGACCACTGCTCGCCCATCGTCCAGGAGGTGTTTGAGATGGGCGATTTCGCCCTGCGGATCATACCCTCGCGATTCAATCACGTTCAGGCCTTCATTCAATATGACCTCTTGGCCTTTTTTAAGGGATTCTGGCGGGATAGAAGGATGAAGGTTGACCCGTAGCTTTCTGCCGCCAAGCGAGACATTCACGGTCCCGTCTGCGTTGGTGTTATAAAAGACGGCGAAAGTTGAAGGAGGCGCGGTGAGTTTATCGACTTCCTTTCGAAGGGCTTCGATTTGTGTTTTGGCCTCCTGCAAAGTAGAAACTAACTGTTCGTTTTTCTGCTGAGAAAGGTGCAGCTTCTGTCGAGAGTCATGCAGCTGCCGCATTTCGAGTTCCATGGACTCAATCTCGGTTCGTAACTTTTCAATTTCACGGATATGATCGTCTGTTTTTCGGATACCCATAATTAGATCCTACCTGATTCAAGGTTTCAACGAAACCGAAGGGCACATCTCGCTTTCAAAAAATCTCCCTCCCTGTCAGTATATTAAGTGGTAAAAGGGAAATCTGCATGCTCCTTGTCTGAAAAGATCTTACCACCCAAAAAAAATTAGGGTCAACCAAACACCCGCATTGTGACGGCTAAAATAAGTTGACAATTCAGGACAATCGTGCCAACAGTTCACGGGTGGTGTCTGGAATGGAAGGCGATTGAAGAATAGAGGAAATGACGGCCACACCGTAAGCCCCTGCTGATAAGACGTCAGGAATTCTGATAGGAATGATTCCCCCGATGGCATAGATGGGCAAGTGGAGGAATCGGCTGGTTTCCTGAAGAATCTGTATTCCTAAGGGTGGTCCATACGCTCGCTTTGAAGGCGTATCAAAAATGGGACCTAGCACGATGAAGTCGGCGCCTTCCCCTTCCGCCACTCGGGCTTCTTCGACGGAATGTGTTGAGACGCCGATGAGATGTCCCGTCCCTAACAGGCCACGGGCCACGGAAACGGGAAGACTATCTGTCCGAAGATGTACGCCGTCGGCTCCCAGGGCAAGGACCAAGTCGATACGATCATTCAATAAGATGGTTCCCTGGTGGTGCTTGATGAGAGGGCCGAGCTGCCGACAGAGGGAAGTCAATTCTCGAGTCGTAAGATCTTTTTCCCGGATTTGTACCATCCGGACTCCGGCGTCTACCGCTTCGGTTATCACGGAAGAGAGGGAACGGTGAAGGGTTTGATGGCGGTCGGTCAGAAGGTAGAGTCTGGGAAGAATGCGCGAGGACATTCCTAGGTGTTACAACATTCCCTCGATAGGGCTACTGGCAGTCGCATATAACTTCCTGGGAATTCTCCCAGCCTTGTAAGCCAAGCGTCCGGCGTCAACGGCATACCGCATGGCCGTGGCCATCATCAACGGATCCTTGGCTCCGGCAATAGCCGTGTTCATTAATACGGCATCAGCTCCGTATTCCATGGCCAGGGCTGCGTCAGAAGCGGTTCCAACTCCGGCGTCTACGATGACCGGGACATTGACCGTTTCCATGATGATTTTAAGATTATACGGATTGCGAATACCAAGCCCGGAACCGATCGGTGCTGCGAGTGGCATGACGGCAGGGCAGCCAATATCGACTAACTTTTTGGCGACAATAGGGTCGTCATTCGTATATGGCAATACGACAAAACCTTCGGCAATCAAAATTTTTGCTGCTTCAATGAGTCCTGCTGTATCAGGAAATAGTGTGCGTTCATCTCCGATGACTTCCAATTTCACCAAATCTGAAACGCCCGCAGCGCGGGCCAGTCGAGAATAACGAACGGCATCTTCGACGGTATAACATCCCGCCGTATTGGGTAAAATGGTGTATTTCTTCGGATCGAGATAGTCCAGTAAATTTTCTGATTTGTTATCGGTAATATTGACGCGGCGAACGGCAACCGTCACCACATCAGCCCCGGAAGCCTCAATCGCTTTTCGGGTTTCTTCAAAGTTTTGATACTTTCCTGTTCCAACCCAGAGTCGAGAGTGGAATGTTCGCCCGGCAATGATTAACGGATCCTGATTCATCTCTTCCCCTTCAATTTCCTCATGTGGGAGAGCCGCCTCCAATAAAACTTAAAATTTCAACCTTGTCCCCATCGTGGAGATTCCAGTTGAGGAATTCTCCGCGGTCCAAAATTTTAAGGTTGATTTCTACTGCGACCTGTTCGGAACGGAGGTGAAGCGTCTCTAGAAGCTGTGCGACCGTCAAAGGTTCCTCGGCCTCGCGGTGTTCTCCATTCACGACGATTTTCATGCGTATAGATAAGAACGCAATGGCCAGTGTATTCTGGCCATGCAGGAGTTCATCCTACGGGACTTGAGAAATTCTTGTCAATGAAATGCCTTGGAGTGAGAAAGGATGAAAATGGTTCTGTTGAGCCAACGAAGGCGTATCATTATGACCTGGTTTTATCGATCACATCTGACATAAAATGATCTTGGCACACAGTGGATCCTTGAGTTGTGAGGAAGCAAGCTTGTCCCGCTGAAGCGATCGTCATGGAGAAAAACATCAACCAGGATCTCATGGCTTTGTTCGTGTCGATGGCAGGATTGTTGGCATCCAGAGGTGAAAATCCCTACAAGGTCAAAGCCTATCGCCGGGCTGCTGATTCACTGAAGAGTCTCCAAGAGGATGTGACAGAGTTGGCAAATCGTGGTGAACTTCAAACGATTCCCGGCGTCGGCAAGGAATTATCCATAAAAATTCGGGAATTTCTCTCTACGGGTCGTGTCCGTGCGTATGAAGAATTAAAAACTCCTCTCCCGGATTCAGTCCTGGAATGGGTGGAGCTGCCAGGATTTTCAGAACCGATTGTCCACGATCTGGTTTTTCGATTGGGCATCACAACTTGGGAAGATCTGGAAGCCTTGGCCCAGTCGCATTTACTGCAAACTCTTCCAGGTCTAGGGGATCGGGGTGAGGAAATCTTAACGGAGATCCAAGCAAAGCGAGCAGCTTGTCAGGAGCCATAAATTAAAGAAGGTAAGTGGAAGAGTTTCTCCCATGGTTTCCGACGGACGCAGTCCCCATCGCCATGAAAAAGGAAAAGGGTATGGAAACATACCAGGCATTCACCTCAGCAGGATGGTTAAGTAATGGCAATTTCGGCATTTGTTTTGATTGACACGACAGGCACTCACACCAAGAGTGCATATAAAACACTCACACGCATTCAAGGTGTGAAATCTGTCTATCCGGTGACAGGTCCGTTTGATTTAATTGCCCATGTAGAAGCCGAAACATTAGAGGAGCTAAACGACCTCATTATGGTTCGTCTTCGCGGTATTGATGGCGTTATTAAAACCAACACGGCAATTGTTCTCGACTTCTAAATTCTTCCACGTCTTTTGCCGGCCGCGTTATGCGGCCGGTTTCAACTGTTTAAAGACTTTCCATGATTTCAACATTTCTACTGCCTTCAGTAACTGAAGGTCCTCGGGGGGAATGGGTTGGGGCTGGTCCTTGTCCTGGGGGTCCGTGGAGGTTGGAGGTTTGGCAGGAGAAGGTACAGGGGAGCCCACAGTGCTCTCGTCTTTTTTCCCTTCGGAAGGTTCCTGTTTGGCCACCTGAACGGGTTTCGGATCAATGACAATGTCGGGTTGCACCCCAATAGAATGAATCGACTTGCCGTTTGGCGTAAAGTATTTCGCTGTGGTCAGACGAAGGCCTGACCCATCGGAGAGGGGGAGAATGGTTTGCACCGACCCCTTTCCAAAAGTTGTGGTCCCAATAACGACGGCTTTCCCCCAATCCTGCATGGCTGCAGCCACGATTTCCGATGCGCTGGCAGAGCCGTGGTTGACCAACACAATCATAGGAAATTGATAGTTCTTACTACTTGCCCGTGCGCGATATTCATCCTTTTTGCCGTTGCGTCCTTGTATCGAGACCACGAGCCGGCCGGATTCCAGGAATTGTTCGGAGACTCCTACGGCAGCCGTCAACAGCCCACCGGGATTATTTCGAAGATCCAGAATTAAACCCTGAATATTTTTGGAAGCTAATTTTTCCAATTCCCCTGAGAGATCGTCGACTGTCGCCTCTTGAAATTGGCTCAAACGAACATATCCAAGATTGCCCTCCAGCAGCTTGGAGCGAACGCTTTGAATTTTAATGATATCGCGTTTGAGGGTAAAGATCAGTGGTTTTTCCAGTCCCTCACGCTCTATGGTCAATTCCACAGAAGTTCCTCGTGCCCCGCGCATGTGCTGAACGGCCTCCATGAGGGTGAGATCTTTTGTTGGTTTGTCGTCAACTTTGATAATGGTGTCACCGGGTTGGATGCCGGCTTCAAAGGCCGGCGTATCCTCAATAGGAGAGATCACGGTCAGGCGATTGTTTTTTACGCCGATTTGAATGCCAAGTCCTCCGAATTCTCCCTTCGTTTCAACTTGCATTTCTTTGAACATATCAGGAGTCATAAAAGAAGAATGTGGATCGAGTCCGGCCAGCATGCCTCGTAGGGCACCCTGGACAAGATCTTTGGTTTGCGTTTCCTCCACATAATTCTTTTTGACTTGCGAAAGCACTTCAGCGAAGATTTGCAATTCCTCGTAGGGTTCGCCGGCATACCCCGCCCGGTCTCCTCCTTTTCCGATGACAATCCCCACCAAAAGTATGGCGGTTAAGGTCAAACCAGAAATCACTACCGTCGACAATCGTTCATGTGACATGAGGTGTTCCTTCTTCCAGGTGTTCAATTAAGGCTGTTTTACCAGCCATTTCAGGGGATCAATGGGGGTGGTGCCTTTACGTAATTCAAAATAAAGCGTGTCTTCTTGCGTGACGCCAGTTTCACCAGTTTCACCAATGACTTGCCCGTTTTTGACCGATTGGCCTTCAGCCACTAAGAGCTTTGAGGCATGGGCGTAGAGAGAGTAAAAGCCATTGGCATGGTCGACAATGACGACCAGGCCGTATCCCTTAAGCCAGTCGGCATAGACGACGTTTCCCGATGAAACTGCCCGAATCGGACTCCCTTCCTTCGCGCTGATTTCTATGCCCTTTTTTGTCACAAATGTATCAAAAGTGGGATGTTTTTGCCGACCAAAATTTGAAACCACTTTTCCTTCAACGGGCCAGAGGAGAGATCCAAGGGATGGGACAGCTCCAGGTGGTTGGCGCATCCGGGATTGAGCCAATTTGAAACGTTGGTCCAATTCTTTGAGAAGGCTATCCACCTGTTCAGCTGATCGCTGAAGGTCTTCAACCATCCGTTCATGTGCGTCCTTTTCTTTGGAGAGATTGACCAGGACAGAGCGTTTTTGACGTTTGAGCCCTGAGACTTTTTTGATGGTCTGTTGGGTTTCTCCCTGGAAGCGAAGGAGATCCTCGCGGGCTGCCGTCTGTTTTTCCTTGAGCTGTTGGAAATTCGAAAGGTCTTCTTGAAACTGTCGGACAAGCTGATGTTCCCGTTGGGCAACCCATGAAAGATAATCCATCCGGTGTGAGGCCTCGGTGAATGATTCAGCCGCGAAGAGAGTTTTCAAATAGCCTGTGCGTCCCTCCATGTATAATAACCGAAGTCTGGCGGAAATGGAGGATTGCCGGGTTTGAACGTCCCGCTCAACTTCCCCAATCTTTGTGCTCAGACTCGCCAATTCCTCGTCTGTTACTTTGATCTGGTCATTTATGCGATTGCGTTCTTTCTTCTGCTCATAGAGCTGGCGATCCAATTTATCAATTGTTTTCAAAACCGACCCATGCTTTTTCTCGATCCGTTTGGTTTTTTTTTGGGTTTCGGCAATTTCCTGATTGAGCTTTTCCAACCGCAGGCGTTCCTGACTGATTTCATCTTTGATGGTGGATGGGTCAGCGCTCCAACCGGCTTGGACTAAGATTAGGAGCAGTCCGATGGGGAGCACTCCTGTGTGGAAAAATAGGTTAATTCGCGTCATAGCCGAAATCGCAACGAGCCATAAATGGTAGTCAGTGTTCCCAGGCATCCCAAGAGGATGCCTCCTGCCATCAAAATGAGTGATAGGGGAAGGGGGAAAAATTCTAAGGCGGAAGAAAATCCCCCGAACACGCTCATGCCTTGGGTTTTGTGCGTGAACAGTTCAAATCCCCCACGTAAGAATCCTAGGGCTATACCACCCCCGGCAGCCCCTAGGATGGCTCCCTCAATGAGATACGGAATGCTAATAAATAGACTCGTCGCCCCGATCAACCGTAATATTTCAATTTCCTGTTGTCTGGTGTGAAATGCCAGTTGCACGGTAATCGCAATGATGGTGACGGAGGCTAAGGCCAGGATGCTCCCAACGACTAACGCGCCGAACTCCATATAGGCGATGATGAGGGTCAGGCGTTCGATCCAATCTCGATTATACCGAACCCGATCGATATCGGGATGATGTTTGAGCCGGTTGACCAAGTTGGCAATCATATCGGTGGTTGGGGTTTTCGCGGCCATGGTTAATACCAATGATGCGGGAAACGGGCTTTCGCCAAGCCCTTCCAGGAGATAGACTTCCTCGGGAAATTGTTCTTTGAATTCCGTTAAGGCGTCTTGCTTCGAAATAAAGGTGAGGGAGTCCACCGCTGGATCCGTCTTGAGGCCCTGTTGTAAATCACGAAGTTTGCCGGATTCAATGCCATCCTTGGGATATACGATGATTTGAATCGTGTGTTGAACCTGACCCAACAGATTATGCACGTTGTGATACAGAAGGAGAAAGATGCCAAAGCTGGTCAGGGTGAACGCGGTGATGAGGATACCAATCAGCGTACTGGTCTGATGCGTGCGAAGGCTGGTATAGGCTTCACGGATAAAATACCAAAGCCGTTTCACGTATAGGCCCCTTGATCAGACACGAGATGTCCGCAATCCAGCCTGAGGATTCTTCCATTCAATTGCTCCACCACTTGTCGATTGTGGGTTGCCATCATGACGGTTGTTCCCCTGGTATTGATGGCTTTAAATAATGCCGCAATTTCGGTGGTTAGTTGGGGGTCTAAATTTCCCGTTGGTTCGTCGGCTAAAAGTATGATGGGACTGTTCACAATCGCCCTGGCGATACACACGCGTTGCTGCTCTCCAGCGGACAGCACGGAGGCAATGGTGCTGAGCTTATGGTCCATGCCAACCGCGCGAAGGGCTTCCAGGACCTTCCGTCGCGATTCGAACGATGATAATCCACGAATAATGAGTGGGAGAGCCACATTTTCGGAAACCGTTCGCTGCGGGAGCAACTTGAAATCCTGAAGAACATACCCCATGGTTCTCCGATGATAGGGGACATCGGATCCACCGAGTCTGGCAATGTTGCGATTTTGGACGAGGATTTGACCTTCATCAGGGTGTTCTGCTCCAAAAATAAGCTTGAGAAGGGTGGTTTTGCCGGCTCCGCTGGGTCCTGTGAGTAACACACATTCGCCTTTTTCGATTCGTAGGGAAATATCTGAAAGCGCAAGACAGCCATCGTAATATTTGGTGACGTGAAATAATTGAATCATGCTATCTTATGGCCTGGACCTTGAAATGGTTTATTGTCTAGATAAAACGGAACCATGGTTCCTGGGTGAGAGTACCCGGGAAGAGCTGCCGACCGTTCACCTTCAGACATTGGACTCATGCAGAGGCCAACCTCTTTAATTTACCATTGCCAGTCGGAGCTGGAAACCTCAAAAGCCTGTTCCAGGTGAGTTAATTTCGGAGTACCCTGGGTGATTCCCGCGATCAGGATAACATCAAACCGGCAAACTTGGTTGCTGAGGCCCTTTTGAGAAAGGTAATACGACGCCAATTTAATGATTTGGCGTTTTTTGCGCGCATCGATGGCATAGGGAGCGCCGCCGAATTGATCAGTGCGTCGTCCCTTGACCTCAATAAACACCAGGGTATCATGGTGTTGTGCAATGAGATCCAATTCTCCACCTCCTACCCGCAGATTTCGCTCAAGAATCCGATAGCCCTTTTTCCGGAGCCATTCCTCTGCAAACTCCTCTGCTGATCGCCCAAACTGGTGAGAAGGCGTGGTCATGCGTGCGAGGGCACATTCAGGCAGGCTTGGACAGGTCCGAAGCTTCGTCGATGCCCGGGGCAAGGGCCGAACTGCTGTAATCGTCTGAGATGTTCCGGTGTGGGATATCCTTTATGGAGATGAAATTGATACTGAGGAAACTGTTTGTGATAGGAGGTCATCATGCGGTCTCGTGCTACTTTGGCCAGAATAGATGCGGCGGCAATAGACCGTGAAAGTTGGTCGCCTTTGATAACCGGTCGTTGAGGGACAGAAACCCTAGGAAGGTGCAAAGCATCAAGAAGGAGATAATCGGGTGGCGTAGCCAGGTAGCTAAGAGCCCGGCAACCGGCTAATCGTGTGGCCCCCAGGATATTGAGTTCGTCAATCTCCTGTTCTGATGCCATGCCGATGGCCCAAGCGATGGCCCGGGAAGTGATGGCCTCATATAATACGTGGCGTTGCTGTTCAGTCAGGAGTTTGGAGTCGTCGAGAAGGACCGGTGACCACCGACGTGGAAGAATCACGATGGCGGCAACCACCGGCCCGGCCAAAGGACCTCGCCCAGCCTCATCCAGGCCTGCAATGCGCCGGTATCCAAGGGCTCGGGCCGCTTGTTCAAAAAAATCTGTCGGACCCGTACCCATCCATGAGGGAGAGTCGGTGTGCAATGAAAGGTGAGCCCTTTCTTCTGCGTTATTCCGCTACTTCCGTGGGTTCCGATTCACCGGATTCAGGGACCTCGACTGCCGCCGCAGCGTTTTTCACCGTTTTTGGTGTGCGCGAAAACTCCCGTTCGGAGATTTTAGCAGCTTTGCCTTTTTTGTCTCGAAGGTAATACAACTTCGCCCGCCGCACTTGACCTTTTCTGATGACTTCGATGCCTGCCAGATTAGGAGAGTGAAGGGGGAAAATTCGCTCGACTCCGACTCCAAAGGAAATCTTTCGAACGGTAAAATTCTCGCATACCTTTCGGCCCTTTCGAGCGATCACGAGTCCTTCAAACACCTGAATGCGTTCTTTGGCCTCTTCCTTCTTTTTCCCGTATTGTCGTTCTTCGACCACGCGCACTTTAACTCTGACGGTGTCACCTATTTCAAAAAACGGCACGGTTCCCTGTGCCAACGATTGCTCTAAACGCTCTAACAGATTCATGAGAGTCTCCCTCCTTCAAGGTCTCGTCGTACGACCGGACGTCGAGGTATAGTTGTGTTCAATCTCTTCCAATAACTCACGATCTTCACTACTCCAAGTATGATGATTTAACAAATCCGGCCGTTTCAGCAGCGTTTGGCGCAAGGATTCTTTTCGACGCCAACGGCGAATGCCTTCATGGTTGCCGGACATTAAAATGTCGGGAACCGACATGCCTCGAATTTCAACGGGTTTCGTGAAATGAGGATAGTCTAATAGGGATTCCACAAAGGACTCTCGTTGAGCAGAATGTGGATCCCCTAATACTCCGGGTATGAGACGCATGGCCGCATCGATCATCACGAGTGCCGCCAATTCACCACCTGTCAGCACATAATCCCCAAGGGAGAATTCTTCAACCCGCAAATGTGTTCGCACCCGTTCGTCAATTCCCTCATAGTGCCCACAAATAAATAACAAAGGGCGAGTATCCTGGCTCAGGTCATTCGCAAGTCCATGGGAAAACCGGATGCCCTGTGGAGAGGGGATGATGATGCGGATGTCATTGAGGTCCGGTGTTATTCGATCAATGGCTTGAAAAATCGGTTCGGCCTTCATGACCATCCCGCCGCCACCTCCGTACGGCGTATCATCTGCCGTCCGATGTGGATCATGGGTATAGTCTCGAATGTTGTGGACATTGAGTGTGAGCAGGCCCTTATCCTGGGCGCGTTTCATGATGCTCTGTGAGCTCACAGAGTGAATCAATTCCGGAAACAATGTCAAAATGTCACAACGCATACGTGGCATCCCACCATTCACGTGAGGTTAACCGCAAAACCTTATGGGGAAGGTCTACCAGGGCAATGGTTCGCCGACTGGCAGGGACCAGAATTTCACAATCCTCATTTCGAATCACAAACACATGATGTTGGGGATATTCCAGCACTTCTTCTAATGTTCCTACGGGATGTCCCTCGGCATCTTCAACCCTGAGCCCGATTAATTCAAACTGATAAAACGTATCCGTGTCCCTGGGAAGGTCCTGGTTCTCTGGAATCTTGATCCAGGCCCCTCGGTACAACGCAGCGGTTTCCGGTGTGGAAAACGCTGAAAGTCCCAAAATCACCCCCTGGTTGACCTGCCGAACCGAGGTCACCAGGGTTTCCAGAATCCTTCCATCTGGAAGGGCCAGTGTCACCGTCTCCAATCCCTCAAATCGCCCGGGAACATCCGACAGCGATTCAATACGGACTTCCCCATGGACGCCGAACGGCTTGAGAATCCGGCCAATGGTTACCATGGGAGACCGGGATAGCTCAGGAGCATCCATAATTTAGCCATTAGTACGGTGGCATCCCAAAATGCAGGATACAACAGGGCAACACCTCTCCCATTACCCTGACATGCCGAGATTATTTGGCGGGGGCTTGTTTGGATTCCCGAAAGGCCTTCAAGATACCGGTTTGTCGTAATAACCCCCTGACGGAATCAGTGGGCTGAGCCCCATTTTGAAGCCAATTCAACACCCGATCTTCTTTAAACGACGCCTTATCGCTTGCCTTGAGGGGGTCATAGGTCCCAATGACCTCAAGGAATCGACCGTCCCGCGGCATGCGGGCATCGGCTGCCACTACTCGATAAAATGGTCGTTTATGCCGGCCCACACGTGTAAGTCGCAAATGTACTGCCACTGGCAATCTCCTCTATCGTGAATATGAATGAATGAAAAAGCTCAAGAAGACTTCATTTTTTTACCGGGCATGAATAGCCCGGCGGATGAGCTTCCCGCGCTTTTTTCCTTTTCCCATCCCCATTTGCCCTCCGACCAGGGACTTCATCATGCGTCGGGCATCCAAAAATTGCTTAATGAGCCGATTGACCTCTGGAACGGATGTTCCGCTACCTTTGGCCACCCTCTTTTTTCGATTTCCATTTAAAATCGTATGATCCCGTCTTTCGCGCGGAGTCATCGAATCGATAATCGCCACCACCCGTTTCATTTCTTTTTCGGGTACCTGAGCATTCCCGGCAGCGCCGGAACCCATCATC
Source organism: Nitrospira sp. T9 (assembly GCF_052156535.1). Taxonomy (NCBI): domain Bacteria; kingdom Pseudomonadati; phylum Nitrospirota; class Nitrospiria; order Nitrospirales; family Nitrospiraceae; genus Nitrospira; species Nitrospira sp. T9. The sequence continues at coordinate 169,484 of NZ_JBQKUP010000042.1, forward strand.
GTTTTAATTTTTTGCCCGCCCGGGAGCATGTCTAAAATCTGATCGAACGACCCTAATTTATTCACCTGTTTGATTTGATCACGAAAATCTTCCAACGTCAGGGTATTACTCGAAACCTTTTTTTGCAATGCGACCGCTTGTTCCTCCGAAAAGTTCTCTTGGGCTTTCTCAATCAAGGTCAGCACATCACCCATACCGAGAATACGGGAGGCCATCCGGTCTGGGTAAAAGGGCTCTAACGCATCCAGCTTTTCCCCGATTCCTAGGAATTTAATGGGTTGGCCTGTCGCTGCACGGATCGAGAGCACCGCTCCGCCACGGGCATCGCCCTCGACCTTCGTTAAAATGACGCCAGTGAGACCCAGTGTCTGATTAAAGCGTTCGGCGACAGCAACTGCTTCCTGACCGGTCATGGAGTCGGCGATTAGCAAAACTTCCTGTGGCTTAACTCCTGTTTGGATATCGACTAATTCCTGCATCAATTCTTCATCGATTTGCAGTCGACCGCCGGTATCTAAGAGCACTACATCGTAGCCGTGATCACGCCCTCGGGCGACTCCATCCCGACAGGTTTGAACGGCCTGGGCGCCAGGTTGCCCCTCGTTGGTCCCACGATGGACCGTAATATCAAGGTCAGTCCCGAGTGAGGTCAGCTGATCTCCTGCGGCAGGGCGACGGGGATCGGCCGCGACTAACAAGACCCGCTTGCCTTCAGTTTTAAAATAATGAGCGAGTTTCCCGGTGGTGGTGGTCTTGCCTGAGCCTTGCAATCCGACCATCATGATGACGGTAGGGGGCTGTGAAGAGAGATGAAGGGCACTTTGTTCATGGCCAAGAAGGTCCCGCAGCTCCTCCCAGACAACTTTTACCACTTGATGGGCAGGTGTGAGACTTTTCAGGACTTCCTGCCCGACGGCCTTTATCCGAACCTTCTCAATAAAGTCTTTAACAATTTTGAAATTGACGTCGGCTTCCAACAGCGCCAGACGCACCTCTTTTAGGGCATCGGTAATATTCTCTTCAGTCAGAACGGCCTGGCCGCGTAACTGCTTGAAAACTTTTTCGATTTTCTCTGTCAGCGTGGTAAACATGAAAAGGGATCCAATGGAAAATACACCATTTTAAGCAAACCCATGACAATAGTGAACAAACATCAGGCATGTCAAGTTGAGTGCCACCTTTTGGTTGGGCAAAAACGGGATGGGTATCCACCCGAAATCTTTTGGTTTCATGAACTTTGTGAAATCCCCGTGATGGGCGAGCAGGACCTATATCAAAATCAACTGGGGGCGGCAGGGATGAAGGAGGAGTAACAAGATAGGGTGGATCAGGCTGGCTCTCAAAGAGTCAGGCCGTTATCATGAACCGATACCTCCAACTAATTGAGTTTATCTTATTAGTGGCTCGCGTCAAATTTTAAATGGGTTTCATTGATCGTATATTCTCTATTTCATTTTCTTTCATGAGTATAGAACCCAAATCATGAAAAAAAATGGCAAAATCCTTCTGTGTATTCTTCTTGGATTGTTCCTACTCTATACTCTGGTGGGTTACCTAGGGATTCCCTGGGCGATTACCACGAAGGTTCCTCCAAGGCTTTCGGAGCAACTCGGTCGGCCGGTGGCCATTCAGGAAGTCCGGTTTAATCCCTTTCTGTTTACACTACAGATAAACGGGTTTGATGTTCAGGAACAGGATAGCTCACCTATGTTGGGGTTTGAGGAACTGTTCATTAATTTCGATCCTGCCGCTTCGCTGGTGAACCGGGCTTACACGTTTGCGGAAATTCGATTGGAGCTGCCGTATGGATTGGCATGGGTTCGCGCAGACGGGTCCTTGAATCTAGCCGCATTAGGTTCTTCCTCCGAATCTCAGGATGTCCCTCCCGAGGCCCTATCTGAGGAATCCTCATCACCGGAATCAGCAGAATTGCCGGCGATTCTAATCGAACAACTTTCCATTCAACGAGGCATGTTGGAATTTCGGGATTATTCACGCCCGACTCCATTTGTGGCGCATTTCGTGCCAATCAATCTCACGTTGCAACAGTTTAGTACCCAAAAAGGGCAGGCCAATTCCTATGCACTCTCAGCTGAACGCAGTGCAGGAGAGAAAATTACCTGGGAGGGGACGGTCACTCTGGAACCCTTTCAGTCCGAAGGGCGCTTGGTTTTTGAAGATTACCAATTGCCCAGACTATGGACCTATGCTCAGGATCTGGTTCGATTTGAGATTCCTCAGGGACGGACGACGATAAAGGGACATTATCGATTGTCTACGACCGATCAGGGGGTGGATGTCGTGGTCGATGGAGGGACCCTGACGATTCATGATTTACAGATTCAGGAGAAAGGGACCCTTTCCCCCGTGATCACGATTCCCCTCTTTGAAGTCAACGGCGTCTCGGTTGATGTGGCCAAGCAGGACGTTCGAATTCCTTCGATCAAGTCTCGGGACGCTCATTTTACCGGGTGGGTCGGGAAGGATGGAGTGGTCAATTATCAGACGTTGTTTTCACCTGTGGCATTAGAAAATCAGACAGTTCCTGAACCGGAGCCTTCCCCGGCCAATCCGTGGAAGATGGTCATTGAGGATCTTGCCTTGGATAACTTCACGATTGATTTCGAGGACCGCCAGCCTGAAGATCCTGTCAAACTGCTATTGGACACCATTCATTTTCACACCTCGGGCGTGTCATTGGATTTGGATCGCTCTCTTCCTCTCGATCTTTCGTTTCAGTTCAATCAAACCGGACAGGCTAATTTGCAAGGGGCGTTGAAGATAGATCCCCTATCCATTGACCTTGACCTGTCATTCAAGAACATTGCCCTTCAGCCGTTTCAACCGTATATAGCTCCCTTTGTTCAATTTGATATCGAGGATGGCGCGCTCTCGCTGCAAGGAAGCACACACTATCAGGCGGAAACGACGACTCAACCAATGGGGACCTTTAAAGGAGGAATGGGGATATCCCACTTGGCCCTTGGAGATCCCATCCAGGAATCCTCTTTTTTGACATGGGAGGCGTTTCAGCTGAAGGCTTTGGATCTCCAGATTGAACCGACCATAGTCAATCTTCAAGAAATCGAACTGATCAACCCCGCACTCGCCCTGTTAATTGATGAGGAAGGAAGGTTGAATCTTCAACGATTGTTTTCACCGCCAGGACCCGTATCTCAAGAAGAAACGACATCAGACGAAACGCCGTTAGAGGCCGAATCTTCCGAGTCGTCTCCGAGTCCGGTCAAAATTGAGTCGGTGGCTCTTACCAATCTTCTGGCTCGTTTCACCGATCAATCGGTTACTCCGAATGTCGTGACAAAAATTGATGGTTTGAGCGGTACGATTAAGGGCCTTTCTTCGGATCAATTAGCCAAAGCCGATGTTGCGTTACAAGGGACGGTAGATAAATACGCCCCATTTAAGATTGCCGGGCAAATTAATCCTTTGAGTGAAGATGCCTATACGGATTTGACTGTCACGTTCAACAATCTTGATCTCCCCACCGTCTCTCCTTATTCGGCCCATTATGTCGGGTATCCCATCACGAAGGGGAAGCTGTCGTTGGATCTTGAGTATAATGTTTCTGAAAAGACTCTCGTTGGTGAAAATAAGGTGTTGATTGACCAGTTGAGCATGGGTGAGAAAATCGAAAGTCCGGATGCGACGTCGTTGCCGATTCCTCTTGCCGTGGCCTTACTGAAAGACCGCAATGGACAGATCGATATTGATTTGCCGGTTCGCGGGAATTTGGACGATCCGGATTTTAGTTATGGAGGAGTCATCTGGAATGCCCTGGGAAATCTTCTGACGAAAGTTGCGACATCTCCTTTTGCCATGGTCGGAGGATTGGTGGGCGGCAGCGGTGATGATCTGCAATATGTGGCCTTTCCTGCGGGTAATGCCCAGTTGTCTCCTGCTGAACAGGAAAAACTGCATGCGCTTGGTCAAGCGCTGGGGGATCGTCCTGCCTTGCGACTGGATATTGCCGGGGCTGCTGATCCCCAGGTCGATCACCAGGGTTTGGCTGCCGGGGAATTGCGGAAACAACTGCAACAGCGAAAATTCGTCCAGGGCTCTTCTTCCGCGAGGGAGGGGATGTCTTTAGATCAGATTGAACTCAGTCCAGAGGAAGAAGGGCGCTTGCTCGCAGAAGTGTATGCCGAGCAATTTGGAGCGCAACCCGATACCCTGGCTTCTTCTCCCGAAGGGAAGGGTCCGGACATTCCTTCACCGGAGCAGATGAAATCCAAATTGCTTGAATCAATCAAGGTGGAGGACGAGAAGCTTCGTCTCCTGGCTCAGCAACGGGCTCAAGGCATTCGAGAATTCCTCATTCAGGAGGGGAAGGTATCCGGTGACCGAGTGTTCCTCCTCGAACCAAACCTCAGTCCCGTTACGGAAGAACAAACCGTCCGGAGTCCTTTGGCCTTAGCCGCGAATTGAGTCCCTTTCCGAAGATCTTCATGGTCGTGGTGTTGATCGTGTGTGTTCTGATTTAAGGTGAATCCGTTTCCCTGGCATATGCTCACTCTTCCGCATGTGTCTCAGACTATAGGTTTCCTCCTGGTGCTCTTCATTGCCTTGTGGCTTGTACATGTGCGAGTGGGCAATGCCTCCTTCGCCGATGTAGGGTTTTGTTTGGGATTTGGCCTTGTCGGTATTGTTTGTGGAATAGAGGGCGAGGGCAGCCCTTGGCGACGGGCTCTTGTTGTGAGCATGGGGAGTGCGTATGCCTGCCGGTTGGGCTGGCACCTTTGGAAGAATCGCATCTGGGGAAAGTCGGAAGACCCCCGGTATCAAACCCTTCGGGCCGTGCTAGGCAAATGGAAATCGGTCGGAATTTTCGGGTACTTCATGCTGCAAGTTCCTGCTTGTCTGTTCTTTGGATTTCTCCTGTGCTGGATTATGGGCCATTCTGAATCGGCGGTAAGAGGCTGGGATCTTCTGGGCGTCGGGATCTTTTTGCTAGCCTTCTTTGGAGAGGCTCTTGCGGATATTCAACTTGAACGGTTCCGATCCGATCCGACTAATCGGGGTAAGGTCTTACAGACGGGGTTGTGGCGGTTTTCCCGTCATCCTAATTATTTTTTTGAAATCCTACAGTGGTGTGCCTATATTCCGTTGGCAGTTGGATTGCCGGGGGCATGGATGGCGATCGTGTGGCCATTGCTCATGATGTTGTCGCTTGTATGGGTGACGGGAGTGCCCCTGGCCGAGGCTCAGGCTATACACAGCCGAGGGGAAGCCTATCGCATTTATCAACGCACCACCAATAAATTGTTTCCCTGGCTGCCTCGACGGAACAGTTCATGAAGAGGAGGAGAACTATGTTGCGGAAATCTCAAGCCGGCTTCAGCCACCATTGGAGAAATCCAAAAGAATCCTTACTTATAGCCGGCCTTCTGGTGTTGTTGAGCATGGTGAATGGTTGTGCATTTGTCCGGGGAGAAGTGGGTGAGCCTTTTCCGGAGGATCGGATTGAGACGATTGAGAAAGGCATAACAAATCGCCAGGAAGTGGCCCAACAATTTGGGGCCCCCGATGAGATTGTCCAGGCAAACGGCTATGAGATCTTTCACTATCGCCGATTTGACAGCAAGTTGGGATGGTTGCTGTTTCTGTCCCGTCTGAATATTGGCAGTGATCATCTCTGGGTATTTTTTAATTCCCAAGGGTTAGTGGATGACGTGGTGTTTGGCAATCGGACCAGGAATGTGGAATTCCAAATCTGGCCGTTTGGGAAGTAGGACAAGATGGTCTTGGTCTTTGGAAAAACCGGAATCCTTGGCGTCCTGTTGGTTCTTTCCCTGGCCGGCTGTGACTTTCGTCGTGTGGTGGTCAATGATCCATTAGTTGCCGACTCTCTCAAAGAGTTGGTGCCAGGAAAAAGCACGATTCAGGATGTGGCCGGGAAATTAGGCGCTCCTGATGAGATTGAGGAAGGGGCCGGCGGAATGGTCTTTCGTTATCGATATGGAGATAGCAAGACGATGCGGGTAAATTTCGGATGGCTTCTCCGTGTATTGTTGCCCGTCTCTCCATCCATGAATCTGGGAAGAGGTGAAGGGGCCACCTATATTTTGCATGTGGCGTTGCGACCGGATTTAACCTTTGATCATTCAGTCATTCAGCCCCCGCCCGATACCCCCCATTTCTGGTTTTGGCCGTTTTAACGGCCTTAAGGTGCATGGTAACTTTTAGGAAATGTTTCAACCTCATTTGATAATAAGAGGATGTAGTCGTCCTTGCTTGTCTCAATATCCATCTTTGCCGGCGCAACAAGGTCCTATTGCCTGGTGAGGGATTGGTGGTTTTCTTCCAAGCGACGGAGATAGGGAATGAGGAATAAGCCGGGCAGGGCAATTAAGGTGCATAGAAGAAAAAACCCTTCCCATCCTAACCAGGTGGCCAGGATTCCGGTGGTGGAGCCGGCAAAGACCCGTGGAATGCCCATGAAGCTGGTCAACAGGGCGTATTGTGTGGCGGTAAACCGCTTGTTGGTGAGACTGGCCATAAAGGCCACAAACGCGGTTTGTCCCAGACCACTGGAAATGGTTTCAAAGGCAATGACGGCCGTCAGGGTCGGGAGGTGATTGCCGGTATAGGCCAGAATGACAAACCCTGCCGTTGAAATCATTTGGAGGAAACCCAAAATAAACAGAGAAAGCACAATCCCCATGCGATAGACGACGAGACCCCCAATCAATCCTCCCGCCATCAAGGCAATCATGCCGAAAACCTTGACGATCATCGCATAGTCGGTTTTTGAGACGCCGAGATCCACCATAAATGGAGAGAGCATTTCTGACGCCATACTATCGCCGACCTTATACAGCAGGATGAACAACAGCATCATGAGAGCGCCAGGACGGGAAAAAAATTCCAGAAACGGACCTGTGATGGCTTCCTGCCATGATGCTGGCGGTGGTGCGGGAATGGTGGGTTCCGGTGCAAACCATGTCGTGAGAATGCCGATAATCATCATGGCGCCCATGATGAAATAGACCGCATTCCATGAAAGGCTCTCCTGATCGGCCAGAAATAAGGCCAATGCTCCAGCGACCAACATTCCCAAGCGATAGCCATAAATAAACATGGAAGATCCAATGCCGAGTTCCTCGTCAGAGAGGGATTCACGGCGATAGGCATCCAGGACGATGTCCTGGCTGGCACTGAAAAACGCCACAAGGACACACAAGACCGCGAGGGTTGATAAATGAATTGCCGGTTGAGTCAACGCGAGCGAGGCGATGGTAAGCATCAAAGCTATCTGAGTGCCCAGCATCCATCCTCGTCGTCTTCCCAGAGCAGAAGACACGAGACGGTCCATCACTGGAGCCCAGAGAAATTTGAGTGTGTAGGGGAGGCCGACTAATCCGAAAAATCCAATGGTGGTTAAATCGAGCCCTTCTTCCCGCATCCAGAATTTGAGGGTCGAGCCAATGAGCAGGAGAGGAAGGCCGGAAGAAAAGCCGGTCAACAGCATGACCAGCATTTTGGGACTGACAAGAAGAAGACAGAAATTTTTGAGCCAATGACCTGGCTCGGTCTGCGTGGTCATACACCAGACCTTATCAAAGAAATGGGCTTAGGTCTTGTTGAAGCCGAAGGTGTCTTGGGGATGAGGATGGAGCCGAGCCAGGGAGGCGGTTAGTTTAAATTTGGATCTACGGGCATGTGTGCATACATGGTATATTGATCTCCGAAGGATTGGATGACCTCGCCCCATAAGTCCTGAGAATCCTCCTCGAAGACGAGGTGAGGTTGGGCAGGCATGGTGAGCCATGACCCACTTTCCATTTCCGTCTCCAATTGTCCAGGTCCCCAGCCTGAATAGCCCATATATGCCCGAAACGATTCGTGCTCACCGGGAACTTCAAGAATGCGCTCCAGCGTCTCCATATTCCCTCCGAGATACACGCCGTCAAGAACCGCATGGGTATCTTCAACTTCCTCATTTAGGCGGTACAAGACGAGCAAGCTGTTTTTCTGAACCGGCCCCCCGGAATAGACTCGATGTTCCTGCCCTTCGAGCACTGGAACTTGCGGCAGGACCTCTGCAATATTCATCTCGGTCGGACGATTCACGACCACGCCTAGGGCTCCTTCCGGTCCATGCTCGCAGAGCAGCACGACCGTTTGACGGAAATTGGGATCGCGCAATGCTGGAGTGGCAATGAGGAAAACCCCCTTGCCTAATGGTGTGTCCATACACTCATCCTAACGTGCCACAGGGATTCCATCAAGAGGCATTTCCCGGGAGAAAATCATACATGGTTGTAAGGGTACCATCGGAATGCTGGCCCACTCCCAACTCTCATCAGACAAGGCTGCACGATGGTCCCTCCTGCTCTGCCTAACAAAGCTGGAGAAGTCCTTCGTAAGAAAGGAGCCGCAATCCGAACCCTTCGGAAATTTGGTAGGAAATTTTGATAGATTAATGTCTGTAATCTTTAAATTCGCCCGTCGCGTCATCCAATTTCAAAAAAGTCCGCATCTGTGTCTTAAGGGTTTGACGGGCATTTTCATCCCCTAAATTCAACTGGTACTCGTTAATAACCATGGTCTTCGTTCCGCCCGGGCCAGCCCATTCATTCCAGCAGGTTTGACAGACTTTCTGTTTGATTTCTTCTTCCAGTTTCCCCATAAAAAGATTGTCCGTGATCGGGTCCGCGTCTTTATCGCATTTTCGGCAATGAATTTGCGCCATCCTGTTCTCCTTTTGTAAGTGACAAGCCCAAAGTTTATGCGTATTAATATGCAGAACAATGTAAAATCCTAACACAGAAATCTTGGGTGGGAAAAGAAGTCAGGACGGATTTAAATGTCCTGGTCTTTTTGAGTGTCTTTCAGGTATGGATGTCGACTCACCTTTCGGGACTTTTCAATTTGGGACTTGGAAGTCCGTGAGGGAGAATTTGTGGGGCCTATCTCAAGATCGGAGAAGCAACAGCATGTTACTCGCAGGAATTGATATTGGCACTTTAACCTGCCGCTTGTTGGTGGCAGAATTGAATCCCCCAGGAAAAATGACCGTGGTTGATGCGGATCGGCGCATCCTACGGCTCGGGGAAGGGGTTGACCAATACAAACGGTTATCCCAGGCCGCAATGGATCGAGTTGTGTCCACCCTAAAAGATTGGAAAAAAAAGACCGCGAAGTATCCGCTCAACGGGGTGGCAGTCGTGGCGACCAGCGCCGTACGTGAATCGGAAAACCGCAAAGACTTTCTCGCCCTTGTCACTCAAGAAACCGGATGGGAAGTGGAGGTCTTAACGGGAGAAGAAGAAGCCCGGCGAACCTTGTTGGGTATTCGTTTTGGCCTGCCACCCGCCATTGCGAATTTTTTGGGATTGGATATTGGCGGCGGTAGTACCGAATGTATCCTGGCTCAATCTGGAATGGCTCCTTCCGTCATCTCGTTGGATCTGGGAGTAGTGCGCTTATTGGAGCGGGTGCTTCGTCTGGATCCACCCACAGTCGAGGAGATTCACCGGGCTGAAGCCTGTATTGATGAGGAATTGGCCAAAGTGTCCAAAGTTTTCGGGCCTTTTTCAGGCATCCCACTGGTCGGGACGGCAGGGTCCGTCACCACACTCGCCGCGATGGCTCAAGGACTGCCGAGATATGAGTCGGCACGTGTCCACAATTATGAGTTAACGTTGACGACCATCAAAGGGCTGGAGCAGGATCTCATCACCAAAACCGGTCCGCAGCGCCTAGCCATGCCAGGCCTTGAACCCGGGCGGGAATATGTCATCGTGGCAGGCACGGTGATTCTACGAAGGATCATGGAAACCTTCGGCTTTGACGCATGCCTGGTCAGCGACTTTGGCCTTCGCGAAGGAATCCTGGTTGATAAAGCCAGAAAATTGAAAAACGTGGAATAAGAAGGGTAGGGGTGCGTCCTATCGCTGAGTGTACCAGCGGAAGCCGCCGGATTCTTTGAAGGCCGGTTGTTGCCCGATGCTCATGCCGCCTGGCTTTTCGACCAACAAGACTTTGAAATCCCACAGACCGAACCATGCCGGATCTAAGACGTTATGGTAGTGCAGGCCGGTGAGTTTTGGTAGAAGAGCACCCAGCGCTGTGCCCAATTCTTTTTCCGTATAGGCCCGCACGGAGAAGGGTTTTTCCAATTCACGACAAAATCGCCGTAGGGTATAGGCCGCCCCGGTACATAAGACATTAATGTCCCGTTTCATGCCGAGCAATTGTGGCAGGGTGCAATACTGCTCGCGGAAGCCCAGCCATTTGGCGGCATGACGCAGATGACTGAATTGCACTTCATATTCGGTGTGCCCGGGCAATCTGACGGGAGAAGGCCAATCATCTTCGATCCCGAATTCAACCAGGATGGCCCGTCCGCCCGGCTTCAGCACGCGCCAGACTTCCTGTAGAAATTGAATGGCGCCGTAATTGAAAATCACTTCGTCGGGAAAGGGTGGCATGAGTGGCAGGCGCATGTGCCGGATAAGGTCCAGGGCTTCATCATGCAAGGGATTCTCGCCTCGAAACGTGAGAAGTTCATCCCCGGTAAATTGGATTGGCGTCATGTCGGCGAGATTTTCATTGTCGATCAACAAATCAACGGAACGGTCCGCCAGGGGCATTCGTTCGGCATTGCCTTGAATGGCGGATGCGGTCCATCCTGCTTGTCGCGCTAACGACGTTTGGGATCCCAGAAACGGGCCGGTCAAATCGAGAAAGGTATACTGGATGTCTTTCCGCTCCTCCGCTGAGAGTTCCCCTGCCAGTTCCTTTGAGACATACCCGAGGCCGGCGCCCACTTCCACCATGCGTTTGGGTTTGGGGGAGAGCCAGCCCATTTGGCGCAGGGTTTTGCCGAGCAGTCGTCCATAGGTCAGCCCGTTCATGGCTTCGCAGGGTTCGCGAAATAAATGAGAGACCGTCGTTTCGATGATTTCAAAATGCCCGTGGGGCCCTTGGATCCCTTGGACGTGAAATTTGGACAGATGATCTTCGGTTTCAGCCTGGACGTTTTGATGCCACCCTTCCCGCACCTTTTGCAGCAACAAATCCCATTTCGCCTCTGCGCTGTGTCCGCTGGGGGGTTCGGTTCCAAAATAGGCTAACGAAAACCGCGGTTGGGCCCACCGTTCTAAATGCCAGCGACCATTCTGTTGGGTCGGGCTGCAGACCCATTTCCCATACTGATTGAGAAGGGCGCCAATGGTCATACGACCATCCATCGCGCCGAGCAGGGCTGCGCCCAGGCGATTGAGCCGAACCAGGGGTAACTCTTCATCAAGCGGGGCTACCCACCATTCATCCGTCGCATGCTGGTAAATTACAATATCGGGCATGCGCCATGCCCGTTGATTGAGAATGTCCCCCTCCAAGACCTGAGGGGTGACTCCTGCCCAGGTATCGGCAGTGGGTTGAGAGGCGTGGGTTTGGGTCATGAGGGTTGGGTTCCGGTTCTAGTCAGCATGCACGGACAAAAGGAAGTTGCCAGGGTACCCCATCGATCCAAAAGGCCGCAACCATTTCTTGCCTTTTCAGTAGGAGGGAAAGAAACCAAAGTCCTGGCACTTATTGCCGTGTGGCCTGTAGGGGTTTTTGCGCCAGGATACTGGCAAAGGCTGTATCTCCAGTATCAACTTCTTGATAACGCAACACCCGCAGGCCAGGGAGCAACGTCAATAATTCGTTCTGCTCCAAGAGGAAGGTCCTGTTAAATTGTGGGCGGTATTGCAAATGATCAACCGTATAGGTTTCGATCAAGGCCACCCCGCCGGGCTTAAGGGCAGCAGTAATTTTTGGGAAGAGATCGCGCTGCAGGAAATAGGTGCAGATAATCACATCGTAGGAATTGGAGGGAATGGTGTATTGTTCCAGGTCGGCCACGACGGTGGTCAGCTTCACGCCTTTCTCGGAAGCGAGGGCTCGGGCTTTTTTGAAACCCGCCTCTGAAATATCGACCCCGGTAACCTGAAAGCCTTTCGTGGCTAAAAAGACCCCGTTGCGTCCTTCACCCATGGCCAGGTCAAGGGCAGCCCCCTTGGGTAGAAGATCGACATGGTCCGTTAAGAACGGGATGGGGTCCCGTCCGAATAGATAGTTCTCGGTTTCATATTTCTTATTCCATCGCTCCTTGTCTGCTTCAGCTCCCCACGAGGAGTCAATGGCCATGAATCCAGCAAGGGCGAATGGACCCAGGAGCCCCAGGACAAATATTTTGGAAAGATTTGGGAATAGCTGAAAACGAATTTTCATCATTTGACCTCCACAGCTGTTGAGAGAACCATAGCCGATTCCAGTCAGGGGACGAAAGAATCCAGCACGTTTCCTGGTGGTCTTTCCCTGTTTCAGTGGGTATTATGGCACCGTTTGGGAAATGAATGGAAATTGTAGGAGAAAACAGATGCCCGCCTATGTTGTCACGTGGATTCATTTATTGGCCGCCATCACCTTCATTGGCGGATGGATGTTTGTTCAGCTCGTCGTCCGGCCAAGTTTGACCGAAGGCAAGGCCAAGCTACCGTCGATGGAAGCTCTTGAGATGGTCAAAAAAGTTGGCCAACGGTTTAAAATGGTGGGGTGGGTGAGTCTCATGGCGCTGATCTTTACCGGAGCGTCTCAGTTATTGCATGAAAGCGGATCAGCACGCATTGAAACCAGTTGGGGCTTGATCATGATGCTCAAGCTCTTTGTCTTTGCGATTGTCGGAGGATTGATTTTCGTCCACGATCTTATTCTTGATCCCTATGGTGTCTCCGCAAAAAGCAAAAAGAATGAGACGGAGCCACTCCTGTTTTCCGGCAAAGTGGTGTGGGTCCAACGCGCCATCTTGAGCCTGAGCCTGGCCGTCTTGTTCATTGCGGCCTATTTGACGTCTATTTAAGGCGCGCCACATTTACTCTGGTGTTTCCGGTTTCTTCCAATTAGCCTCATGGCTGAAAGATTTCCCCAAGGAATCGTGAACGGATTTGAGGCTCCTTGAAGGAAACGTTCTTGTCTTGCAAGATTTCCAAGCCGGTGGGACAATCAGCCGATACGTGGTAAATTCATGACCTATCACATGTCACCAAGGAGGAGATGATGGCCAAAGCATTCTCCGTTGCGTCATGGAATGTGGAGCATTTCGGGGCGATGAACAAAACTAAGGCGAAGCCGAAAAAACCGGTGGGCCCCATTATCGAGTTTCTGGCCCAACAACATGCCGATGTGGTCGCGGTGTACGAAGTCGTGGGCTCGACGGTATATGACACCATCGTGACGGTGATGCCGGACTACCAGTTTCATATTACGGAGGGGCCTCAAGCACAGGAAATTCTGATAGGTGTGAAGCGAACCTTCTCGAGTTTTTATACTCAACGGCTGGAATTTAAATCAGGGGTATCCGTTCTGCGGCCTGGTTCCTTGCTAACGATTCAAGTGGATGGGAAAGCCTATCCCCTTTTGTTTTTGCATTTAAAAAGTCTGACGGAACCACGAGGGTTTGGCTTGCGGGACGATCAGACCGAACGGGCCCTCAAATTGCGAAAAGTCCTGGATAAGGCATCGTGCAATGAGGATCAAGCGAATTATATTTTTCTGGGGGATCTCAACACGATGGGGATGAATCTGACGTTTAGCACGAAGGATGTCAGTGCAGACGAGGAAGTCCAACGTCTGCAGAAACGGGTGAAAAACCGGAAGATGCAGGTACTCGATAAGTCCTATCCGGAGACCTACTGGCCGGGTTCGAAGTCCTCTTACTCACCGGGCAACCTTGACCACGTTGTGGCCGCGGACCATTTGCGGTTTAAGGCCTTTGGATCAGCCCACATCGACATTCGTGGGTGGCCCCAAGAAACGACCCCTGAGAAACGAGATGCGTGGACCAGGAAATATTCCGACCACGCGCTTCTATATTTCGAAGTCCAGAAAGTGTAGAGCCTTCTGCTCTTATCATCTTCCGAGTTTTTCGGTGATTGTCTTGAGGCTCGTGTGTGCTCTCTTTCAAGTTTCTCCCCGCCATTCCCCTCCAGTGGTACAATATCCAGAAGCTTCAGGAATCATGGGAATGCCACATTCCAGGATCAACCGTATGACTTCCGGAAAGTTACCCTGTGCCCGACAATCCTCGTGCAAAATAAGTCCGGAGGTTGAATTGTTGGTGATTCACGTGAAAAGGCCATAACCCGGCAATGGCCCGGGATCAAATCATTGGCCAACTCCGTGAAAGGATTGTGGCATTTGCGACATCTCGTGGATCAAGAGATGTGGCTGAAGATTTGGCTCAGGAGGTACTTCTGGTCTTGCACGAGAAATATCCTCAAGTCACGGCATTGACCGAGCTGGTTCCTCTGACGTTTCAAATTCTCAGGTATAAAATGCTGGATCTCCATCGAAAAAACCTCCGACGGGGCGAATATCATCAGGAATCCATTGATGATCGGCCGCATGCAAATCCTGGAGATGATCCCGCCATGCAAGCCGAGCAGAAAGAGCGGGTAGGGCAATTGATTGAGGCGCTTCACCAATTGGGTGAGCGTTGCAGGGAATTATTCCGGTTGAAACTTCAAGGCCACACCTTTCCTGAGATTCAACAGATATTCGGTGAGCGGTCTATCAACACCATTTATACCTGGGACTCCCGCTGTCGAAAACAACTTCTGGCTCTCATGGGAGGACGTTGGGGGACCACTATCCCTCAGGCTGGTGAAGACAAAAAGAAAACCGTGGAGAAGGATCTATAATGGCCGCATCCTGGGAACATCTGCTTGGCGGCTATGCCACTCATACGCTGACCGACGAGGAAAAGCGCCAATTATATGAGGCAGCCCTCAACGATCAAGCCCTCTTTAATGCCTTGGCCGATGAAGAAGCCTTGAAAGTCATGCTCGCCGATCCTGAGGCCCGCCGGCGTATTCTGGCCAGTCTGGAAGCAACAGAGCGTTCCGGTGGTGTTCCGGATGAGAAAGTGAAATGGGTGAGCTGGTTAAAGGAGCACACGTCACTTGCCTGGGCGGGGAGCATTGCTGCCGTGGGTCTGGCTCTCATCTTTGGCTGGCAAATGGAAAAAGAATGGGGGCCGGTGGTCAGTCAGGAGCAGGAAGCCGCGAAATCCTCATCAAGAGAGGAACTCCCATTTCGGACACAGAAACCTTCGGATGAAGGTACATCATCGTTACAGAAGGAGGCATTGGAGACCAAACCGGCTCAGGAGGAGGCAATTGAAATTGAGGGGGAACGTCAAGGTAGAACCAAAACGGAAAACGACGCGAGAGAAAGCGGTCTAGCCATGAGGCGCCAAAGAACACATGAACAAGTGACTCAATCCCCACCAGCACCTTCAGCATTGATCCAGCCTAAGGACGGGCGCTCCGTTCAGCCTCTTTCGGTTCCTGAAGCTCCTGAAGTGCCGATGACGGATAAGGTCCCGCAAGCCACAGCACCTGGCAGAATGGCCGATCAAGCTATGGATGAGGCAACTCAACTACCACCAAGTGCCCAGGAACTGTTTTATGCCGCGAGTGGCTCGCTAGGCGATGAAGTGATTGGCGAGAAAAATGATGTCGATAGAGAAGACCAGGCCCATCGAGGGGCTTTATCCAAAACTATTAAGCCCTTGGAGGGAGATTTTTCAGGTGGTGCAGCTATGCCAATTGCCAGAGGGCTCCGATACAGCTTTGTTCAGCAAGCAAAAGAGGGCAAAGATGAGGAGATGGAAATCCGGCAGGTTGCCGGAAATTGGTCAGAAATTCGATTGGCCGTGGAATCGAACGTGTCCGGGTATCTCTATGTGCTGGCGCCATTAGGAAATGGCAAGTGGCAAAACTTGGTGCCCATGGAATCCGACAAGACGGAGCAAACTGAAGTGGGGATCAAAGTGAAATCATTCCAACGAGTGGAATTTCCACTTACTCAATTAACGGATAACTCAAACAAATCCGTTGCTCCTTCTCTAACCGTTTTGCTTTCACTTATGCCGCTAAATGACCTGGGGCAATGGCTTGAAAGTAAAGTTGATATGTCGGAATTTCAAGTTGAGCGGGTAGAAGGTGCGGTGTTTGTGGTTCAACCTACCCTAGGAAAAGAGAATCCACTTCATGTGGTGGTTTCCTTAATGAAATAGCACTGATGAGAATGGAGCTTTGGTACTTGGGTATCTGATGTTTTTCCATAATACCGCCCTATCACTTTCGACCTACAAAATCCTCGTAGTTCTTAGATCTGCCAAACAAGACTCTATTCCTTTTCTTTTTCCAAAATTCTCTCCAAATCCTCATTCAAGCGAACAGGGACCTGCATCGCTCCATGGAGAATGCTGATCACGCCAATGTCGTTGCCAGAGAGTTCCCGGAAAAATATGTAATGCTTTTCGTAACGGCTAAAAAAGACCGAGAGGTTCAAATCTGTTGGTACGAGCAGGTGTAGGGGAAGCGGTTGCCATGGGATTTCTTTGTCGGCAAGCCTTTGAAGGTGATCGTGCAAACCCTGAAGGTATTTCTTAGCCTGGTTCTCGCCCCATTGTTCGGTAGTATATTCCCAAATTTCATCTTGCCGTTTATCCGCCGCAGGGGAAAATCGATAGTCAGCCATTAGGGCTTAGCCCTCTTGGATTTGGTATTTCGTCTAATCACATCGTCGGAA
The DNA here is from genome assembly GCF_052156535.1 of Nitrospira sp. T9. Taxonomy (NCBI): domain Bacteria; kingdom Pseudomonadati; phylum Nitrospirota; class Nitrospiria; order Nitrospirales; family Nitrospiraceae; genus Nitrospira; species Nitrospira sp. T9. The sequence continues at coordinate 186,092 of NZ_JBQKUP010000042.1, forward strand.
GTTACTCGAATAAATTGATTTTCATCTGTCCTAAGTCCTGGCTCTAACTCCTGGCGTAGCCACTCCCAAGCAGCATTACGGTCTTTCAGATCCCGTCGGATGAGATCACGGATATATTCGCTGGCATTCTCATACAGCCCAAATTGACCAATCTGTTGTTGGAGATGAGTGCGAAGATCTCCTGTCACTCTGACGTTCACATTTTCTGATCCCATAATTTCATTCTCCTTTCCTAGGCAGGGGACTTTTCTTAATCACAGTGTTAATTATCGCCCATGTAAAGTAATATTGCAATATTATTTACATTAAATCGTCTATTCCCTGAAAGGATTTTAAAAGTCCTGCCATACCCTCCTGTGAAGCGGCATGGGGCCGCTGCACATAAGGAGGTAGAATATGAACGTTGCAAATGGCAGGAAACGATGTTGGAGCTTGGTGATTAGTGGAGGGCTGGCCGGGTTGTTGGCTCTTGTGGGAGCGGGATTTTTCGGTGCGGGAACACATCCTGTCCCCACTGCCCATGCCGGTACCCATCCCAATGAAGGGTGGGTGAATGGAGATCAATCCGGAAGTCTGGTAGGGCTGGATCCGGAAGGAAAATTCACCCAAGCCTTCCCACTGAAACACACCGATGTCTCAATTCAGGTCAGCGGGCCGCTTGCCCGGGCTCAGGTCACTCAGCAGTTCGAAAATCCCTATCCCGATAAAATTGAAGCCGTCTATACCTTTCCACTTCCACAGGATGCAGCGGTGGATTCCATGACGCTTACGGTGGGAGACCGGGTGGTGAAAGGGACGATTAAAAAGCGAGAAGAGGCTAGAGCCATTTATGAAGCGGCCAAACGTCGGGGCAATGTGGCGGGGCTTTTGGATCAGGAACGGCCAAATATTTTCACACAGTCGGTCGCGAATATTCTTCCGGGGGAGAAGATTACGGTGACGATCAGTTATGTGGAGACACTGTCCTATGACAATGGAGTCTATTCGGTCGTGTTTCCGATGGTGGTTGGTCCCCGTTACATTCCAGGACAACCCACAGCCCAGGTACCCTCGCTCGGCGAGGGGTGGGCCTATGACACCGATCAGGTCCCGGATGCCTCCCATATCACGCCGCCTGTGTTGAAGCCGGACACCCGGTCAGGCCATGACCTGTCGTTGTCCGTCAAAATCGATGCCGGAGTCTCGATTCAACAGGTCCAATCTGCAACGCATGACATTGTTGTGAACAATTCAAAGGCTTCTCAGGCGGAAGTCCACCTCAAACAGGAAGCGACTATTCCCAATAAAGATTTTATCCTGACCTATGCTGTAGCAGGGAATGATATTCACGATGCGGTCCTGACCCACCGAAACGGAAAAAATGGTTTTTTCACGTTGCTGCTCCAGCCGCCTGATCGGGTGAAGACCGATGAACTCACACCTAAGGAATTGGTCTTTGTGTTGGATACCTCCGGGTCGATGTCCGGTTTTCCGATCGAAAAGGCCAAGGAGACTATGCGCCTGGCCATTGACGGGTTGAACCCGCGCGATACGTTTAATCTCATCACGTTTGCGGGTGATACCCGTATTCTGTTTCCCGAACCGGTTCCGGCGACTTCGGCGAATGTCCGGAAGGCCAAGGGATTTTTGGCCTCCCGTTCCGGTGGGGGTGGAACTGAAATGATGAAGGCCATTCGGGCGGCGCTGGAACCCTCCGATTCGCAAGAACATGTTCGCATTGTGTGTTTCATGACGGATGGGTATATCGGCAATGATATGGCCATTCTGGGCGAAGTGCAGAAACATCCTAATGCCCGAATCTTTTCTTTTGGGATTGGCAGCAGCGTCAATCGGTTTTTATTGGACAGAATGGCCGAGGAAGGTCGTGGTGAAGTGGAGTATGTGGGCTTGAATGACGATGGCTCTGCTGCGGCGCGGCGTTTTCATGAGCGGATCCAACATCCGTTGCTCACGGATTTGTCCGTGGACTGGGATGGGCTGGATGTGTCGGATATCTATCCAAAACGACTCCCTGATTTGTTTAGCGCGAAACCGGTTGTGCTGACAGGCCGGTATACGACACCGGACAAGGGCACGATACGGTTGTGTGGCAAGGTGGCAGGGCGTTCAGTGGTGCGGAATATTCCTGTCGATCTCCCAGGTTTTGTTCCGGAGCATGATGTGCTGGCTTCTTTGTGGGCGCGGACCAAAATTGCGGAGTTGATGACGAAGGATTTCGAAGGCATTCAGCAAGGAAACCCCCGGAAGGATGTACGGGAAGCTATCACGCAATTAGGTTTGGATTATCGACTGATGACCCAGTTTACCTCATTTGTCGCGGTGGAAGAGTTGATCATCACGGAAAGTGGACAACCTCGTCGTGTAGAAGTGCCGGTGGAACTGCCGGAAGGGGTAAGTTACGAAGGCATATTTGGCAGCAGGGACGAGAACGCAGGGAGTTTTGGGCATCGAATGATGCAGCCGATTGCGAAAATGAGTCGATCTTTTCTGGGAGGAAAGGTTGCCCGGGAATCCGTGACCTCCAGCCCGCCGGCTATGGTGGATCGCGTTGAACCGGAAAGGGATGATTCTCGTCGGGCGGATTCATCCAGCAAGTTGGATTCCATTCTCGAGTCGTTGGTGGAACAGGTGGAGAGGAAGTCCACGTTATCCCAGGACGTGGCGCAACATGTGACCGGTGGGAAGGTATTGCTTCAAATCTGGTTGACGGATACCAATCCTGAGACCTTGGAGAAGTTGAAAGAACTCGGCTTTGAAGTGGTAGCTCAGCCCAAGACGGGCACGCTTGTGATCGGGAGACTGTCTGTTGAAAAATTAGATGCCTTCTCAAAATTGTCCGTGGTGCGGTATATCACGCTGCAACGCGCAGGAACGTAAAACCGAGGTGGTTAGAATCAGGCGGCTCGGGTATTTCATCCGAGCCGCCCTTTTTTGCGTCATTCCTGCATGTTCTTAGCAAAAATCCATCTTTTCTACTCTGCTGAGTGAGTAAAATGGACACCCGCCACAAAAGGCGATAGGACTGAAAGCCGATGTTTTTAAAGTCTCCTGAAAATCTCACAACTGGCTTGGGCCAAAGCGGATTCTCATTGTGGGCATTACGTCATTTTTCTACTCAATAATGGCGGTTGATGCCCCCAGGTCTGAGTGCGAAGAACACTTTGCCGATAAGTGAAAGCATAATAGTAAGCGTTTGAGTGCGGTTTTCGTGTGATAACTATGACCGAATTATCTCAGAGCATTCCTCTGAAAAAACTTCCCGTCCTAGCGACGATTCGAGAAGCCCTCATGGTTTCATGGCAGCATCGGGCAATATTATTCCGTTGGATTATTGGATGTACCATTATCGCCGGAACCATTTGTTATCTCCAAGAGTACCTTGTTGTAGAGTACGTTTGGGCCAATAAGGACTGGAATTCTTTATCAGGTAGAATTTCATTTTTTATTTTATCTGCATTTCCCACCCTAATGATTTCTGCCATGTTTTCTGTTTTTTGCCACCGTTTAGTTTTAGCAAACGGGGAAGGGAAATCCTCGAGTCGGATTGCATTTGGTAAACGAGAGTGGCGATTTTTAGGCTGGCATTTAACTCTGTGTTTGGTCGCAATTTTTATTGGCCTTCTTGCAATAATAGTTTATTACCTTTCCCTGGAAATTTTGGAGAACTTAAAAGGGAATTATGGGGGATTTGTGTTGAGAAAAACATTCTTGGATATTTTGTTCTATGGAGGATTTTCCTATCTTCTTGCACCCTATTGTCTGGTTCTTCCAGCAACTGCAGTCGATTTTAAGCCATCTTTGGCATGGGCATCGGAACAAACAAATGGGAATGAATTGAGACTGGCACTATTATTTGGAGGCCTGCCCTTTATTTTTGGATTTTTATACTGCCCCCCCTCGCTATTGACTTGGTTGGAAATTGATCAAATGTTGATTGTGAAACATGTCTTCAGGCCATTTCTTGTGTATTTGGTTACTCCGATCATCGTAATCGTGTTATCCATCGCGTTTCGTGAGCTTACCAATTGGACTCCATCTTCCTCCCATTCCGAAAAAGGCTCTATAGCTTAAAACCCCTTTGCAATATTGCCCTGTTGTCAGGAACACATTGGTTTCAAAGGCATCTACCAAATGGTGCGGACGGCATATTGGGTAATCAATGGATCGGGCGTTAGGATGGTGAGTTCATGTTGGATAGCCTGGCAAATGAGCATGCGGTCAAATGGGTCTTTATGGAGATCAGGGAGTTTGGGCAGGTGTCCGGTTGCGGTTTCTTCCAACGCGAGTGTGCTGATACCATGACGCTCCCGCCTTTGAGGGATGGTTGATCCCCCGGTGTGGGGGGGAATCCTACCCAGAGAGTTTTTCACCAGAATTTCCCAGACGGAAATCGCACTCAGCAAAATTTCATGCGAAGGGTCGGAAAATATTTCCCGACTCACCAGCAAAAGCGCCTTGTCGTCTGAAATGATCCACAGAAATGTGCAGGTATATCCAGCAGAACCTTCACTCGGATTGTCCGGAACGGGCTTTGAGCAGTTCGTCGGGTAGTGGTTCGAAAAAGCTATCGGGAATGGTGAATTGACCGTTGGCTAGGCCAATTGGTCGTTTGCGGGATGGAGGAGGAGCAGGTAACCCTCTGATTTCGGCCACTGGTTTATTGTGCTTACACAGAAGAATTGTTTCGCCATTTTTGAGTTTGTCCAGATAGCGAGAAAGGTGATTTTTGGCTTCGTGAATATTAAGCTTAATCATGGATTAAGGGTAAACTAGAAAATAAACTTATTCAATGAGATAAAGTCTTTGCCCTTCAGGAAAGCGGGCTTAGATGAACGAGTTAATCGTGGACCTGGTCTATACGGCTTACTATATCACTACAATTTAATTGGCGAATTAAAACGGAACTTCACCGGCGCGGAGTTTGACGAGGGCGTCTTTAACGAACTCCATGTCCTTGGTGCCGGGCTCCATGTTTTGTGCGGCGAGGGTCCAGGCGGCATCGGTTTCCTGGCGGCGATTCAAATACCACAAGGCTAAACCCCGATACCAATTGACGGCGGGTTGATTGGGTAAGTCGGCCAGAACCATGTCAAAATGTGCGAGAGCCTGTTTGAAAATTTCCGGATCGTCAATTTGACGCGTTTCGATCTGGATCACTCCTAAATTGAAGTGGGCTTCATGCTGTTTCGGGTCCAGCTCTAAGGCTTTTTCCCATGCCTTTTTGGCTTCAGGCATTCGATTTAAGGCCATGTAGGATCGTCCGGCCATGATCTGGCCCTGCAAATCATCGGGATTGTCTTTGAGGCGTTTTTCCAGTTTGGCGACCATCTCCATCGGATTCGGGCCTCCGCCCATTTGGGCTTCGACGGCCATCAATTTTTGTGCGGCTTTGAACTGAAGCGCGCTGTAAATGCCGATGGAGGCAAGTAAGACCACCAAGGCAGAAGCGATGGTCGGAACCCAACTGATTCGTTTCGAGGTTGCCGGTTGGTGTTCGCTGGTTTCGTCATGAACTACGTCCTTGAAGGTGTCCAGCCGGTCTAACAGACTGAGGAGGCGGCGTTCATCGGTGGCCTTCAACCGTTCATAGTCGGACGGGTCCATTCTTCCCTGGGAGAGTTCCAATTCGAGGTCCTGTAGAGAACGGACCACGGTTTCTCGTTCGATTTGAAGGTCAAGAAGTTCCTGAGCCCGGTCATCGTCCAGGCCAAAGGACACGGGTGAAGGATCACGCCGCCAAAACGGAAGGGTCAGGGAGACAAGCACGATCCCCAGAATGACCACAAACGGAATCACGAAAATGGCGAGCGTCGACATAGGGGATTGAGACTATTCAGGACTTGAGTTCACGCTCGATACGTTTTCGAGCCTGATCGTCCAATGGCGGTTCAGGTTGGCTGGGCGGAGTGGGTGTATCACGGACCCAGTGAGTCACTTCCTTGTAGAGAAAAAATCCCCCGATGATCAGCAGGAGAAACGGAGCCACCCAGATGAGCCAATTGACACCATGCTTTGGGGGTTCCATGAGAATATAGTCACCATAGCGGCTGAGGAAATAGGCGCGAATCTCTTCTGTGCTGTGCCCCAGGGCGATCCGATCACGAATCACTCCACGCATCTGTTGGGCCAATGGAGCGCCCGACTCCCAAATATTCTCCGTTTGGCAGACCGTGCAGCGGAGCGTTTTGGCAATTTCACGTACCTGAATGTCGACCTCCGTCTCGTCCTGCACGGCAGCGAACAGCGAAAGAGGAATCGTTAAGAGAGCCGCAAGGCACCAGGCAAGTCGGATGGACATTAGGACGTCGTGGTCGTGGTCGTGGTCGTGGTCGGCTGAGCATTGAGCAACGGGGCAATGACTTTTTGTGTGATGTTGGTATACACCTCACCGGTAATCGGGCCGACCCATTTATGGCGGATTTTTCCCCGTTGATCAATCACAAAAGTTTCGGGTACCCCATAGACTCCGTAATCAATGGCCAATTGTCCTTTGAGGTCGCGGACATGGGAGAACGTTGAGCCGTATTCCTGTAAATACTTTTGGGCATCAGGTAGTTCGTCTTGATAATTCACGCCCAGCATCACGAAGTCGGGATTATCTTTAAAGAGTTGATGAAGCTGTAAGATGCTTTTGTGCTCCACCTTGCATTCATAGCACCATGAGGCCCAGAAATTGAGCAGGACCACTTTCCCCTTGAATTGCTCCAAAGAGATCGTCTGTCCCGTTTCAACATCCGGTCCTTCAAAGTTGGGTGCATCGGTCTCAATAAGGACCGTGGGAATGTGTCGTGGATCTCCCCAGAGACCCTGATAAAACAGGGCGAATAATCCTATAAGGCAGAGGATGAGGGTCAATTGCCAGCCTTTGCTCATTCTTCTTTCTTTCGCGGGCGGAGAATATTCAAAATCACGCCGAGGCCCATGATGACACCGCCTCCCCATACCCACAGAACCAGCGGATTGAGCACGCCACGCGCGACGGCCACACCGTCCTCGGACACCTCCGGCATGGTCAGAAAGACGTGCCCCATGTTGGTGGCATAAATGGCCGATTCAGTGGTAGGCGTTTGGGTGGCCGAATAGATTCGCTTTTGGGGCCGGAGCTCCGTGATCAAATCCTCTCCCTTAAAGACTTGAAAGACCCCTTCCTGTGCATTCCAATTTCCGCCGGCCACTTCATGAATTTTTGCCAGTTTCATGCGATAGTCCCCGATCGCGAATTCGTCTCCCACGCGCATCGAGACGACTTTTTCCGTTTGATACACGGTGGAGGCGATGATGCCGACGACTAAGACGAGGACTCCAATATGGGTGAGCATGCTGGCGTAGCGTCGTTGGTTGGCGGTAAAGGCCGCCAGACTTCCCTGGAAGATGTTACTCCCGTTCCGCTGGGCATACAGTTGCGAAATTTTCCCAAAGTCCAGGACGATCGCCATGCCGGCGAAGGCCACCACATACCCTCCTGCCAGGGCATAGAGGTTGTGAATGCCGGTTACAAACAGCAGAGCAACGATGACCGCTCCTGCTAAAAGTGGTGTGGAGAAACTTTTTTTCAGGCTCGCCACGGAGGCTTTCCGCCATGGGATGTAGGGGCCGATACCCATGAGAAATAACAGTCCAAGGGCAATGGGCATAAATACCGCATTGTAATAGGGCGGCCCGACGGTCACCTTGGCGTCCTGCAACGTTTCGAGGATTAATGGATAGAGGGTGCCAAGAAAGACCGTGGCGGCAGCCACCAGAAAGAATAAATTATTAAAGAGGAAGATCGATTCACGGGAAACCAACGAGTCCATCTCAACTTGAGATTTCAATTTATTGGACCGCAGGATTAACGCGCCGAAGGCAATTCCGATGACCGTACCGACAAATATAAGAATATAGAGACCACGCTCAGGATCTGTGGCAAAGGAATGGACGGAAGTGAGGACGCCGCTTCGCACGAGAAAGGTCCCGATCAGGGACAAAGAAAAGGTGACGATGATGAGGAATAAATTCCAGACTTTGAACATCTTCCGCTTTTCCTGCACCAGAACCGAATGCAGATAGGCGGTGCCCACCAGCCAAGGCATAAACGAGGCGTTTTCGACGGGATCCCAGCCCCAATACCCACCCCAACCCAGTTCGTAGTAGGCCCAATAGCCGCCGAGCAGAATGCCGGTCGTCAGGCACATCCAGGCAAACATGCTCCATCGCTGCGTGACCTTGATCCACTCTTCTCCCAATCGCCCGGAAAATAAGGCCGCCATGGCAAAGGAAAATGGAATGGAAAATCCCACATAGCCCATATAGAGCATGGGGGGGTGCATGACCATCGCCGGGTCTTGCAGCAACGGATTCAGGTCTTTGCCATCGAGGGGAACGGGTAGGAGCCGTTCAAACGGACTGGAGAGAAAAACAATTAAACATAAAAATCCGAAGATGATGGCCGATTCCACGCCAATCAAATACGGCATGATGGCGGGTTGGGTGCGCCAATGCAGCCAGACGGCCAGGGTGCTGAAGACGGAAAGAATGAAGACCCAGAGCAGGAGCGAGCCTTCATGACCGCCCCAGACTGCGGCGACAGTATAAAAAAACGGGAGTTTGGAATTGGAATTGTTGGCGACATAGAGAACCGAGAAGTCCCGTATGATAAAGGCATAGACCAGGGAGAGCATGCCCACGCCCAGCAGAACGAAGATGAGGGTGATGGCCATGCGCCCGGAGCGGGCCCAATCGGGGTTGCGGGTTTGGAGGGCCAGTACGGCGCTGGCCATGCCAAAGACTGACAGCACCAGGGCAACAATGGTCGAAAAATGTCCAATTTCAATAATCATAGAGAATGGCGAACAGGGTTAGGGCGAGAGGGTTTTCATGAAATCTTTTTTAGGAAGTTCCACACCCGCTCGTTTGAGTTCCATGGGCATGTAGTCCTCGGAATGCTTGGCCATGATCATCGTGGAATGAAAAGTCCGGCCGTCCCGCCATTGGCCTTCCACCACCGCCCCTTGTCCCTCTTTAAACAGGTCCGGGGGAATACCCTGAAACGCGACAGGAATCGTGGCGGCACCATCTGTGAGCTCAAAGGTCAGACCTACCGGCTCTGGTTGGGTTTTGAGACTACCTTTGACCACCATGCCACCCACACGAACTTTTTTGCTATAGGCTTCGGCGGTAAAGGCTTTTACCTCAGAGGGAGTCACGAAGTACACAATATTTTCCCCGAAATTCCCAAACGCGAGATAGCCGAGCGAACCGGCAACCAGGAGTATGCTGACAATGATGGCGATTTTTTTATTCTTTGTACCCAAGGGAGTCTGCCTCTGGTTCGTAAAGTTTGGATTCTTTGATCTCTTTAAATAAAACCATGACTCTTTGGCTCATGGCAAATACCATCCACCCCAAGGCCAGGACGGAAATCAGGTAGGCGGCGGCCACAAATCCAAAATTATTAATCAACGCGGTGTCCTGCGCGCGAAAAATCTGTGCCTGGGGGTCCCAGCGCCCGATGAGAACCAGGGTTTTCAATTCGCGAATGTTTTCCAGCGGAGGACCTTGGTATTCCACAGCAAGGCTGGCTGCCCCATCCACAAATTCAAATGTGGCCTGCCCATGTTCCACGTCACCCTGCAAGGTACCACTTTTAACCATCCCTTGTATCCTGACCGGTTGGGTTACCGGAGGACTGCTCAAGAGCGTTCCCATGGACAATGTGGATAAGTGTTGCTGGTAGTGCTGATAGGTCAGGATGGCGAGAAGGAGGGTTGCCCCCAGAATCAACGCCCAGCGTGTATATAACCCGGTCATGGAGTCGTCTGAGAAAAATGAGTCTGACTGAGAAATCGACCTTTTTTGGCATGCAATAAGTCAGTCAAGTACAAAATTTGAGTGCGGACCATTACCATATAGGCAAACAATAACCAACATCCGATGCTCATTAACGTCAGGGGGATCAGAATGTCTTCTGAAATACTGACTCCTCGGGTGGAGAACGACATGGGTTGGTGGAGTGTTCTCCACCATTCCACCGAAAATTTTATGATGGGCAGGTCGATACCTCCGACAATAGCCAGAATTGCCGCATAGCGGCCGCCCTGCACCCGGTCATCCACGAGGCGTCGAAGCATGATGTACCCTCCTAAAATCAGGAGGAGCACCGTAAACGAGACAAGACGTGGGTCCCAGGTCCACCAGGTGTTCCATGTGGGCTTGGCCCAGATCGAACCGGTGACGAGGGCAAGTGAGGTGAATAGGGCACAAATGCTCGCCGAGGCCTGGCACATATTATCCACAAGCGGATCCCGTTTCCACAAATACCAGATGCTCCCGAAAAATAATACGGAATAGGCCAACGTGCTTGTGTGAGCCAGGGGCACGTGCACATACATGATCCGGACCAGTTCCCCCTGATAATAATCCGGCGGTGAGGCGAGCAAACCGATATACAAGCCTAAAAAGATGCAGAGAGCGGCCCCTCCGCCAAACCATCCTTTATAGCGTTGGATCTGTCGGATAATGCGATTAATCATGTTGGGCATTGTAAAACGGATAACCCGACGGAGGGAAGGGCTAACTTCTGCCAATGGATCGGCAAGAAGTCTGGATTATTAAAAAAAAAAGGGGCGCTAGAAAGTTTGTAGGACAATGAATGCGATTGCTTTCCTTCATCATTTCGGGATGTTAGTTTCCACCCTATGGTAGACAATGAATGCATTCTGCGGGATGCGGAAAGTACGGACAAAGGTGGGGTAGAATTTTGCAAATGAGTGACTCCTTATTTTTCTCCTATTATGTCTGATATGTCGGAGAAGATATGACTTCCGCCACGAGATCCTGGGTTCATAAGTCAATTCGAGCAGTTCTCATTTTTTTGTGGATATTCGCCGGGCCTGCAACCGTGGGAGCCATGGTTGTGGAAGAAGATTGCCAATCTACTTCAGAAGTTCCAGGTCTAAGTGACGCGGACCTGGAAGCGATCAATGATGGGGTCCAATGGCTATTCGATATGCTCAAGAACAGAAGTCCCGATCCGGTAAAACTGGGTGAACCTATTACGTTAGTCAACGGGGCGACCTACTTTTCTTTAGAGGGATCGCAATTGGCAAAATGTTACGAATATCTGAGGGGGACTCCCGTTTCAGGATTGAGGGGATTTACAAGGCGAATGTCGGAAAACGGGAATATCCACGCCATCTACGTCAATGCGGACTATTTAGGAACTCCCGATGAGGAAGACGCTCCACGCAAACGTTATGAGGTTGTACACACGGCTATTCATGAGGCCATCCATTTAAACTCTTTTAACCAGAAGGGCTTCAGGGGTGGTGAATCGGATCCTGAATGGACATTTCCATCCAATGAGCATCCAGACCGTTACTTTTTGCTGCTGGACGAGGGGACGACGGAGATGTTCGCGCGGATGGTTCTGTACCATGTAATGGAGAAGAACGGGATCGGGACGGTTATCGTAGACCGAGATCCCGATAATGATGACTGGCTGCCGATCCCGATTTACGAATATCCGAAGAATCTAGCATGTGCGTTCATGGGGAATAATGATATCGGAATTCGGATTTGGGCAAACGCATACTTCCTTGGAGAGTGGAGAGAGGCAGCCGACGGTCTAAGATCGGCGACCGAAGGATCTTGGACCCATATCAGGCAATTAGGGGTAAATTCGGGTGATTATCAAAAGAACGAATCCTCGTACCTGAAAGTGAAACAGCTTCGCGAGAAATATGGGAAGCTGGACCCTTGGTTTTTTCCCCAAATTGAGGATGTTTCCATCTTTTATTCTTTACCCGAATACTCCAGAAGATACGACCGGGCATTAACTATTGAGAAATTATTTTAGTCGAACCCTCAATGGATAACTGTTTTCAGAAGTCCTGTTGGAAGTCAGACGTCAGGGGATTCTCTGTCTCATTATTGTCCTTTCGAATAAAGACAAGGTATTCAGTAGCCAAGCCGTACACCCCGCTTTTTTCTGCAGGGGGATATCAGACCATGAGCCTGTCTCGAGTTGTGCTTCGCTTCCAATAATATAATTGGCAAAATGCCCCCATGTGGTTCGCTACGCCTTTCTTTTACTACTTTGTGGGGACTGGGATCCTGCGCCATCGTATCTGGTCTCGCTCCTCCATGGTCGGTTCGCATGACTTTGGTTCCATCTTCCAGAGGTCATCTTTATCTTTATTCATGCCCAAACAAGCCAGTTTGGAGTTTCCTTCTTGGCTGTATTCCTTTCGCGCACTGTTGATACGGCCATCTGAAAGTATATGCCAACCACAGTGCTCAGTATCCCAATATTTATCATTTTGAGCTTCATATTTTATCGTTTTGGACGCTTTGCTTCGACTTAAACATTGCAGAGCTTTTCCAGCCGGCCTTTTTACCAGCGCGTACTCGCCTAGCGTATCAGACGGGATACTCCCGGAATGCCGCTTCCACTCCGGATCCCAAAACAGGTCGAATTTCTGTGCTTTCTCGGTATCGGTACATACGGGGCTACCTGCCTTGTAGTCACCCCCCAGGCAGCGTCCGGATGCCACGTTTTGAAGGAAGAAGGTCCGAGCGGTAAATGGTTTCAATCCCCGGTCCAGGGCGGAAATCTGTGTATTGGTCAGGCATTCATTGTCGGATGGGTTAAGCGCACACATTCGCTGAGCAAGGGGTCGTATGTAGGTATCGACCGCCAATTGGCCTTTGGGCGGAGGAAGATAGAGGCGGAGCACATTGGGATTACAGTATGGAAACGCTGTTCGCAGGTTTCCTCGTAGATCCGTAGCAGTTAACAGGGAATTGTCGCTCCCTTCTCCAACTGCAATTTTTCGAAGCTCTTCGAGCGTTGGCAGGGTTTTCGGTTCTACCCAATCGATTTCGTGTTGGTTGCATTCCAGACCGACGTCGCTGGGGGTGTCGGAGCTGGGAGCGACGGGGCTGGGGGTGTCCGGGCTGGCGACGTATTCGAGCTTGCGGATGTTCTCACGGATTTTGATAGAAATATCCTGCAGCTCGCGCAGGCTATGTGGCGTCAGGCCCACTGTGAAGTCGTAGGCTTGGGGAGTGGCAAGAATGTCGGATATTTCTTGTTCAAGCGAAAGCAAAAACCAGTAGGTATCTGCTGAAATTTCGCGGTCGCCTAATTCGCGTAAACTACGTTCTTTAGGACCGTTAGCCAGGGAACGGTAGGACGTCACTTCGATCCCGATGAATTTAGGGTCGCGTGCCGCTTCAATGGTGAGTGACTGAAGCTTTCCGCTGAGCCCCTCCCGGCTAATGGGCATTAGTCCGCCCCCGCCTCCCACCTGTGCAAAGTGGATAGACAGATTGGCCGATTCTCGTTTGGCCTTTCCATCTGATTTGGCCTCGGCACCAACCTGCCCGCCGCCAAATCCCGCTTTAACCGATGCCGCAGTCGATGTTTGGTCTTCGGTCTCCGTTGTGGAGATACCGATTGTCGCGAGAAGTTCCGCACCGCTGTATATCCGGGAGACATAAGCGTCTCCGCACATTTTGTGGAATTCACTGGGATTTTTGGCAAGTTCCTTAGCAAATTGCGTAAATTCAATGTTATCTACCAGGGCCTTGCCCTCACCCTCACTCTGACAGCCGGAGGAGCTGGACGTGGTATTATCTTGGCCCTTTGCAAAGTTTTCGGAGATTTGAGGAAATGCTCGTCGTGCCGGACAACCAGGGGCCTCAGGACCGGCAAAAAGAACACCGTTTTGAACGGTGGCTTTTAAGAGCAGCGTCGTCTCCGTTGCCGATGTCTTGGAGTTCTTGGCGAAGGAGGCTTGGGCGGAGGCCGATCCTCCAATGCTCTTAATCGAGGCGGTGGCACTGACGTCGAGTTGGTCCATGATCTCAGACTGATCGGAGACCTCCGTCATGGTCATCGTACTGGTCTGACCCGTCTCTCTCACGGGTGCGAATCGCACACACCGGTTTGGGATGGTCTGTCCTTCAATGAGATCCCATCCAAACCCAAGCTCGACCCCGCCATCAGGTGCGCCAAGGCGGTGTGACAGGGGACCTTCTGCGGATTGCGTAGTTAGTGGGACAAAAAAGAGAAGAGCCTGGATGGCCACTCGGAACGTCTTGATAGAAATCATGTCTTTGCATCCTCTCAAAAGGTCGTTGCAAGGGAATTGCTGTAAAGTGTGAAATTCCCGATTCTCCATCTCGGCAGGAGGGTAGGATGTTTGTCAGATGTAGAAAAGATGTGAAATATCAACGTTTTTTTTAAACAGGAAAGTACTCTTAATCCGGAATAGAGTCAATTTTGCCAATCATTTTTTTAAATGTGGGATCCAATCTGCGGGTTCACCAGTTTTAGGGCAAAATACATCGTCCAGAATTGAGATGCCTTGGGGTGGCTAGGGTCAGAGATTGGTGATAATGGGAGATACGGAGCGGGAATATTTTATTCCATAATGGTTTCCAGATCGGTTGAAATCGTGAGCAGGATTTTCCTGAGGAACGGACTGTAGACACTTACGAATCTAATATGAATTCAAACAGCCAGAATGAGACGACGGTGAAAATAATGTCAAAAATGATTAAGAGTTGGAGCCATTGCGAATAAAAAGAAAATGGATCGCCACTTAAGGCTCCGCGTGTGGCTTCTACGGCTGAGATCATAACGGGAACGGCCAGGGGCAGAAGGAGGACGGGGAGCATGACTTCCCGGGCTCGAATCTGCACGGTTAAGGCTGAAAAGAGCGTGCCGACGGCCGATAGCCCCAAGGTGGCCAGAAAAAATATGATTAATAGGGTTCCGACGGCTTCAATAACATCCAGATTAAAGAATAAGACGAACAAGGGGAATAAGAGGATTTCGACTGAGAACATGAAGAGAAAATTGGCCGCGACTTTTCCGAGATAAATGGCGCCCTTGGGAGCGGGGCACATTTGCAGGGACTCCAGACAATCGTTTTGCAATTCCGAGGTGAAGGATTTCCCTAAGCCGATAATGCCCGTAAAGGTAAAGGCGACCCAGATTATTCCCGCAATCAGTTGACGTGCCGCATCCTGATCCATGGAAAAGCTGAAGCTAAATACCAGAATGACAATGAGGGCAAAGAACAGCATGGACGACATGGTTTCCCGTGTCCGCCATTCACTGATCAGGTCCTTCCAAACGACCCAGCGAATTGTTTTAAAAAATGGCATCGGTGGTGAGTTGTTCAGAGGAGAGAAGTTGAAGGTGTCCACCTTTGAGAATCCCGCCCCGTGTAGCGATTTGGGTGGCCTTGTCACGGTCATGCGTGGTCATGAACACGGTGCCGTCACGGTCCAGCGTTTCCTGAATGAGCTGGTTGGTGATCGCCACCCCGTCATGATCCAAGGCGTTGTAGGGCTCATCGAGTAGCAGCAGTTGTGGCTGAGCCAGAATGGTTTTGGCGAAATCCAGTCGCTTTTTCATCCCGGCCGAAAATTGACGTATTTTGAGGTCGGCAAAGGCCCCGATTCCTGTTCGATCCAGTGCCCGTTTGATGTGAGGTGGAGATGGGGTTTGCCCGCGCAGGCCCATGGCAAATTGAAGATTTTCGGTGGCACTGAGTTCATCATATAGATGGGATCCGTGGGCGATCAGCATGATGATTTCTCGAACGGTATCCTTCTGTGCCACGCCATCCTGGCCAAAAATGGTAAACTGACCATGAGAAGGCGCTTGGAGGGTGGCTAAAATCCGGAGCAACGTCGTTTTCCCCGCCCCGTTGGGGCCAAATAAGGCAAAGCACTCTCCTGGATGAATGTCAAAAGACAGATCCTCAAAAATACGATAGAAACCGTAGGCTTTGGAAAGATTGCTGACCTGAATGGCGATCATGTCATGGTAAGAGACTTGGAAAAGTTAGCCTTGCAGTCTACGAAATGTATTGGAGGTTGTCTAGGAATGTAACAAGATGTTGGAAACAGTCGCTAGCGATAGGCTTTTATCGTTCACAGTTTCCCGAGTCTCGCAGGATAGGGAGTTTCGTTCACGGCTACGTAAGGACTTGCCGGATAAATTGAACCATCATATTTGGCTTTCCCGTTTTCGTCGAGACCCCGTAATTTATATGGATCTCCTCAAAAATATGGAGTTGGCAGGCACCTGATCCAATAAAATCCAAATGATCCTGGTGGGTCGATCCTTTTGAAAAGAAGTGCGTTGACGATGAAATTTATCGGGTTTTATGATGAAGGTTGAAGGAGTTTGTCGGTATAGTGCATTAGGCGATATTTGGATAGTTTTGTGGGGAGGCCAGTGAATTGAAAACCATACTTAGGTTGAGGGCCGCATACTCTTATCTCTCGAAACCTGGACTCTTTTTGGGAGGGATGGGGATTTTTTGTCTTCTTCTAGGCTGCGATTCCGGCTATTCTGAAAGCTCTTTTGCCGATGCGCCTTCTTCTCATTCTGTCGCCTCCCGTCCTTCAAAGGGATCCCCCGCTCCGGATTTTCGCTTGATGGACATGAAAGGAAGGGCTATTTCGCTTTCCGATTTTAAGGGAAAAGTAGTGTTGCTGAATTTTTGGGCGACCTGGTGTGGGCCGTGCCGGGTTGAAATGCCTGCAATGGAGGCCTTGTATCGCAGTATGCGATCGAAAGGTTTGGAAATTGTGGCGGTTTCCGTTGACCAACAGGGCACTGCCGTGACAAGGCCTTTTCAGGAGGCAATGGGCTTGAGCTTTCCTATCTTGCATGATCAGGATTATGAGGTAGGGTTGACCTATGGCGCACGTACCCTCCCTATGACCTTTGCGATCGACCGTCAAGGCATCATCCGGCAGGTGGTCTTCGGATCCCGTGATTGGAACAGCCCTGAAGCTCGCAGGGGAATCGCCGAGGTACTTCAAGAGCCGGCTCCAGAGTCTTCTCAACGGATGTAAGAACAATATGATTGATTCGATCAGCCAGGTGTCTTTGCTTGCGGCGTTTAGTGCCGGACTGTTGTCTTTTGTTTCTCCATGCGTCCTCCCCCTCGTCCCTTCCTATCTATCCTATATCACCGGGCTCTCGGTGGAAAATCTCGCGAAAGTTGAAGAGCGAGAGCGATTTAAGTCCGCGATAATCCTCAATGCTCTGTTGTTTATTGCCGGGTTTTCCACGGTCTTCATCGCGTTTGGGGCATCGGCCAGCCTGATGGGGCAATTGTTGTATGACTATCAAGACGTGATCCGGAAAGTCGGGGGTGTTCTGATTATTATTTTCGGGCTATATTTGCTTGGGATTTTGAAATTAAGTTTTTTTATGACCGAACGACGCTTGATGCATTTTGAGACGCGTCCCGTCGGCTACCTGGGTTCCTTTCTGATCGGGACCGCATTTGCCGCCGGCTGGACGCCTTGCGTAGGACCGGTATTGGGGGCCATTCTGGCCTATGCCAGTACGACGGAATCGATGTCCAGCGGGGTGATGCTCCTATCGGCCTATTCGTTAGGGTTGGGTCTCCCGTTTTTTCTGACGGCATTTGGGATGGATACGTTTTTAAGCTACTTCAAAAACCTTCGGTCCTATTTAGGCGGGGTGTCGTTTATTAGCGGCGGGTTGTTAGTGGCGGTCGGCGTTATGATTTATGCGGATTCTCTGACACTTATAACCAGTTTCCTTGAACGTAACGGTATTGGTTGGTACATCGGCCAATAAAAAGGCCTGCACGATCTGGCCTATTCTCCTCTTTCTTCTTTCCTCGTTGTCCCGCTCGCTTATATAGTATCCAGAATGATGGTGGGCTCAAGCGGATGTAGGGGGATACTGGAGCGTTTAATATTTACGGGGTAGCGACGGTCTTCTCTTGGATATGGAGTGGTCGGGACCCTGGGAATGAATTGGTCAGAGGATTCATGAACGGCTCTTGTTTTTCTTTGCGCCGCCGGCTCTCAGTCCCATGTATTTCCTCAATTCACCTCTATTCCTTACCGATCTATTTCTTGACGCACATTTCTTCTCAGTGTAGGGTCCCACCACATTTTTTGAGACTCTATAATACGGAATCGTGGGCTTGTCATCATTGATGTGTCTCAGCCTCCTTCACGTGATGTCCGAAAGATCACCATGAAAAGAAGCAGCAGGGCATCCCAATTTCAACGGGAGAGTTCTCAATGATTTTGGTAACCGGCGGTGCCGGCTATATCGGGTCACATACTTGCGTTGAGCTTCTCCATGCGGGCTGTGATGTGACGGTCTTTGACAACTTTTCTAATAGCCATCCTGAGTCGTTGGCGCGGGTGCAGCGTATCACAGGGAAGTCTCTTCGCCTGATACATGGGGACTGCCGTGATCGCGCCGCAGTGGTGGCGGCTCTGCGCGAAAGCGGGGCGACCGCAGTCATCCACTTTGCCGGCCTCAAGGCGGTGGGAGAATCGGTTCAGCAACCGTTGGCCTATTATGATAACAATGTGGTCGGGTCCCTGCGCCTGTTGGAGGCCATGGGCGAGTGCGGCGTGAAACAACTGGTGTTTAGCTCTTCTGCCACGGTATATGGCGATCCGCAACGCCTTCCGCTCACTGAGAAACACCCGCTATCTGCGACCAATCCCTATGGTCGAACGAAATTGATGGTGGAGGAGATCTTGCGTGACCTACACCGCAGCGATCCCTTCTGGCGGATCGGCATCTTGCGGTACTTTAATCCTGTTGGGGCGCATGATAGTGGTCTGATTGGTGAAGATCCTCAGGGTATACCGAACAATTTGCTACCCTTCGTGGCGCAGGTTGCCGTGGGACGGCTGGAGCGTCTGAACGTATGGGGTGCCGATTATCCTACTCCCGATGGGACCGGAGTGCGGGATTATATCCATGTAGTTGATTTGGCACTGGGGCATCTCAAGGCACTAGAGGCATTGGCTCGACTGGATGCTCAGAAAGAATGCTTAACGGTAAACCTTGGTACGGGCAACGGGTACAGTGTTTTGGAGATCGTGCGGGAATTTGAAACCGCAAGCGGCAAGCCGATTCCCTATAAGATCGCACCACGCCGCCCCGGTGACATTGCTTCTTGCTATGCTGATCCGAATCAGGCTTTCACACTTTTGGGTTGGCGGGCTGAACGCGGACTCAGTGAGATGTGCGCGGATGCCTGGCGATGGCAACGTGACAACCCTCAGGGCTATGCTGTCTGATTTATCCCGATAGCGATCTGGAGGTCTCTGTTTGACGGGTCGCTGAGAGTCTAGTGCCCGAAGGTTCTGGTAAATGGCGCATTGCCGGGCGAAAACCTCGTGGTACGGTCGGGTGATCGGAATTCTCGGGTGGTCACATAGGATCTCGATAGAGGCCGCAGTCCCACACTGGCTTCCCCAACTCCATCGCATTGCATGATCAAGCCATTGAAGATTCGGGTCCGTGAAGCCCCCAGAAGTTCGCGTGGGAGCCGTCTATGGGGGAACATATTCCGCAAGCGGTCAGGAGTCTGCTCGATGAATATTTTTGGAACGTGACGTCCTTCGTTGACATCGCAGAGGAATTAGGCCTCGTGGGACAGGTACACTTGCGGAGGACAACGGGGAATTCGGCAACCGAGGCCAATTGGCCTCTATACGACTACTTGAGAACATTGTTCAGCTAAGTAAGGAGGTGGAGGTAGCGGGTTAACACCATTCGCCGGTTTTACAGGATTTCGCGCTACTCGATACCTGCATGGGGGGTGTTGTGGCTGAGGAGGATGGTGAGTCACACCACGTGCCAATTGTACAAGCTGTCTTGGAGAGAGGCGGCTCAGAAGCTGTGGGGGCGCTTAGCATGGCCGGCTTCACTGTCGCGGAGGTAGCTGCTGCTGAGGATAACAATGGGGATTCCGGGGTATGGGATATTGTTCTTACAAGGAGTTGATTGTCAGAACGCTGTCCAATTACCGCAGGATCGGGGGTGTTGTGCTCATTCGGCGAGGGATCGGGAGGAAGGGAAGCTAGAAGAGTAGGATTCTTTTTTTCCAGCTTTGCCAGGAGTTTTTTGCCGTCTGAGTGATAGGGGTTGTTGGGATGTTCGTTGACCAGAGTAAGTAACCATTCCTGGGACCATTCTTCGATACCCAGGTTTTGGTAGGTTTTTGCCAGATGAAACATGGCATCCCCGGCAGTTTCTAATTCAGGAAATTCCTTGATGATCTTTTCGAATCGATGGGCAGCAGCGAGATAAGAACCACGTTTGAGGTAGAAATGCCCAACCATCAAGTGCCGTTGTGCTAATTGTTCTTTACAAATCAGGATGGTTTGCTTCGCTTCCGCTTCATAACGGCTTGCCGGAAATTCTTGAAGAAGTTTCTCGAAGCTCTGAATCGATTCCTCCAAGGGTTCTGGGTCACGATCAACTGTCCGGTATTGTTTGAAATGGCTGATCCCAATTTTGTATTGGGCATAAGGGGCTAATATGTGATTTCGGTGAAGGTCAAGAAAATGTTTGTATTCTACAATGGATTCCGCATAGGATTCCTTGTCAAAAAAAGATTCGGCACGTTTCATGATTACGTTCGGATCGTAACTCATTTCTACCGAATCACCGACGAAGATTTGTTCGTCCGTTGAAGACACTTCTTTTTTCGATGTGGTATCGGTGTGCTCCGTAGGTTTGGGTGTCGAGGAGCATCCGGCGATCATGATCAGAGCAGTGAGGAAGGGAAGCAAAAGAGATCGAAAATTGACCGGAAATTTCACAGGTAAGTCACTCCAGGCAGTGTTGGGATCATATAAGTTCGGTGAATGTCGGTATAGAGGTGTGAAACAGTCCATATCTATACAAGATTCGGACCAATGAAAGAAAGTCTTTAATGTTGCGACTGTGTTAATTTTTTCAGGACAAATTGTCTCCCTTTTACCACAAAATTTGGTAGATATGAAAAATTTGCCACAGTTAAGGTGCTGTTCATTCAAGGGATAGGCTATGAGAATAAGATGAATACCAACCTTTCTCGAATCGTCGGAACCGGCTCTTTTCTTCCTGGTCGTCGGGTAGATAATCAGGAGGTGGCCGATCTTTTAGGAATTGAGCCTTCGTATATTTTCCGAGTTTCTGGTATCCGGGCCAGGTTCTGGGCGGATTCGCAGGAGGAATGTTCCTTTTTGGCGGAACAGGCGACGCGAAGGGCATTGGATCAGGCTGGCTTGGTCCCGGAAGATCTTGACGCTATTCTGGTTTCTTCCACCTCTCCGGAGATGATCTTTCCCTCCACGGCCTGTTTGCTTCAAGCCCGGCTGGGTATCAGGGGCATGCCGGCATTTGATCTCTCAGCCTCCTGTTCAGGGTTTCTCTATGGCCTTTCCATGGCGGATTGTTTCATTCGGACCGGGCAGTTTCGAAGATGTCTCGTCGTGGCTTCGGAAATCAAATCTCGGTCCTTGGATGTCAAAGATCTGAGTACAACCATGTTATTTGGTGATGGGGCCGGTGCGGCTATTATCGAGAGATCGACAAATTCCGACATGGGCGTCGTCAGCATTCGACTTCACGCCGACGGGGCGTATCATGATCTGGTCAAAATTGCAGGAGGTGGTTCCCGTCAGCCTTTATCTCAAGATGTCCTTGATGCCAGTGCGCATACCTTGCGAATACGGGGTTCGCGGGTGTTTCGCATCGCAATCAGGCGCTTAGGCCAAGCGGTCAGCGACCATTTAGCACAGGAGAAATGGGATGTGTCGCAGCTCGACCAGGTCCTTTTCCATCAAGCGAATGGACGTATGCTGACCCAGTTTTGTGAAAATATTGGAGTCCCTCCTGAGAGATGCCTCTCGATGATCGAGCAAGTCGGAAATACCTCTTCGGCTTCATTGCCGATGGCGTTAGATCATGCGAGCCGAAATCAGAGACTGAAAAGGGGCGATCGGGTCATGTTGGGAGCCTTTGGGGGAGGGCTTACCTGGGGTACGGCTTTGGTTCGGTGGGGGTAACATCGCTCTCTTCGCGTGGTAGCCGTCTTATCAGAGAAATCGGGTTGGGCATTGTGTTGACGATCTCTGGCAATTTGGCCTATCGTGCGCAAAAGGCATGAGTGGAATAGATAACTTCGCTAGATAAATATTTATGAAGGAGGGTGCGTTGAAAATCTTCCTGGCCAATCCGAGAGGGTTCTGTGCGGGGGTGGATCGAGCGATTGAAATCGTCGATTTGTCCTTAAAGACTTACGGGGCACCAATTTATGTTCGGCATGAAATCGTCCATAGTCGTCATGTGGTCGAGTCCCTTCGTGGAAAAGGCGCTATTTTTGTGGAAGAACTGAATGAAGTTCCTGATGGCGCCATCGTCATATTCAGTGCACATGGTGTGGCAAAAGAGGTGTGGGAAGAATCCAGACGACGAAATTTGAAGGTCATTGATGCCACATGTCCCCTGGTCATCAAGGTCCATAACGAAGTGAACAGGGATTATTCCAACGAATATGAGCTGATCCTGATTGGTCACGCGGGGCACCCTGAGGTTGTCGGAACTCTCGGACAAGTGCCTGATAAATTTCATTTAGTTTCCTCTGTTGAGGACGTGGACTCGTTAGAAGTAGAAAATCCTCTTCACCTATCGTATGTCACCCAAACCACGTTGAGCGTGGATGAATGTCGGGATATTGTTGCTGCCCTGCATCGTCGGTTCCCGGGTATTAAGGGGCCACATCAGGAAGATATTTGTTATGCCACACAAAATCGACAAAATGCTGTCAAAGAGCTGTCCCGTTTTGTTGATGTCATTCTGGTAATCGGTTCTCCCAATAGCTCCAATTCCAACCGATTGAGAGAATTGGGCGAACGTTGTGGAATCCCTTCATACCTCATTGATTCTTATCAGGATATTCAGACTCAATGGCTGGAAGGTGTGAACGCAATCGGCATTGCGGCAGGGGCCTCGGCTCCAGAAGTATTGGTAGCTCAGGTCATTAAATTTTTGAAAGAGCATGGAGCAACATCGGTAGAGGAGTTGACTGTGGTGGAAGAGAATGTTGAATTTCTTCTTCCAAAAGAATTACTGATGGCCAAAGTTCCGCGATAAGTTCCCATAGATATCCGCTTTCCTGGAGAAGCGCGAGCGTATCTTTTTCGAATATATCCTTCCTCATTATTTTTCCTAGTACTGTGAAGCAGTCAGACCTGTTTCTTTCGGGAATCCTCCTGGATGGAAGATGCCCCGTAAAAGGCTTTTGTCCTGTTGACAGGAGCCGTAGTTTTGGCAATATGTCAAGATATTGAATAGGCCGATAGTCAGACCTACAGCATTTTGTGGAAAATTTTGATTTTTCTTTCTTCTTATGGTACTGATTTGAGCCAAATTACTGCCCTGGCATCCACTCCATTCTGAGAGGGAATATGTTTCTTCGTACTCTAGTCGTCAGTGGGTTTAAATCTTTTGCTGAGGCAAAAATAGATTTCCCGAACGGGATAACTGCTGTCGTCGGTCCCAACGGGACAGGGAAAAGTAATATCGTGGACGCCATTTTGTGGGCAATGGGTGAGCAAAGCGTGAAGAGTTTACGAAGCGAGCGCATGGAAGACGTTATTTTTAATGGGACTGAGCAACGCAAACCCATGGGAATGGTCGAGGCTTCGCTCATTTTTTCCGAGGTGACGTCCCGTGAGTTGGAGCCTGTCTCGGCCATTCTGGAAGGGCTTGAGCAGCCAACGGATGTGATGATTACCCGTCGCCTCTACCGAGAGGGAGACAGTGAATATTATTTTAATAAGATTCCCTGTCGCCTCAAGGATATTCGAGGATTTCTCTGGAATGCCCGAGCGGGAGCCAGAGGACAGTCCGTTATTGAACAGGGCAATATTGAACAGTTACTGAGTGCCTCCCCACAGGAACGGCGGGAATTTATTGAGGGCACGGCAGGTATTATTCGATATAAAAAACAAAAGGCGGAGGCGTTACGAAAATTACAAAGTACGGAAAATAATCTTTTACGGGTTCGGGATATTCTTGGAGAAGTCCGGGGGCAGCTTCGGACACTCAATCGTCAGGCGAAACAAGCAGAAGAGTATCAGGCCTTTCTCCGTGAAGCTCGCGAGCTTGAGGTGCAGTTATTGACTCATGACTTTCGTCGGTTTTATCGGGACCAGTGTCAGTTTGAAAATGAGTTACAAGCATCTGAAAGCCAAGAACTCTCCTGTCTGGCTGAAGAGGCTCGACTTGTGGCCGAACACCAAACCGTGCAGTTGGAGCTGACGTCTGCTAGCGAAACCCTCAAGGAAGCGCAGGACCGGTCTCGAGAGATTGAGCAGCAACTGTCCCATGCGTTTACGGCGATTCAGATTGAACGCAACCGGCTTGATCAATATGAACAGCAACATGAACAGGTCATGGAGGAGCGAGCACGGTTGAATGGGGAAGGTCAGGAGGCCACGGGTTCGTTGGAAGCCTTGAGAGAGCGACTGGCCCAAATTCGGTGCGAGATGGAAATTCTTTCTGTCACTTTGGAAGAAGGAGAGGGGGGCATAGCCGATCTGGCCGTTCGCCGTCGAGAAACTGCGGAAAAAGTCGACAAGGGGCGGGAAACCATCCTGGCCTTGGCTGTTGAGAAAACGAATCAGGAAAACCGCTTGCGAAGTATTGCTGAAGCACAGAGTTCGATGGCCAGACGGATCGAACGTCTGGCAGTGGAATATACTCAATCGCAGAACGATCAAACCACCCTTCAAGCTGAAAGCGAGGCTCTTCGACAGGAATCCTCATCGCTCGAAAGTCAGCTTGACGTGCTTCGGAGCAATCAGGACCGGTTAGAGGTCAACCTGCAAAGTCAGCGAGAAACCAGAGAAGAGCTTGATGAAAAAATTCTCGACCTCCAAACCCAAACCGCTGGCGCTGAATCTGAATTACGTGCGATTCAAAGTGTTTTTCGGGAAGAAATAGGGTATGGCCACCATGGTGAGGGGGACGAAGCCTCCATTCGCGTTGCGTGTTCGTCCATTCAAGAGGCCTTGGCCGAACGGATGGAAGTGCCTGAGGATGTTGAGAAAGCCATAGAAGCCGTTCTAGGCGAGCGGCTGCAGGCGTGGATTGTCCAATCGTCCCAAGAGGCAGAATTGTCCATTGCGCAATTCAAACAACATGAATGGGGAAGAGGCAGCTTTATTCCTTTGAATATTCCCCGACAGGGCCCAAAGGGAACAGCCGATTGGTGGAATGTCATTCAGCATGACCCGGAAGTGCGGGGCTTGGCTATAAA
The DNA here is from genome assembly GCF_052156535.1 of Nitrospira sp. T9. Classification (NCBI taxonomy): domain Bacteria; kingdom Pseudomonadati; phylum Nitrospirota; class Nitrospiria; order Nitrospirales; family Nitrospiraceae; genus Nitrospira; species Nitrospira sp. T9. Next base: position 211,204 of record NZ_JBQKUP010000042.1, read on the forward strand.
TTTTGTTCAGGTTCCGGACGAGTTGATACCTGTGATCGAGGCCTTGCTGGGGAATACGGTCATTGTCAGGTCATTGTCTGGAGCGTTAAATCTCATGAACGAACACTCCTGGTTCCAGGGGAACGGCCCGCTTTTAGTGGCTTTGGGCGGAGAACTTGTGTCCCCCTCGGGGATCATCAGTGGCGGGTCCGGTGGAGAAGGTGGTGGGTTATTACGTCGCCGGCGAGAAATTCTCACATTGGAAGAAAAGTTGAACAGTCTTACCGTGGGGTTGGAGGAAGCCAAAGCGAACCGGAAGACGCTTCTACAGGAAATTGAGGACGTGTCGCGACAACTAGAAGAAACCACGTTGTCCATCCGTGAAATGGAATTTCACATGTTGACCATTCAAAAAGAGGCTTCTTCCAAAGAGAAGGCTCTTCCCGATCTCCTACGTCGGTTAGATGCACTTCAGCAGGATCGATTAGCGGAAGAGGAGGAATGGGGACAGCTGCAAGTTGAAGAAGTAGAGGTCCAGACCCGGCTTGAGCATCTCAATCAGACACGAGCCCATGAGGATGAGGCGCTTCGTCAACTGTTGGATGCTCTGAATACATTAGACCAAGAGCGACAGGACATGTTGCAAAGTCTCAATGACACACGAATGAATTTTCAGGCTTTGAAGTCCCAATGGGATTATGAGCAGGCTAATGTTGAACGAATTGAACGGGAAGAAGAGCATCGGAATACTCGAATTCGACAAATTGATGGACAATTAGAGCACCTCTTTCTGCAAAGTCGAAAGAGTCAGGAAGAACGTCTCACAAATGAGAGTTTGGTTGAAGAATTAGACATCCAGAAAGAGGCCGTTGCCGGCACATTATTGGAGCTTCAGAACCGTCATGCAGGATGTATGGAGGAAGTTAAACGGTTGGATGGTCTGATCGGAAAGGCTCGTGAAACATTGAGCCACATCTTTAAGTCCCGTGTGCCGATCGAGGGACGTTTAGCCGAAGTTCGGGCGAAGTTTCGTGCTGTGGAAGAAACCCTGATCATGACATACGAAATATCAACGGATGACCTCAAAAATCCTCCTGATGCCGGACAGATCGCGGAAGGTCTGGAAGGGAGTGAACAGGCTTCTGAGGAAAAAACCGGCCAGTGGAGAGAGCAATTACAGAGTATCAGGAAAAAATTAGAGCGTATCGGTCCAATTAATTTGGCTGCTATTGAGGAGCATGCTCAATTAGAAGAACGCTATCAATTTTTATTGGCGCAAGAAGAAGATTTAGCCGGTTCAATTCAATCCCTTCAGGAAATTATCCAGCGTTTGAATCAAACTACTAATAAGCTGTTTGCGGAGACCTTTAAAGAACTTCAAGTGAAATTTAGCGAAGTCTTTTCAGCCTTGTTCGCTGGAGGACGCGCTGAATTGATTTTAGTCGAAGATACTCAGGAAGGACAGGAATCAGAAGGTCCCAACCTTGAGCCAGGTGTGGAAATTGTCGCCCAACCACCAGGGAAGCGCTTGAAAAATCTCAACATGCTTTCCGGAGGGGAAAAGACCATGACGGTCATGGCCCTTCTCTTTGCGAGCTTTCTCATTCGACCTTCTCCATTTTGTGTGTTGGATGAGGTGGATGCGCCATTAGATGAGACGAATGTGGTCAGGTTTGGTCAGTTTTTGCGCCAAATGGCGGACCGATCTCAATTTATTGTGATCACGCATAATAAACGAACCATGGAGACCGCCAACTCCCTTTTTGGTGTGACAATGGAGGATCCTGGCGTTTCGAAATTGATTGCTGTCCGGCTCCATGAATTAGAAGAGGTAAGCTGAGGATACACAGTGGGGCTCCATCAATAGTTGGAGTCCAAAAGAAAAAGCCCCTTCCTTGGAAAATCGGAAGGGGCTTTTTTACAGAGCCATGTTTTTCGGGTTGGTTAATTTCGAACGCCGGCCCAAACTTTCGCTGGATCGATTTCTTTGTCAGGATTCAGCTGTTTGGCCTTATCCAGTAGTGTATCCGTTGTCTCGGGGATTTCTGGATCAGGTATGCAGCAATCATCGACAGGACAAACAGCCGCACATTGAGGCTCATCAAAATGCCCGACGCACTCTGTGCAGCGCTCATAGGTGATCACGTACACCGTGTCCCCGTCACCCTGACCTTCACCGACCTTATTGCCCTTTTCCTCCGCGGCACTACGTGTCTCAAAAATTGCCTCGTTGGGACATTCCGGGAGACAGGCACCACAATTAATGCACTCTTCTGTGATTAGCAACGACATAATTCCTCCTTAGGGGACAGATAAACCGTCATGTCAATTGTAGGAAGCCAACGCCTACGATTTTTATTGAAATTTGCCTTGGCATGAGGGACGGTACAGTATCAACTCTTTGGCGATTTTAACGGTGTAAATTTCTTTGCGTCAACCGGACAGAAGACCTATCAGATAAGCCATTCGGACCGGCGGGTAAATGAGGGATATTCAAAACTTTTTTAAGAAATTGTTGGACCCCGTATCCATACAAATCAAGAATATATTTATGCATTTTCTGGAAAGCTGTCATGTAGTCTGATCTTGACGAACCTAGGCACTATTGTTATAGCAGCGATGCCTCATCATAGCTGAGGGAGAGGGCACATCGCATTTTCGGAGGTATCTTTGAGTAAAGTAGAGCGAAATATTTTGTATGTGCGGATGTACTCTTGGTGGGCTCATTTCAGCGTACGTTCAAGATAGGGGTTATCTTGCCTGACAGTCCGATTGGGATTCCAGCCCATTCCGTATTTTTCTCACTTGCCTCCCCATGAAAAACGCTAGCTCGGGATCCTCAGCGTTTTCCGCCTACGCTGCCCTCACAACGGCTGCAGTGGTCTGGGGAGGGTCGGTAGTTGCACAAAAAGTCGCTTTAGGTCCTTTCTCGCCTGTAGAGACGTCTGTTTTTAGAGGATTGGGAGCCTTACTCATTCTTATTCCGCTTTGGCTCTGGAAGGAAGGGGTCGTTTCTTTTTCACGAAAAGATTGGCGAAACTTTTTTTTCCTAGGATTTGGGGTCCTTGGCAATCATCTATTCGTTCTCTTTGGCCTGCAATTTATTGGGGCAGGGGCTGCTGGCATCATTATAGGTTCAAGCCCGGCCATTACCGCATTCTTGTCCTCGCTCATCCTTAAGGATATTCCCCTGCGTGTGATTTGGCTCGGCTGTCTTGTCTCGTTTTTAGGAGTCTTGAGTATTTCCGGGCGCGAGGCGGTGGATGGATTGGGTTCCAATCCTTTACTTGGAGGGAGTCTGGTGGTCTGTGCATTAGTCAGTTGGGCCTTATATACGATTGGCTGTCGAAAAACCATGGAACGGTTTTCTCCGCTGACTGTGACGTGGACGACTCTTCTACTCTCTTTGATCTTTGAAATCCCTTTGTTGAGCATAAATCACAAAGTCCTGGTTACAGGGGTAGAGTCGGTTCCGGTATCTGGCTGGCTGGCTCTTTTTTACGTTATGGTATTTGCCACAGCATTGGGTCAACAGGCCTGGTTGCTTGGCGTCAAAGGAATCGGTCCTTCCAGAGCAGGAATTTTTGGGAATCTTATTCCGGTTTCTGCGCTGTGTTTTTCGGTGATGTTTTTGGGTGAACCGGTTGGCATGAGAGAAATAAGTGGGATAGGATTGATTTTGATTGGGGTCTGGTTGGTTGATCGACAATCCTGTGCCGTGTTAGTGAAGGTCACCTGATTAGGAAATTGGCAAAAATGAAGAAAGAGAGCGCACAATGCTGAAGGAACGGATTGAGGAAGTGACACAGATGAATGAGTTGTTTTACCGTGGGTTTGAACGGCTGGATGTTGCGCTGATGGATTCTATTTGGGCTCATCAAGAGTATGTAACCTGTATTCATCCAGGGTGGAGTATCCGGGTCGGGTGGCCGGCGGTTAGGGATTCCTGGGTGGTCATTTTCAATAATACCTTTTCAATGAAATTTGAACTGACGGAAGTACAGGTTCAAGTTGCCGCCGATGTGGCCTGGGTCATTTGTACGGAAAATATCACCAGTCGGGTGGGAGAGAACGAACAGAATAGCCAGGTGGTATCGACCAATTTATTCGAGCGGATCGGAGACGAGTGGAAGATCATCCATCACCACGGATCACCGCTCATGGAATAAGGTTTAATCGTTCATTGGGTACTGGTACTTGGCGACGCGGGTTATTCCTTTATTGCTTAGGTAGAAGGAGCGATTTCCTCACTTTTGGAATCGAAAAGGAGGCATGAGATCGGGGTCATGACTCAACGCGTGTGAAGGGCAAAAAAGGAATGATCAAGAGGCAGAGGTACTGAATGTCGTTTTAGCCCATTCTTCAACAATCACGTCTCGTTCTTCCATGTTCAGGGCGCAATATTTTTTAAACATACCCAGTCCGCCTTTTTTTCGGCGCCATACGACGAATTGTAAAAAGTGTTCCTTGCATAACGATTGAGTTCCGGCAGGGGCGTAGAGGGGTTCTGTGCATCCCCCAATTAGACACGTATCGGCATCCATAAGCTGGTTCTCCTTAAAGGTTCATCCGGCAACATTTTCCATTCGAAGTATGCCCAACTGCGAGCTGAGAAGGCAATCAATTCACGCCATGATAAAAAATAATTATACGTGGATGCCATTAATAGAGGGTTTGATTCTCTTGCTTTCTCTGTCAAATGGCGGGTATCGTAGGCACCCTGTTTAGGCAAACCAATTCGCCATAATTTAATAGTGTCGTGGAAGAAAGGAGCGTATTCTGTGTTGACTGCTACAGATGTATTTGAACAAACGAGAGAAATGGCTTTGCGCGCTACGAGCCAGGAAGAGCGGGCTCTTCAAATCGATTATCCGGCTCTGAGCACGAAGATTGAACAGGCATTGACAGGTCGGAAGGTTACTCTTTTGTATGTCAATGAATTTTTGCCGGAAGGCTATGAGGATCAAGGGCGTTTTAACGTCATGGTTATGACGTCTGGCCAGGTTCTTTTCGATATGGTTATCGGGGACTCCTATTTTCGGTATGACGTTTTTTCTTGCTGTGATTTGGATAAAATTCAATTGATTGATGGGACTTGGGATAATAAGGAAAAGCGCACGGAAGAATCATTTCTTAGTCTACGATTGATGCATGGCGATGAGGCGCATATTCTTCTTGCGCTTAACGACGCACAACGTCCAGCGGTATTGTCTTTTGCGGAAAAAATCTCTCATGGCCGACACCCGGAAAAAGCCTGATCACTTTTAGAGTGCGGAAGAATTCTTTCGGAATCTCGCGGCTGATCAAGAGGCTGTAAACGGCAAGGCGCAGACAGAGGCTGGGAAACGCTGGTCCCTGATCTCGATTTCCAGTTTTGTCTGGGGTTGAGTAAAATCTCGTAATGGAAATCCAAGGGCAATCGGTTTTTTAACAAGAGGGGAGTGGGTGGAACTGGACACCCACCCCACTTCCCGAGTTCCACTGAAAAGTTTTGCCCCTGGTTCAGGAAGTTGTGGGATTTCCGTTTCAAGAACTAAGCCGACCATTCGCCGCTTCACCGACCCGTACGTATCCATTCGGGCGACGACTTCCTGCCCGGGATAACATCCCTTCGATAAACTAAAGGCAATTCCCTCAAGGTTGGCTTCTGGTGGAACGATTTTTTCATTTAAGTCTGGCCCAAGGCGAGCCAATCCACCTTCAATCCTGGATGTCTCAAGTGCCTCCTTTCCGACCGGGAGAAGGCCTAGTTCTTTTCCCGTATTCAAAAGATGAGACCAGAGCGAAGGAAGGGCTTCGACCGGTATAAACAATTCGTAGTCTTGTCCCCCCGTTTCTTCCGTGCGAGCAAGAAATCCTTGTGTATCATCGAATGCGAAGGTGATGGTGTCTAAGACCTGGAGCGATCCCACCTCCAAATTCAAGGTATCCTTAAGAACCTCCGGACTCTTCGGCCCCGTCACAAGGAGAAGTCCCCAGCTTTCCAGGCCATTGTGAAGTTTGGCATTTGTCCCATAGAGCAGAAATTTTCGAAGTGCTTGATAGGTGAGGTCTCCCACCTCTCCAACATCTTCAATGATCAGGGTTTCGGATTGCCGAAACACCCGAAAATATGAGAGCATCTTCCCTTTATGGTTCATAAAGGCAGAATACCGGCCCTGCCCGGGTTTGAGAGGAAGAATATCATTGCTGATGAGATTTTGAAGCCAGGTGACCCGGTCATCTCCCGTGACCATGATTTTCCCGCGTAAGGAGAGGTCGGCGAGGCCAGCTCGCTGATGAATGGACTCATACTCTAAAAGAGCATTGCCGTAATGCAATGGGACTTCCCACTCGCCACAAGGTTGAAATGTGGCTCCCAGGGTTTCATGCTGCTTATGAAGAGATAGTGTTTTCATGATGTTGTTGCCGCCGTGATTTCCTCAAACAGCGCGAGTGTCCGCGCAGAAAACTCATTGCGCGAAACAATTTTTTGAATCCCAAGGTCTTTGGCCAGCTTCCAGGTTTGGACCTCTTCATGATTGGCAAAGGCCAGGATGGGCAATGAGTGTGTTTGGGGAAGGGTTCGTAGAGATTTCACAATTTCTGTGGCATTAAGACGGTCATCATTCATGTTAATAATGATGCCCATGGGTTGGCTGGCAAGAGCTTTCGTTTGCCAGTCATCTCCGGAACGGAGGCGTTCCAGTTTGTAGCCTTGTGGTAAAAAGGCATCGCGTATTTTGGTGTAGAAAAAGATATCACTCACGGCCACAAGAATCGTTTTGGTGTCTGGCATTTGGTAAGGCCTTTACATTGTGCTAATTCATAAGAGTTAGAATGCGCATGAGCGCTTGTTTGGCTGTTTTGTATTCGGGATTAAGAGCCAGAGACTTTTTGTAGGAATCGACGGCTTGGTCCCATGCCCCTTGTCGTTCGTACACCCGGCCGAGATTCATATGAGGAAAGGAGGGATTTTCATATCGTTTAGCTTTCATCGCTTTTTCAAGCCAGGGAATGGCCTCTTCCAGCTGGTTGAGCTCAATAAGGTAGGCCCCGATATCGTTATAAGGATTTCCGAATTCAGGGTCCTGGCGAATAGCCATTTGGCATTCCTCAATGGCTTCCTGCATTTGACCCATGAAACTATAGGCCCATCCTAGGAATGTGTGGGCTTCAGCGGTCGGAAAGAGGTCGATGGATTGTTTGTAGAGATCCACCGCTTCTTCCAGTTGTCCCTTCATTTGGAGCTCATAGGCCTGCTGGAAAAGATTCCAGGCTGCCACCTTATCCTCTTCGTTGCCCTCACCCTGGTCCAAAAAATCTTGAATATCCATAGGAAATTGTGTCGCGCACTGTCCTTTTGTGTTTCTCAGGAAAAGAGGCGGTTACCCGCCTTTGAGTTTGTGTTGAACTAATTCAGCTGCACGTCGGCCGGAAAGCAACATCGACCCAAATGCCGGTCCCATGCGTGGACTGCCATCAACTGCAGCAACGGCCAAGCCGGCAACAAAGCAATTTGGATAGATCTCACGGGTATTTTCTACCACTAATGCTTCAGAACGCGCTACCCACATGGCCCCGTTTCCGGGAACTTTCTGATATAAATTACGTTGGTGGAGGAGATTAACTACGACGGCGTCATGACCGGTCGCATCAACCACAATTTGACTTTCAAGGGCAATGGGATCGACGTGAATGGTATCATGTCCCGCCATTTCCACGGTGGAATTATTGACAACGACACCTTCGATACGATGATCTTGCCGAAGAATGAGATCGACGACTTTGGTGAGATTCATAATCTTTACACCGGCTTCGTAGGCGGCGGAAATGAGCCGGCTGGTCACATGGGGAGGGTCAACCATGGTCATGCCAGGGCAGTCTTTAATCGGTTTAAAGGGTATGCCCAATTCTTCAAGAATCCGATCCGCCGGTTCGCAAATCGTGGCCTTATTCATGAGAAATCCACCAGACCAAAAGCCGCCACCAAGAGCCAGTGATTGTTCGATGAGCAGAGTCCGGAAGCCGATCGCGGCGAGATCGCGGGCACAGAGGAGTCCGGACGGACCCCCACCGACAATAATGATATCGCTTTCAATCAGTGAATCGAATTCTTTGTAATACTCCCGGGCAATGTGACGGGTGATGTCCCGTTCTCGTAACGGAGCGATGTTAATAGGATTCATATGGAGCTCCAGGTAATATTTCGTTTTTATTCAACATAAAGGCCAATGACGTTTTGGGCTTTGTCTCTGTACAGATTCCTCTGGTTCCCTTCAGGTTCCGTCATTGACCTTCCCGCTTTATCGATATAAGTCTCCACCGGTTTTTCGGAACTCTTCTGATTTTTCCTGCATGCCTTGTTTCAGGGCGGCATCATCTGCCAATTGTTTTTCAGCAGCATACTCTCGCACGTCCTGGGTAATTTTCATAGAACAGAAATGCGGGCCACACATGGAGCAAAAATGGGCCAGTTTAGCCCCCTGAGCGGGGAGTGTGGCATCATGGAAATCCTTCGCCGTTTCAGGGTCAAGCGATAAATTGAATTGATCCTGCCATCGAAATTCAAACCGTGCCTGGGAGAGGGCATTGTCCCGGTGTTGAGCCCCCGGGTGGCCTTTAGCCAAATCTGCGGCATGTGCCGCAATTTTGTACGCCATCACTCCGGCTTTCACATCCTCTTTGTCAGGAAGCCCTAGATGTTCCTTGGGGGTGACGTAACACAGCATCGCGCATCCGTACCAGCCGATCATGGCTGCGCCGATTGCGGATGTGATGTGGTCGTAGCCTGGCGCAATATCAGTGGTTAGCGGGCCCAGGGTATAGAATGGGGCTTCGTCACAGGCAGCCAATTGCTTGTCCATGTTTTCTTTGATGAGTTGCATGGGGACGTGCCCAGGGCCCTCAATCATGACTTGGACGTCATGTTTCCAGGCGATTTTCGTGAGTTCTCCCAGCGTTTCCAGTTCGGCAAATTGAGCCGCATCGTTGGCGTCCGCCAGTGAACCCGGTCGCAATCCGTCTCCTAAGCTAAATGACACATCATAACTTTTCATGATCTCGCAAATTTCTTCAAAATGCGTATAGGTGAAGTTTTCCTGATGGTGAGCCAGGCACCACTTAGCATGGATGGATCCGCCGCGTGAGACGATGCCGGTCATGCGAGAGGCCGTCAATGGGACATAGGCCAGGCGAACACCGGCATGAATGGTGAAATAATCCACGCCTTGCTCCGCCTGTTCTACGAGAGTATCTCGAAAGATTTCCCAGGTCAGTTCCTCAGGTTTCCCTCCCACTTTTTCTAAGGCCTGGTATATGGGTACGGTCCCTATGGGCACGGGAGAATTTCGTATGATCCATTCACGGGTTTCGTGGATGTTTTTCCCTGTGGAGAGGTCCATGACGGTGTCTCCTCCCCATCGGATGGACCAAATCAATTTTTCAACCTCTTCTTCAATAGAGGACGTAACGGCAGAATTTCCAATATTGGCGTTGATTTTTACTAAAAAATTGCGCCCGATAATCATAGGCTCAATTTCTGGATGATTGATATTGGCAGGAATAATGGCCCGTCCTCGAGCTACTTCATCACGGACAAACTCCGGTGTGATGTAGGAGGGAGTGGACGCGCCCCAATTTTGTCCAGGATGTTGAGCGACCCCGAAGACCTGTCCTGTCCCGTGTTGGGAGGATAGGCGCTCCTCACGTGCTTGGTTCTCCCGGATAGCAATAAATTCCATTTCCGGTGTGACGATTCCCTTCCGGGCATAATGCAATTGCGTGACGTTCCGGCCTGATTTCGCCCGAAGGGGCGGGCGTTGCAAATGGAACCGGATGGCCTGTAAAGCGGGATCGTTTGCACGAATTCGTCCATACCGTGAGCTGACCTCTTTCAAGGGTTCGACGTCCTGACGTTCGGCGATCCAATCTTTTCTGACGGGATGAAGGCCCTTGCGCACATCAATCTGAATCCCGGGATCCGTGTAGGGTCCTGAGGTATCATAGACAATGACAGTCGGGTTCTGAACTTCGGTGTCATCGTGCATGCTCCGACTGCTTGTTTGATGAATTTCTCGCATAGGGACCCGTACATCCGGTCTCGAGCCGGATCGATATATTTTTTGTGAGCCGGGAAACGGTTGAATCGATAGGGAAGAAAGAGGAATGCGGGGCTCCTCCGAAATGACGTGTAATGATGGTGTCGAAGGATTAGATGTGGTGGTTTGGGCTGGTGTCATGCAAACCCTCTCTTTCTGGGATTAGGGAATTGGTCCAGGAAGCTTATTCCAAAAAACAAAAAGCCGCCCCTTTTTTAGCTAAAGAGTGCGGCTTGTGCGGGCTTTCGTGGCTCCTGCTTCCCTACGCTGGTATTATCCAGGTCAGGTCGTGAGGGTCGTCCCCCTTATTGGGACTCTCAGCGTGTCGCACCCCTAGCGAAAGTTATCGTACCGCTGGGTCTTTTCCCTTGTCAAACCCTCACTCCATGCGAGATGGTGGATAAACTGCTGAAAATGTTCATGGAAAAAAAGCGCCATCACTTTGCTGTCAGTATCACCGAGGGGTTTGTCGGTAATGTTTTTGTGTGCAGAAATTTAAGTCGATCATCCGTCAAGTACGCGAAGGGGATTTTGCTCTCAGGCATTCAGGCTTTTTCATGAGGGAATGATTTGCTACAATGAAAGACTGGTTCTCCATGCAAACGAGACATCATCGCGATGATTAATGCGAAGCCGAGGACTGATTTGAAAGAATTTACTCATTAACCTAAGGAATGTGGCGTGACCTTATCGACCATCATAGAGCGGCCTATTGCGGACTATCAATCTCTCCAGGAGACGGAATTGTTCGAACGAATTGTGGAGGCTAAGCGGAGACTTGGCACGGACGTGCTTCTGCTCGGGCACAATTACCAGCGGGACGATGTGATTGTGCATGCCGATTTCCGAGGCGATTCTCTTCTTCTCGCCAAGTATGCGGCCGAGCACCCTGAGCATCCTTACGTGGTGTTTTGTGGGGTGCATTTTATGGCTGAAACAGCCGACATTTTGAGTCGTTCCAATCAAACCGTCATTCTGCCTGACATGGCTGCAGGCTGTTCTATGGCGGATATGGCATCCATGGAACAGGTGGATGATTGCTGGGATCGGCTCGGACGGTTTTTACCGGTGGAAGACACCGTGACCCCAATCGTGTATGTGAATTCGGCTGCTGCGCTCAAAGCCTTTTGCGGGGAGCATGGCGGTGTGACTTGTACCTCCTCCAATGCCAAAGCGATTATGAATTGGGCCTGGGAACGGAGAGAAAAGATTCTCTTTTTCCCTGATGAGCATTTAGGGCGGAACACCGCGAATGCCATGGGCTTTCCCCGCGAAGAGATGGTTGTGTGGGATCCCTTCCAACCCAATGGCGGACATACCCGGGAAACAATACAGAAGGCTCGTCTGATTCTCTGGAAGGGACACTGTAGTGTCCACCAGATGTTTCAACCGGCACACGTGGCTTATTTCCGGAAGCAGTATCCTGCCGTTCAGGTTATTGTGCACCCTGAATGTCATGAGGATGTGGTCAACCAGGCAGACCTGGTGGGATCGACGGAATTTATTATTCGGACGGTGACCCAGGCCGATCCGGGAACAATTTGGGCAGTGGGAACTGAGCTGAATTTGGTGAATCGGTTGAAACATGATCAACCCGATAAGCAAATCTATTTCCTCTCCCCAATGGTATGTCGGTGTTCGACCATGTACAGAATTGATGGACCTCATTTATGTTGGGCCATGGAAAATCTCGTACAGGGCCATGTGGTCAATCACATTCAAGTTCCCGACGAGGAGAAAGTGTTTGCCAAGCTGGCTTTGGACCGCATGATGGATTTGAGCTGATTACCTTCCTTTTGTGATTTCCTCTTCCCTTATTTGTGGCGCTTTCAACTCAATAATACGGTCCTCGCTTATTGCTGTGTTGGGGCGAGATGCCTGAAGGGCATTGTTTGACGGGTTTACGGGGCATGGCTAGAATGGCCCTGAGTTTGTCCCATTATTCTTAAGAATTTGCCCATGGACTACAAATCGACATTAAACCTTCCCCGGACTGAGTTTCCGATGAAGGCCAACCTGCCACAAAAGGAACCGGAGCGATTAGGGTGGTGGGAGCAGGAGCGGGTGTACGACCGTATTCAGAAGGCCAGAAATGGCAGCCCCCGTTATATCCTTCATGATGGCCCTCCCTATGCCAATGGACATATTCATATCGGGCATGGGCTGAATAAAATCCTCAAAGACATCATTATTAAATCGAAAACCATGGCGGGTTTCCAGGTTCCCTATATTCCTGGGTGGGATTGTCACGGGTTACCGATTGAACATCAGGTGACCAAGCAACTTGGACCCAAGAAAAAAGACCTGAGTGCGGTGGAACTCCGGAAACTCTGCCGAGAATACGCCCAAAAATTTGTTGAAATTCAACGAGACGAATTTCGCCGGTTGGGAGTATTCGGGGATTGGGACCATCCGTATCTGACCATGGATCATGCCTATGAGGCAGCGATTGTCCGGGAGTTCGGAAAGTTTGTTGAAAAGGGTCGAGTCTATAAGGGGTTGAAGCCGGTGTTGTGGTGTACCGTGGATCAAACGGCGCTGGCTGAAGCCGAAGTGGAATATGTGGATTATGAGGATCTTCTCTCCCCTTCGGTGTATGTGAAATTTCCCTTTACGGTCTCGCCGGCTGAAATGGGTTCCGACCAACGATTGGGGCTGCCAACCGTCAAAACGTTGAAAGCCGTTTCGGCTGTTATCTGGACAACGACCCCTTGGACCCTTCCCGCGAATCAAGCCATTTGCCTGCATCCGGATTTTGACTATGCTGTTCTTCAAGCTGGGGAAGAGGCTTTTATCGTGGCCCTTGGATTGGAAGACGCATTTACCAAGGCCTGTAAAATTGAAAAATTTGAGGTATTAGGAAAAAAGAAAGGAAAAGATTTCGAAGGGTGGACATGTCATCCTCCATTTGCCAAGAAAGAGGTCCCCATCCTCAATGGAGATTTTGTCACATTGGAGCAAGGGACCGGGTGTGTCCACATTGCTCCTGGACATGGGATGGATGACTATCTTTTAGTGCTGAAATATAACAAACCCCCTTATGTCGACATGCTTCCAGATCGGAAGCCCTTAGAAATCTTGGTGCCGGTCAATGATGCAGGACGGTTTACGGAGGAATTCCCTGAGTTTGCAGGGCAACATGTTTTGGAAGCGAATCCCGGGATTGTAGAAGTCTTAAAAACCAAGGGATTGTTGGTTGGCGAAAAAAAACTCCAGCATTCTTATCCGCATTGTTGGCGCTGTAAGCAACCGGTCATCTTTCGGGCTACCCGCCAATGGTTCGTATCCATGGAGGTGGCCGATCTTCGTCAGAAAGCCCTAAAAGAAATTGATAAAGTTCAATGGATTCCTGAACGGGGGCGGGATCGTATTTATGGCATGATTGTGAACCGTCCGGATTGGTGCTTATCTCGGCAACGCATGTGGGGGACCCCCATTCCCGCGTTTTCGTGCGAAAGTTGTTCGACCCCGCTTGCCGATCATCATGTGATTGAGCATATCAGTTGTCAAATGCAGGAGAGTGGAGCCGACATTTGGTTTAGTCGATCCGCCGAGGAATTACTTCCGCAGGGAACGACATGTGTGCAATGCGGTCATGGGTCGTTTAAAAAAGAACATGATATTTTAGATGTCTGGTTTGAATCGGGCGTGAGTCATGCGGCCGTGTTGAGGCCTCGGGGCGAAGGCTGGTATCCCGCGGACTTATATCTTGAAGGTTCCGATCAACATCGGGGGTGGTTCCACAGTTCGCTCTTGACGTCCGTGACAACGGATGAACAAGCGCCCTATCGGGCCGTGCTCACGCATGGGTTTGTGTTGGATGGGGAAGGCAAGAAAATGTCGAAATCGGCAGGCAATGTCGTGACCCCACAAGAAATCATCAAAGAATCTGGTGCGGAAATTTTGCGACTATGGGTGGCCTCGCAGGATTATCAGGAAGATCTGCGTATCTCAAAAGAGATTTTAAAACAATTGACGGATGCGTATCGTAAGGTGCGCAATACCTGCCGGTTTCTCTTGAGTAACCTATATGATTTTGAGCCGGGCGTTCATTCGGTGCCCCATGCCGATTTGCCGGAACTGGATCAATGGGCACTCTGGCGGCTCGGGCAATTGATCGACAACGTGAAAAAGGGATATGCCCAATTTCAATTTCGACAGGTTGTGCATGAGATTGATTATTTTTGTTCCACGGATATGAGTGCGACCTATTTGGATATCTTGAAAGACCGGTTATATACCTTTCCGGCGAGCTCGCCACTTCGGCGTGGGTCTCAAACGGTCCTGTATGAAATCGTGTCAGCCTTAGCCAAGCTCATGGCGCCTATCCTGAGTTTTACGGCTGAAGAAATCTGGCAGGTTCTTCCGGAATCCACGAAAGAAGGATCTAAGCCGGTTAGTGTGCATCTGGCCGATTTTCCGGAATCCCCCACCGTCTTTCAAGATCCCCAGCTCCACACGACGTGGACCTACTTGTTCCAAGTTCGGGGTAAGGTGCAATTCGCCTTAGAGAAGTCGAGACGGGACAAGGTGATTGGTTCTTCCCTGGATGCCACCGTGATCTTGCATGCAACTGAACCCAATTGTAGTTTGCTCAAACGGTATCTCAGCGATTTGCCGTCACTGTTTATTGTCTCGTGCGTGAAGGTGGAAAAAATTGCGACCCTGCCTGGAGCCGAATTGGTGGAGGCGAGTCTCGGTTTGGCGATGGAGGTCGTCAAAGCCGAAGGCACCAAATGTGATCGTTGTTGGAATATTCGCCAGGATGTGGGCTCCCAGGCCCAACATCCAACCCTCTGCGGGCGATGCGTGGAGGCGTTGGGATGAGCGGGGGCATTCATCGGTTTGTGTTGTTAGGCCTCGTCGTCGCGTCTATCGTAAGCCTTGACCAGATCACCAAGTATTATATTGCCAGTTCGATGTATCTTCATGAATCCATCCCCATTATTCCGGGATATTTTTCTTTAACCTACATTAGGAATCCTGGTGCCGCATTTGGGATCATGGGCACAACCAGCAGTGGGTTTAGGCTCATTTTCTTTTTCCTGACTTCCCTATTTGCCATGGGATTATTAATCACCATCTTCTTACGGCTGGAACCCCACGATTGGTGGGGGCAAATGACTATTGCGTCTATTTTTGGGGGTGCAATTGGAAATTTTATCGATCGCCTGCAATATGGAGAAGTCATCGATTTTTTAGATTTCTATATCAATGGCTACCATTGGCCCGCTTTCAATGTGGCCGATTCGGCGATTAGCGTGGGGGTGTGCTCTCTGCTCCTGCTGTTTGCCTTTGAAAAACGGAAACCCAACTTGACCCCTCAAGAAAATCCTCCTCTCTAATCTTCCGGATTATCTTCAGTTGCGAACCACGTGTGTATCCGCTTATTTTGCTCTCATCATATGATGTTCATGTGTGAGTATAGAGGATGAAGTTGTTTTCGAGCACACCCTATTCGCGACCAAATGGGGTTGGCTTGTCTATTTTTTGTGCAGTGTTGTTGCTCAATGGTTCGGCAAGTTTCGGTGAAGGGTTGCAGCTACCAGTTAATACCTGCCCCTCCGAAGGGAAGCCTATTCACATTCATGTGCATGGAATCAAAAATGCTGCAGGATCCCTTAAGGCAGTCCTGTATGGACCTGATCCAAAGAGTTTTTTAGTCAAGGGAGCCAGGGCGGATAAAGAACGGGAACCTGCCAAAAAAGGTTCTATGACCCTGTGTTTGGCCGCACCGATGGAAGGAAAATATGCCGTGGTTGTCTATCATGATGAAAACGACAATCATAAATTTGACCGTAATTTGATTGGCTTACCTACCGAGGGGTTTGGCGTGTCTAGAAATCCTTCTTTATTTTTAGCCGCTCCGAATTTTGAGGAATCCTCCTTCGAGGTGAATGGGGAAGTGACCCATGTAGATGTTGACATGAAATATTAGTGCCATATCATCACCGATGCCTGGGCATGTAAACGCGTACAGCCACATGGATTGCTGTAGAGATAGACAGGTGAACTGGAGTGTGATCACAGGATCTTCGACGTCATTTGCTTATCTGCCAGTTGGCTATTTTGCATATTTGCTGGAAGCTTCAAGGGGATAAAATTCCTGGCCATGATAATGCTCTATCACCGCATAGAAGCGTCGTGAGATAGGTTTCCGGCACCCATATTGATTTGCTGTGAGGAGGGGGGCTCGCTATGACGATAAGCCTTACTCCTCCTCATCCCCCGTATATCAAGTGGGGGATCCAAGACCGTCACGACGATTGTCCCTATCGAATACCGTTCCGCACATGGTCCTATTGATATCTTGCCACTCGTAACGGGGCCATTTGAAGGGATTTTAGATCGCTGACATAAGCTGGAGGTACTTTTCCGCGATCCTGCCCACCTCGAACTCCGTAGCGCGGGCACACAGCTGCTCCTGGCCAAGTGGGCGGTCAAGTACCTCAAGAATAGCTTCGGCCAGCGCTTTGTCATCACCGACCGGTACCAATGGTCCAAAGGCCCCCTTTTGGAGAATCTCAGTAGGCCCGCTCGGGCAGTCTGTGCTGACAATCGGACATCCACATGCTAACGCTTCGATCAGGACGTTCGGACAACCTTCCCATGCTGACGAGAGCACAAATACCGAAGCTTTGGCCATAAAAGCGAAGGGATTGTCGACAAATCCGGGCATGGAAATATCTTGGGTGAGGGCCAAGGTTTCAGCCAGCTTTTCAAGCTCATCACGCATCCTTCCCTCCCCGAGGATCACCAGCCGGGCTGGACGCACAGAACGCACTCGTCCAAAGGCCTTTATGAGACACGCGAAGTCCTTTTGTGGCACATGTCTCCCGACACCTAGGATGACCGGCAGAGTATCTGCCGGAAACCACGGATGGTCAACCGGGATGCGGGCTTTTTCCTGTACCTGGGTGAGGGCCACCGGATTGTAAATCGTCGTAATGCGATCACGATGGATTCCCGTTAACGAGGACACATCTTCCGCGACGCCATCCGCCACGGTCGCGATTTCATCTGCCCATGGATACACGCGTTGTAAGAGAGGAGCAAGGAAACGCCAACGCCACTTTTTGGATGTCTTGATGATGGGAGATAAGCTGGTTTGTTCGTTGATCACCACGCGAGTGCTGCCACCTGCAAGGCGCGCGGCTAACAAGGCGATGAGATTCGCAGGGGTTTTCGCCGTGAGCATCGTATCTGGTTTCTCACGCCGTAAATATTCAACCAGATCAGGAAGATATCCGATAGTTTTGGGAGGATGAGACGAGAGCAGGATTGGGAGGAGCATTGACCATAAAGCTCCAACATCAGCTGACACGGCATGGAAGCATCCCCGCCATTTTGTGCCCCCCTTGAGCCCGATGACCTTAACCTTCGGGGAAATCCTGTCCAGGTAGGGCCCTGAGACCTGACATAAGATCAGGTCCACTCTGTGGTTGCGATCGGCAAAGGCCTCTGAGAGATAGACCATAGCCCTTGCAACGCCGCCCCCGGCAAGAGATGGTAGAAATATCGCAAGATGCTTACGGTCTGGTGGTTCACCTTCTATCTTTATCGATGGACTCGGGAGTGGGGCGAAATCCGAGGAATTCGGCGTCATCATATGATTGAAAGTTTTTTTGAGACCTAATTGAATAGATGCTGGGCTGATCGGGTGAGGACGTGTTCTCGTATGGTATTGACGAGGCTTTTGCGCAAGGGGGAGTGAACATAATATTTCAGAGCTTTCCACCCCATGCCGTTCCAGGCCGCCCAACAGGTCCGTATCCACTTTTCGCTGACCGCTTGTGCAATTGCACGCTGCGAATACCGGTGTGTTTGCCGATTGGCTTCTTGAAGTTTCCGTAACCAATTTTCCGCCCATTGAAGGTAATCATCGTCCGGCGTGAATTGGGCTTTTCGCATGCGGGACAACGTCAAATGCGGACCGAGATCCTCCTCGGTGAAGGGTACCCCCAAGACGTTGAGTTGATGGCGGATGATGGCCCGCTTTTTTTCATCACCCAGCTCTACTGTTTGACTGGTAATTTGATCGGCGTGTATACGGCCGAAGACCAGGCACTCAGGGAGGTTGGCGAGTTTATACTTTTGGGCCAGTCTCACGTGGAGGTCGTAATCCTGACAGCGTGGGTAGTCATTTCGATACCCATATTCCTGCAAAATTTTAGTCCGGGCCATTATCGATCGGTTACTCAGGGAACATCGAAACAAAAGTTGAATGTCGACGTCCTCAGGTAAAATGGGCTGACGCTTGATCCGTTTTAATGGCCGGCCTTGTTCGTCCATCATGCGGCACCAGCTTCCTACTTGGGCATAATCATGATGGGCATCCAGAAAGCTGACCTGTTTCTCCAGACGCGTTGGAAACGCCCGATCGTCGCTATCTAACATGGCGATAAATTCACCACGAGCCTGTTCAATGCCTTTATTGCGGGTCTTGGGAATCCCGAGATTGTGTTCATTCCTGATGATGCGCACACGAGGATCTTGATATGAACGCATGATTTCAATGGTGCGGTCTTTCGAACCATCGTCTATGAGGAGTATTTCGAAATTTGAAAACGTTTGTGCCAAAATGCTTTCAATGGCGTCTCCAATATATTTTTCGCGATTATAAGCCGGGATAAATACGGTAACTTTTGGATTGTCAATCATCGTTGTCTGACCGGAATGTTTCAGTTATACCGGAGGAGTTCTTAATTCATGCGCTATTGGAGCTAAAATCGGATAAGATGTTGACTCTTTTTTAAAAAAAGTTCATAACACACCTCCTGAAAGTTCACGTGCCGGTACGGTAATCGGAGCTTCTCAGGCAGGTGGCAGTAACGCATTCTTCTCTAGGTATTTTAAATCATATCCGATGTATCCCCTGTTTTCCAAATTTTTGGTTTTTTGACACCACCAGTTTAATCAACACGATGTCTTTTCAACTACAGGTCAAACAACGATCGCCCTTTTTCTTGAAGCGAGCCCGATATTTTTTATCCCGGCTTTTTGGAGTCCGCTTGCAAAAGGACAAAAGCCTACATTTTGTGACCATCAATGGGCAGCAATTTAAGCGATTGGTTTTTTGTGATTCTTCCGTGGCTGTTGAAATTGAACGTAATCTCGAGTGCTTCCGTGGGGACGGGATCTTCCCGAATATGGTGATTCGTTATGAGCGGGAAATCTGGGTGGAGTTTGTTCAAGGGTCTCTCATCAAAGAGGTTGATGACTCACTCGTTGAAAAAGTGGCCATGTTTTATAGTCGTGTATACTCTGAATCTCCACGGTTGGTGGAAACGAATACGACCCTGTTCCCCGATCGCCTGGATCGGGATCTGCATTTTCTCAATCAGATTGGGATGCTTTCGAATGGATTGTTGGGGGAGCTCAGAAAATTCGTGGATGTCCTGCAGCCTACACACTGTTGGATCGGGTTCGATTATACCGACCCCGTTAAGAAAAATTTTGTCCTCAATCCCAAGACCCATTTGCTGTGTGCTGTCGATGTGGAAGGCCTCGTCAGCGAGCATCTCATAGGCATGGGTGCTGCCAAAGCCTTGGTGCGATGGCTGAATCCCTTCGAAAACGAGTTTCTCCGGTTGTTGGCGACTAAGGGCGCGCCGGATATTCAAGCCTATTTTGGATTTATCAAATTGTGTTTTCTCGCCCAGTGGACGAAACGGGCATTTTTTGAACGAGATTGGAAAGCCATAAAGCCCGACTATTTCGAAGGGTATAGGGGACTGTAAGAGTATCGGCAATGAGCGTTGGAACGTATGGAGAAAATTAGTACCCCTTAGGGCTTTTTCCAAAGACCCTCTGGATTCGGTCAGCCAGCGAGAGCCGATTGATGACGACAATGAACACCTTTCGCATGTGCCCTTCCGGGCATTGAACGGGGCGGACCCCATGCCAGGATTTATCCAATCGTTGAAATAACAGACTGAAATTCCCAATGGCTGTTGAAGCCAACGATTGTGGGAAATCTTCAAAGCTGGGAGCGCTTTTTCGGCTAAACTGCCCTTGATCGTCGAGAATAACGGTCTCGCCACCCCAGGCGGGGTCCCAATCCTCTTTCGTGTTAAAGTAGAAAATGTGAGATCCAAGTTTATGTTTGGCATCACAATGTGGAGAAACAGAGCATCCATTGGGGGTATAGTGCCAATGAAAATTCAATTCAAGGGACTTAACCCCAAATAATCGTTTTAAAAAATTCGAATAGGGCTTTCCCTGAAGCTCGGCTAGAAATTGATTCCAATGAGGAGAGAGAGGTAAGCCCGGGCCATACTCTAATGTGTAGCGATCATGGCTTTGCTGCCCATGAGCCCGCTTGACCCCAAAACGCTTTTGAAACATGGAGACATTCGGGAGGGTCTCAACCAGGCCTTGATAGCCTGCCTCCGTCAGGAGATCCGGGGGATTCATCCACGGATAGGGCTTGGCTTCCTGAAAGGATTGGGCCGAAATAGCTTCTAGGGCGGAAAAGTTTAGATAGGTCATAACCACAAATAAATAATCAAAAATGAACTTAGGGAAGGCAGTATTTCAACAACCTTTGTGTGCAATCCTTCAACTTTGGCTTCCACCGCATATAGGAGTAGCTGACAAGATTCCCGTTGGGATCAAATTTACAGACCAAGGGTTCTCCGGTTCTAATCGTGATTTGTTTAATGCTGGCTTCATCGAGATGAAGGAGAAATTGTAGCAAACTTCGGATACTATTGTTGTGTGCAACCAGCAGAATCCGTTTTCCCTCTTTGAGCAGAGGAGCAATGTCTTCCTCCCAGCAAGGAATGAGCCGGTGTTGGGTGTCCTGGAGGCTTTCTGCCAAAGGAAGGTCCTGAGAACTCAAATCTACATATAAGGGATCCAGGCCTGGAAATCGAGGATCCTGAGGAGAAAGGGAAGGTGGAACCGCCGAAAAGTGGCGCTGCCATATCAGGACTTGTTTCGCACCAAACTGTGTTGATGCTTCCCACCAGGTCATTCCTTGGAGAGCACCGTAATGACGTTCATTCAGCCGCCAACTCCTCCGCACCGGGACAGAGGGTAAATCCATGTTTTTCAGTACAATGGTTGCCGTTTCATGCGCTCGGCTTAAAACGGAGGAAAAACACAGGTCAAACATCATTCTTTTTCCCCTAAGAATTTGGGCTGCCTGCTGGGCTTCAATGACACCTTTTGGGCTTAACCCGATATCGGTCCAGCCTGTAAACCGTTTTTCGCGGTTCCACAGGCTTTCTCCATGGCGTAAAAGAACGAGTGTTCCCATTTTGTTAAAAGGAAAGTTTGCGCCTTGATGTTTCGATTGACAGATAATCGCTTTGCAGAATTACAGGCAAAAGGTATTTTATATACAATCCTCAGACACGATCCACAGAATACCATAGGTTTTCTCGAGAATGAATAAGGATCTTCAAAATGGGGTATTCTGTTTCACGGGGAGCTCAATGTGAATGATTGACAGAACCCGAATTTTCAGGAATCATGAAACGCTTTACCTGGATGCCCATAGGCAGGGGTCGTTCATTGGCATCCATGGAAGATGAATGAAGCCTAAGCTATACAGCCAAATTCTTCAATTTTCCGCACGGGATCGTTCAGATGCCTCTGTCTTCTGAAAATTCGGAAATGGTCAAGCAGCGGATTCGTCAGAATCGGCTTTATAAGGTACTGCATAAAAATCTGAGAATTCCCCCCTGGGTGGTTCGGCCATTTTATCGCGCGCTGAAAATCACCGGTAGCCCCACTCAATATCGTCTGCGAAAGCGATTGGCCAGAGAAATTGTTGCGATCACGAAGCCCCGGATGACCATTCCGGACAGAGCCGGATACCGGCTTTTTGGGCCTGACGATATTGAAGGAACCGATGGCATTGTCAGGTTTTGTGAGGCAGTGTATCGGCAATCACGAGAGGCCTTCCCCCCGGAATATTTCCAAAAACATCCTCATAAGAAATTTCTGTTTCCCATTCTGGAGGGTGCCGAATTCTGCCGCCATCCGGAATTGCTCAGGCTTATGGTTTCCCGCCCAATTCTTGATGCCGCAGCCGTTTATCTGGGAACGATACCGAAGTTAACCGGAGCCCGGCTCTGTTGGTCGCCTGAAAATGAAACGGCTCGATCCAGCCAGCTCTTTCACTTCGATTACGAAGATCTCAGGCAAGTCAAAGTATTTATTAATATCTTCGAGACGAAGGAGGACCAGGGGCCGCTGACGTTTCTTCCCGCGGATATATCCCATCAGGTGCAGAGAGCGATCGGGCGTGTGCTTGGTCGTGTGCAGGACGAACGAATTTATGAGGGAGGAGGAAGAAGCCATGAGGTGAAGTTGATCGGACCGCCAGGTTCAGGGGCGTTCCTGGACACGTCCCGCTGTCTTCACTATGGAAGCCGGTGTAACCGACGAGATCGTGTGGTCCTGATCATCCAATTTCTCAACTGCTATTCCGCATTCCGACCAACGGCTCCCTTTAATGTGCCTCCCGATCTTCTGGGATTTAAGCCGGACCTTGTTCAGAGGCTGGCCTTAGGTATCCATTAATCAAATCGGCTTTCTCATGGATATGACTTTTTTGCGATAGCAATTTCGTAAGAATGATAGATCTCATTTTAGAATAACGAAGAGGCAACGGCTTATGGCTCATCTTTACCATTGAATTTTCGTGTGTCACGTGAGGAAATTTCCTCCGCATTTGAACCATTCGTTCATCGAACGGCTCCATGGAGAATACCTCCCCGCGGATCGGAGCCGTGCCGAGAGTGCACCGGTTTGGCATCGCAGATCGAGAATTCGTTTGTCTTCAACCTGAATGAAACAATTGATGATGTTCAAACCCCACTCCGCGAAGGCATCCTGTTTTCGAAGGTCATCTTCATCTTCGATTCCTCCCCCTCCCTTTTCATTTCTGAAGATGTCCGATTCAGTCACAGACACCTGAGAATTTTTTGGCTTGGCATCATCTAGTTCCCCGACGGCTTCAAGGAGGTGGGTTGCACCTGGTTATTTCAAATCTTTACAAAGCAACATTTTCGGGGACGAAAAACAAGTTTTTGCTGAGTTGCCCCCTATCCCGGCTCACTGCCCACGGATCTCGCAGACGCCGTCATCTTCTTGCGCACGGTCTGTTTTCTGAAGTCTGCCTTGTACGGTCGCATTCGTCTCTCACTTTCCCCCATGGGTTGATGCCTTCAACATAGCAGGCACGACATCTATCCTGACACAGGGGGGAGGTAGTCTAATAAAGGTTGGGCAATTTCTTTCATAAGTTGTTTTTCTAGCTCAAGTAAATGGTTCGAACGAGGTTTTATTCGTTTAACCGGAGACCCAACATACACACCCCAACTATCAAGAGATTTGGTTACAAGGGACTGAGCTCCGATAGAGGAACCTTCCCCAATAGTAATATTAGGAAGAACCACTGTGCCGGAGCCGATAAGTACATGCTTCGCCAAAGTCACTTGCCCTTTAGTGACCCCTGTATACTTCTCAGGAACCGTGGGGTTTGTTAGATGTTCGCCTGAAAAATCGTCTGTTCGGGTAAAGATTTTGACACCATGAGAAATGCATGAAAAATCTTTCATGACTATCCCAGCGCCAGCAATTAACAAACAGTAGCAACCAATGTGAATATATGAGCCTAATTCTACAAAGCCTTCTCCTGCGGCAATGATGGAGCAAAATCCATCAATACGCACATTATTACCTATAGATATATTTTTTGTGCCAATTATGGTGCAGTTTTTTGCGATTGAGACATTATGACCGAGAGACTTAAAGTCTGCTTTTTCAAGTTCGGTGTTTGTGTAGTAGCCTGGATCAAACATGGGTTCTCCTTTTCTTTTTCCTCTCTGACTTTTATGTAGCTCAGTCAGCCTACCTCTACTAACGAAGTTTCTGAGGTTTGAAAATCCTATAATCTTTTCAATCGTTATAGATGCTATACCACGTTGGGTATCACTCAATCATAGGTGGCAGTTTCTTGGTAGTAAAGATATACTATGCGATAGATTGGCTTACGAGTTCCCCGCCCATATACATCAGGAATCGACCAGTTCTATATGAACTATGAAGTGAAATCCACAATTGATACTCTTGCCATCTGTGGCGGAAAACCTGCTTTTCACAACCAACTCCATGTTGGCTCCCCGAACGTCGGTAAACGGGAAGAATTTCTGAAGCGGGTCAACCAAATTCTCGATAATAGGTGGTTCACCAATAATGGAAGCTATGTTCAGGAATTCGAGAGAAAGATATCTGCAATAACGGGTAATGAACATTGTATTGCCACTTGCAATGGGACAGTAGCATTGGAGTTAGCAATTCGTGCAATCGGATTTTCAGGGCAGGTTATTGTTCCGTCAATGACCTTTATTGCCACCGCTCATGCATTATGGTGGCAAGGCATTACTCCAATTTTTTGTGATATTGAAACCGACACTTTTTGCCTAGACCCAAAACGAGTGGAGGAACTTATCACACCAACCACCACGGGAATTATCGGGGTTCACCTATTTGGCCATCCTTGTGATGTCGATGGTCTCGCGGCAGTTGCTGCCCGGCGTAATCTAAGACTTCTTTACGATGCCTCACATGCATTTGGTTGTTCCAAAGGCTCCAAAATGATTGGAGGCTTCGGCAATGCGGAAGTCTTTAGCTTCCACGCCACGAAGTTTTTGAATACCTTTGAAGGCGGAGCGGTCGTCACAAATGATGATGCATTAGCGCAAAAAGTTCGCCTCATGAAAAACTTTGGTTTCTCGGGATATGACAAAGTTATTTATATAGGGACAAACGGAAAAATGAGCGAAATGTCCGCCGCCATGGGTTTAACTAACCTTGAATGTATAGATGATTTCGTTGAACACAATTATCGAAATTACAAAGAATATGAACGCGAATTAAAGGACATACCTGGAATCACATTGATGCTTTATGATGAATCGGAAAAGTGTAATTACCAATATATTGTCATAGAAGTAGATGGGGAGGATTCACATATTACACGGGATGATTTAATGCAAATTTTATGGGCAGAAAACGTCATGGCGCGGCGATATTTTTACCCAGGTTGCCATCGCATGGAGCCCTACAAAGCTCACTTTCCGAATGCTGGTCTTTTGCTACCTCGGACGGAGGAAATATGCAACCGGGTGCTGTCATTACCAACAGGCACAGCCATCAGCCGTGACCATATCGCAGGCATCTCTGGTATTATCAGGACTGCCATGTCTCATAATGAATGGTTATGCCGCCATCTCGTCCGAAAGTAACGGTCCCCGCCTTTGGGCCGGGACTGCTCCTCGGCGGGACACCCAATATTCGACCCATCATCCGAATCGATAAGTGCTCGTCGTAGCGGGATATCTTGCTTATCTTGCATCATGTTCATGGCAACAAAACACTCCGCCGAGCTTTTTTTTTCAATCCCGTTCTACCTTTATACGGCCAGGTCCTCATCTTGTGGCAAATTCTGGCCTAGAAACGCCTTTATTCCATCACGAGGGGGCTTCTGGTACCACCGTGAGCATATTGGCAGAATCCAGAGGTTTGCTGCGACTTGCTTGATGGACAGGACTCGAGATTATCTGCCCGCTGCCCGTTTGAATTGGGGCCAGAACCACTTTGGCGGTGGCAGGGCACACCTTCTGATCTGTTGTGTCATTTTGGGAATGTGCTCCTAAGATAGGGGAAGACCGCTTGAGCTTGGTATTGCACATCCAAAAGGTTCCTAGCACTCTGGCATCTTTTTGATGTCGCCTCCATCTCTAAGATTCTTATAGACTGCAACAATATCTTCAATTGCGTGTCGGATGTCCATATTCGCTTGACTAAATTCCGTCCCACGCGCACCAATTTCTTTGCCTTGGTCAGGTAACCTCAGAATTTGAGCCACAGCGTCCGAAAGGGCTTTTACATTTTGATTGGGGACCAAGATTCCATGACCAACCTTTTTGATTAGCTCGTTTTTAACACCCGGATCGAAACCTACGATAGGAAGGCCCATTCCCATCGCCAGATGGCTGCAAAAATTTTCCGCCTCAAGAACTGCTGTACGCAGATACACGGAAGCAGCTGCGTAAAATGGTAAAAGGTCATTCTGAAAGCCAAGGAAATGTACATGCTGGGAAATGCCCAGGGTTTTCGCCTCTTCCTCTAGCTCAGCTCGTTGTTTCCCTTCACCAATTACCAGCAAGTGGAGATTAGGAAATTTCGGCAACAAGGCAGGAAGGGCTTCCAGGGCAAATTGGTGCCCTTTTATTGGGGTCAATCGGCCAACTGAGAGGGCAATCAAAGCAGCTGAAGGTAAGTGTAATGATTCTCTAATGGCTTTTTGATGATGGGATTGTTGTTGTCTTACACAATTAATCTTCTGAAGATCAAGAGACCCACGCATGGGATAAACTTTTGAAACGGGGATTCCTAACTTAATCAATTCATCTTGAGGGAGAAAACTGAAGAAACAGTCGACCAAGGAATGGAACCGGGTGTAAAGCTTTGGCAACCAGGGTTTCCCTTGTTCCACCATTTGGGAAAACAGGCACGGAACCGAGTGGATCACCGGCCGCCTCAGGACCACCTTTGAAAGAAGACCTATAGGGTATATGTATTTCCCATGCACATGAATAATGTCCGGTCGAAACCAGATTGTTGATTTAAACACATGCCACAGCGTTGAAGTGTAACGTATGAGAAGCTTTGCGATAGGATTACGACCTATTTTCAAGACACCCTGCTTAGGAACTTGGCGATACGCACCTTTTGTGCGGAGAAGGTCAGCATAGATCCAATTTCCCTTGTCAGGTGAAAATGTGATGATCAAGTGTTTGACCTTATCCGGTTGGGTTAAGCGCACAATGTCCCAGAGCAAACTCTCGACCCCGCCTCCGTGCAATCTGTCAATTAGATGGAGTACCCGGACCGGCGCAGCATTCTTGGTTTTTTGCTTCTCGTTTTCCATACCATACCCTAAGGAGTATTAAAATCCAGGCCGACGGAACACTCGATGCGTCTTTTTTTTGACCCTTTCATGGGAAGGCATATACCCCCGATGCATTCAAGCCACCACAAGAATTGGTAAATAACTTGGAGGCTGTGCCCATCCTTTACATCAATCTGGCGAGTTATAAATTCGGTGGTTTCTCATTCTGCCGGGGGTTTGCGTGGGAAAACGCAGCTTCGGTGTTTGTCGATTTCGTATCTCAACACCTTGAGCCACGTGAAGCGAAAGTAGCGCGCGATTGTAAACATGGTCAGTTGGAGTTTATGCGCAGTCCCTGAATTAAGTGCGGACCGTTTCTTGCGTCGAACTAGATGGAGGACATATTTTTGTCCAGAAAGAGATATCCTCCGGGAGTAAGTACGGTAAAGATCGGTTCCAAAAGAATCCATGGCTGGAGTATGTGAGCCAAGGCATGATAGTTAAGCACATTCACGACATCAACTTGCCCGTTTTCTGGCTGAAGAATTAGATGGAACCGGGAAAACGACAAATCGTAAACGGTGGAAAATTCCAGAACCTGTCTGGCATAGTTGGATTGGCCTGAAAGGGTTCAACAGGTAAAACTTCTGCCCCACCTGCCTGGAGGAGAGCGGTCATTGCAACTCAACTTCCTTCATCCCTTGACCCTTTGCCCTCATCCTTTTATTCCAGAATGTCAGCACACTTGTTAGGTGGAGTGTCACTGATGGCATGAGATTTTTAATCTCTGAACATTGGCTATCTCGATTTAAATTTTCTCGTTAAGGAGTAATGCTCTGAATGTTATTTTGAGGTGATCCGTCGTCGCAGCCGACGCAGAAGTTTATTTGTTTTTCGTTTTCCTAAGAAAGAGAGCTGTCGAAGTGTCCATGTCTGCTTGAGCCACCATAATCGCCTTCTGATTCTTTCTAGGGATGAATCATACCGAATGGTTTGAGGTGGTACCCCGGAAAATTTTTGAGGGTCAGGCTTTTGTGCTATGGCCCGGATGTGATGAAAATCGCTTGTCCGGCCGTTGTCAATCGTGCATTCAATTAATACAAAGCCGGATGCCTTGAGATATTGGGCTGTGGTCTGTGCGGTGAGATGATATTGATGGACGGGACCAGATTGAAACACCGATCCGGTTTTGTATCGGGCCGGCCTCAGCACATCCTTTTCGTCAAGAAAGAGATAGCCACCTGGAGTGAGTATGTTGAAAATTTTTTCCAGGAGCAGGCGGGGGGACAGGACATGGGCCAGGACATGATGTGTCAGGACATTAACCGCATCGAAGGGTCCCTGAAAGGGAATCGGCAACTGGGAGAACCGGGAAAATGGCAAGGGAACGATTTCGGATAATCCGCGTCGCTCGCTGGCATACCATCTGTTTTTTTGGAATGGTTCTACGCAGAATACTCTCGCCCCCCCGGCCCTGAGCCGTGCCGAGAGTGCACCGGTTTGGCATCTCAGATCGAGAATTCGTTTGTCTTTAACCTGTATGAAACGGTTGATGATGTTCAAACCCCACTCCGCGACGGCATCCTGTTTTTGAATGTCATCTTCATCTTCGATTCCTTCCCCAGGCCTACTGCGGCTGCCAGGGTCGTTGGCAAAACTACTCTCATAGAATCTGTCCAAATCCTCCTGCTCAATTTGTGGAAACGCGTACATCAATTGACAGCGAATACAAATGACAATTCGACAATTCAGTTCCGATGGTTCTGTAACAACACAGGCTTCTGTCGAACCACAGAGGTCACAGTTTCCCTTTATGACGCGATCTTGATCCATTGCCTGAAAGGGTTGGTCTAGGAAATTACTCAAGACACCATTCCTTGCCTAAAGAGGAAAGGTGAAATTTTGAGAAACTGATTCGGTTGGTCTGTTCGGGGCTGAACATAAGGGATATGCATTGCAATGAAGCCATTCGACCTACGAGATGACCCCTGATTCACAGATGATTCATCCGCATCTTGGTTTGGATTCAGATCTTATGCCTGATTTTTGGCATAAATGTATTCGGCAAGCTCCAAATCCCACATGGTATCGATACTGACCAGATACTCATCGAGAAGGAGCGCACCAGTCCGTTTCCCCATGATGCTCCTTCCTTCCAGAAGGCAGTTTCGTGTCATGACATAGGCCACTCCGTTACGGTGATAAACCGGAGTTAGTTGTTGTCGGGCAATGATTTGGCTCCCGTCGTGGTCATAATAGTCGATTCTGCCTGAGTCCAGGGTCAGTTGTTTGAGAGGGTGTGACTTAGAATCAGTTTCGGACAGGGTCCATACGGCGTCCCACTGTTCGTTCACCAGCATCTCAATGGCGTGTATGACATGCTCTGGTCGACGAAGAGGGGAAGTCGGTTGGAGCATGATCACAATGTCATATCGCACAGCATCCAGGCGCTCCATTTCTTCTAACGCATGGATCAATACCGGCGCGTCCGATATTCGGTCACCTGAGAGGTCCGGAGGCCGGAAGAAAGGGGCGTCTAGCCCAGATTGTTTCGCACACTCGGCAATTTCAGGATGATCGGTCGAAACCACCGATCGATCGATGATGGGGATTTCTTTCACCAACTGGCCAACTCTGGCAACTAACGGGATTCCAAGAAATGGAGTCAGATTCTTGAGCGGAATTCCTTTGCTGCCGCCCCTGGCTGGGCATACAGCCAGAATGCGTTGAGTACCTATCATGTGAGCTTTTTAGCGATACACGCCGTTGATGATATCGTCATCGGTTTTGTCCAAATCATAACTTCCTGTTACAAAAGTGTAAAGAATCTCTAATGAAAGGCGGCGTTTAGATGTTCAATAGTTTGGGGCAAGGTCATTTCGGTTCTCCTGAAGATTCTCCACGATTGCTTTGAGTTCAGCCAGATTTGTCATATGGAGTGGTGGTATCTGTGTGAATCGGCTGTTACCATCCAGAGTGATTCCGGCAAAGTGGCAGCCAAATTCAGCTGCAGCCTTCCGGTCATCCTCACTATCTCCGACAAAGAGTATTTCCTCCGGTTTTGCCTGAGTGAGCTCTTGGATGTGCAGCAAATTTTCGAGTTTACTTGCGGGGGCTCCATATATTCCAGAGAAATAGTGGGTAAGGTTTCGAAGGGTCACAAGGTGATTGAGGGCGGTGGCCGGCGTTCTTGAGTTGAGGTATAGAGGAATTTCTTGATTCAAAAGCCATGAGAGTATCCCTGAGGCTCCAGGGACTTCCGGGCATCCGACAACGGCCGTTTCGCAGATGGTTGTGTAAGTCTCGGCCCATTGTGAGCCGAGGACCTCCGGGCTTGTGTGGGGCGGAATAAGACCTTTCGCCATGAATTCCCGGGCAAGCTCAAGGGTTATTCCGTACCGATCCTTATGAGAACACCGTTGAAGAACTTCGGTAACGATGTATCCGCTGGGATCATAATTCTCGACAATCTTATAAAAGGATTGAACCTTCACCTGGTTGGAATCAACCAGCGTTCCGTCAAAATCGAAGGTGACGCAAGCAATCATTGCGCCTGAGGATCGGGCAATGGCACTTCGGGAGCCTTCTCCGCTGCTGGCTGCTGGGCGATTTGAAACCGACCCCAATGATCGACCATTGTTTTCCGCTCAGATCGTTGCAGCTTATTAATTCGTTTGTCGGCATAGAAGGAATCATTGTTATAGTGGGTGGTGGACACTTCTTCAAAGACAACCCCGGTGTCTGTCCAAAAGGAATGCCATACTCCGGGTAGTATGAGAATGGTTTCACCGGGATGCAAAATGCGGGGATATCCGTCGATATTCACGTGGAGGATGCCAAACAGTATTTGAAATGTTTCCTCCTTTCTCGCATGATAATGCGAGGGGTGTCGCTGTCCGGGCAATTGAATGACGAGTTTTTTGCAATATTCCCGGTTAATGCATTCGATAAGGACCGCGCCGGTTTGCCGGAAATTTTCAAGGCCGTAGTGGTGCGAATATTCGACTTTAAACTCACTGCCTAATTGAATGTTGGCTTCGTTGAGTAAGGCTTTGACTTCGTGAATCGCCTGTTTAAGAGTCACGAGACCTTGATTGAGGGTGATCTCGACAGCGTCCCGCATGACCGGTTGGTCCGGCGTTATGTCCTGGACGGCCGTATAGCCTTCTTTCCATGCTCCGCTTTCCATCTGCCCTTCGACGTAGGGCATGGCAAAATACACAAGGTCCCGTGTGAGTTCCCGGCCTTTTTTAATGGATCGTTTGGCAAAAACCCCCCGACGAAGGCCGTCCAAGGAGGACTGTTCCACTTCGGAGGCCGGTGGACGGGTTTTTGGGCCACACAATACTTTTGCCCGATGATAGGCTTCCAGCCAGGAGTCTACTTGTTGTGCGGTGGACGAGTAGGCATTCAATTTGATGGATTCGGTTTCCAATCCGATGTGCCGTTCAAAAAGTCTGGCTCCAAGAGCGACCGCAATTTGAACAGGGACGGTATCACCCGGGTTTTCATGTGTGGACCAGCCGATAGGAATATTAGGATACCGGTTGCGTAACATTTGAATTTGATTCAAGTTCATCAAGGGGTCAGGAGTTGGATACACCGACACACAGTGCATGAGCGCGAATTGTACGGCCCGATGTTGGAAGAAACTCACCACATTGTCGATATCCTCTAATGTCAGACCACCGGTTGAGCACACGACCGGCGGCCCAGCGCCGGCAATTTCCTCAAGAAGCGGCCAATCCTTGGCTGAACAACTGGCGACCTTCAACACATTAAAACCCATGTCGACGGCAATATTGACAGACTCTTCATCGAAGGGGGTGCACATGGCTAGCAGCCCTTGGGCCCATACTTCATTGAGCAATGTTTGGAACTGGGTCTGGTCCAATCGGGTGGATTGAAATCGTTGGATGTATTTGAGCTCGCTGTTTGACTGATGATCTGTATGAATGAAGGTGTCGAGTTGGCGGAATTGGAATTTAATCGCTGCCCGGACCTGGTGCCGTTTGATCACCTCAGCCGTTGATTGGATGATTCCCAGGCCGTGTTCTACACTTCCCTGGTGGTTATTGGCCAGATCCAATATGAATAAATCATGGAAATTAAAATCTTGGTCTATCATGCGTTTCCCCTTCCTCTGGCAGATCTACAGCAATTCTAGTGCCTCTGGTGTATAGCCTTTCCGGTAATCTATGCGCACAGTGCGTTTCTTGGCTGACGAGAGATGCGCGGCGGCGACCACCAGCATGGTTTCCAGGCCTCGCTCCAATGAAAGGACGGAATCTTTAGTCTTGCCTGTCATGACGTCCTCGATGTGCTGTAATTCCCAGATGAAATCATCCGGTCGCGATTTTTGAATGGTACGGAATTGGGTGTCATCGCCACCGGTTTTCCAATCGACTCTGTCGACCCCTGGTTGGTGCCCGATGGTGAGCTCTGCGAAACCGTCATTTCCTTGAATCCTTGCCCACTTCCTGGAAGGGGAGGTAATAACGTCCTGCACCACCCTTCCGAGTAAACCTGCTTCAGTCCTCAGGCTAAGCAGGCAGAGTTTGTCATACTCCACCATATCTGTCTGGACATAATCCAGTGTCGCGGATACTTCGGTGATGCGGCCTTTCCCCAGGCCCCCACTCAAAAATTGCCATAGGTTGATCGCGTGGGAATGTTCCCCGCTGGCACCTCCACCCCGTTTCCAAAACCCTAAATAACTGTCCTGTGGGCCCTGTAACCATGGGTGAGCTGCGAAGATGCCGCCCCAATGTTCACGAAATTCCACGTCGATGGTTTCAATGGTGGATAATTGGCGACCGGCTTGGAGTGTTTCATGCGCGGCCTTTCCCACCACGTGGTCATATCCCACAAAGGCGAATGTGCCAGATTCGACCACCATCTTCTGTAATGCTTGGGCCTGTTCCAAGTTCGGGGGGCAGAGAGGTTTTTCCACAAGAATGGCTTTAGGTTTTTCCTCAAGAGCCCCAAGTGCCAGGGAGAGGTGGGAGTCTGGAGGAGTTCCAACAACCACGAGATCAAATCCTCCTCTCGGGGCGTTCTTGACCAGGGAAAGCTTGATGGCCTCGTCCCATTTTCCATAACGAGTCGGATAAATGGTCTGCTTGGTTCGGTCCAACGCCGCTTGGTCCACATCGCATATCGTGACGTTCCAACCTAGGGAACGGGATGCATGAGCCAAATGGTTGCCGATAGACCCGGCTCCAAAAATTTTTACGTTATACATGTATCCTCCTTAGAGTGTTCACCAGATCCGGTATATGGATGCCCATACATGTTCAGCATGATTGCGGCTATAGGCATTCTTCATGATGGAGAAGTTAGTTGCGAAATATTTCAAAAATATTGTCGTGCAAGGGCCTGACTTGTGTGTGGTGAAATCTCCCTAACGCGTGTTGCAAGCGCTCAATGCGTTCTTCGATATGCGCTAGGGTGATATCAGGGAAAATATGATTCAGATAATTGTAGCGTTGTGATCGGTTTTGATCCCCCATGCGAAATTGAGCATTGAATTGGCGTCGTAATTTTCTGCCGAGGGCCTGAGATTTTGCGGCGAATACCGTTCCCCATTTCGGGGTCGAGGGTGAATAGGTGGTGTCGAATGTTTCTAAAGTACTCACGATGTTTTCTGAGGCAAACGGCCCTTGGAGGGCCGCAAGATATTGTTCAATTAACCGTGTTTTGACTTCAGAGCCATTTTCCTGTGGAGACTGATCACCTAAAAAGGTTGTTTTGATAAGTTCAATTAATTCCCGGGAGGATGTTGCTTGGCGGCTCACGGCATTTGGGAGTTGTTTGTCAAAACGGTCGGAGATGATCGGCTGATAAGAAAAAACGGGACGTTTCAGAACATACCCTTCCAAGCCGGTGGTGCAACTATTATGAATGATGGCATCGGCCGCCAATAGCCAAGGAATGACATGTCCTTCTATATGCACCTGGACGTTTGTATATCCGTTGGCGGCCTGTTTCCATGTCTCGTGGTTTTCAGAGGGATGAGGACGGATCAAGATGGTATGACCGGGAAAGGCTGCGGCCATTTGGCCGACCATTTCCTGAAAATAATGGAATAGCGCCAGACGGTGCCTGGCCATTCCCAGATCAAATTCGTCCACGTCCGATGGTGAAACTGCCGCTCGTTCGAGCGCCTCCTTTTCAGCGCCCTTGTTGGGCCTAAAGTGGTTCAATTTACCAAAATTGGTATTAATCAGGATGATCTTCCCAAATTTTTTATGGATTGTTTCGACTTGCGGTGTCCAATATTGGCGCATTTCCAGCCGTAGTAAGTCTACCCGTGAATTTCCGGTTATATGCAGAGGCATTCCATTATATGTGGGCTGTGATTTCCAGATTCTGGCATTTTCTGGTCCCCATGCTAAAAAGAGGTTTGGCCGGGAAAATTCTGTCGAGCCCAATTTTTCTTTCACATACACTTCTGGCGAACAATACACAATGGCTTCCTCGTCCGTTCCTACCAATGAGTGCCCCAATTGCGCCAGAAGAGAGAAGACGATGGCATTCCGGTTATGAAGATTGGTGGGCAGGTAGATGGATTTGGGTAACGCGGCCAGATTGAGTTGAATTTCGTGTTTTTCCCCAATAATGACGGTAAATCCACGCTCTGCGGCGAAGCAGGAAAGCAAAACTTTGGCGTCAAATTCCCTATTAAAGACTTCAACGGGAATGGTCAGACGGCGTCGCGGTTTTGTCATTTCATACATATCCGAGCACGGAGAGCGTTTTGCTCCGGTTGTGCTGATGGTGACTTTAGTTATCGGTGATCAAAGATTCCAAGAGTGGCTTTGACTTTTCGGGCGACCGTTTCCGTTTCCTTTAATTGTGGGCGTGTTCCGTTTGTAATGGGTTCTCCGAACGGCCGGGCTATCCCATTCTTGATAAGGGAGTCATGCAGCATGGTGAGGTTTCGTCGTGGTTGCACCAAACCCGCACGTATCAACCGAGCGCAAAGCCGTTCCAAACCCTGCTGTGGACGGGCCGTTCCCCGTTTATTCAAGGGCTGGGATTGGGCTCGTTGAATAATCTTCTCACTGAGCCGTACTTTCCATGTTGGGGAATTTTCCGGAAGTGGGACAATATATACCGGCTTGCCCAGAGAAGCTGCCTCCGCCAGCATGGATTCGCTTTCTCCTGTGACGATAATGACATCGGCACCGGCCAAATAGGCGAAATAAGGATTGTCAGGCTGGTTTGGCTTCCATTTATGCACACAATGATCAGGGAGCAATGTTGACTCAAAAGCGTGACTCAGGTCTTTGTCCGTTCTGGGAGACGTGACGGCAAAAATTTTCCCATGGCATTTTTGCGCAAGGTGTTTGAGTTGGCCTCCAATCGTGCGAGCCATATCCGGGGTAAATTTGAACCGTGCCGTGGCACCTCCCACGACGAAGACGATGCGAGGATGGGGAGCGTTGTCGAAAAGATTTGGCCATCGCTGCTTCACCCTATCCAAACTGTCCTGAGTTAATTCGTTCAAGGGGGCCACCGTCTCGATGCGGTGTGGATGTGGAGGGAAGCCGTAATAGGATGGAGTAATGACCACATCAAATAGGTCAGCCGAGCATCCTCCTTTTCGCCCCAATTGAATGATACGGGTTTTCCCCTGGCTTTGTTCGCGAATCCATCTGGCAATTGGTGCCGGTCGCCATCCGGTAGAAATCACGAGGTCTGGCCATGGGGGGCAGAGAGGGGAAGAGTGAACTCTATCTACGCCTATCATATTTGGAGGGAATAAACCCCACACGAGTTTTTGGATTTTATGCCACCCGTAAAACCGTAACTGTTTAATTTCATAAGGCCACCCCAACGACTTCGCGAGTACTTCTGATTGAGTGGTATGTCCAACTTTGCCGTCTGAGAGTATCCAGGTTCGCGGGGGAGAACCGATCCAATGACCTCCACAACGGATATATCTTTGCGGAATTCCCTTAGGTGTTTCTGTGTGGAACGCCAGCCTCCAGTGAATAGCCGGATAGCGGGCGCCAATTGATTCAAGGTGACTCATCCACCGGTTAATAGTTTGTTTCAAGCAGGCGTGGGGAGTTTCAGCAGAATAGGATTGGTCGGAGTTGGTAATTTCTATCGCTATATAGACCATGCCATGCGCACGGTTAAACATTTCTTCGATAATCCACGGGATATCTTCATCTGGGACGAGATGAAGCCCTCCCGGTGACAGGACCAGGTCGAATTGTCGGGAAGGCAGAGGGCCAGAGTCTTCCTGGCAAAGATCCATTGTGGTCATGGTTAATGAGGAAAGGTCTGTAGCCCGAAGGTGTTCGGGAACATTTTCGAACAGTTGCCCAAAATGACAATACAGAAGCGACTTGGCCTGGAGGGTGCGCATCCCTTCTTGAAGTTCGTGTATGGTCTCGACATCCTGGAAAGGAGATAGTTTCGTCGGGGCAATGTTCCGGAGATCTCTCGTCTGTTTAGCAAATTCTGTAAATAGGGAGGAGGGATGTTTCCGAGAAAATACCAGGAATCCCCTTTGATTGGCACTGTGCTCCAAATTAAACCAAACATCGCCCTCGAGACTTTTTTGGTACACAAATTCCTGAGGAAAGGGCTGCCAAGGTTGCGTATGGAGAGCCGTATAATGGAGGACTTTAGATTGTTCTGCCCGATATTCTTCATCACGGGCATTCCATTCAGGTTCCAATGGACCCCAGAGGTTGGGCACTTCCAAGGCGCGCTGCACCATCGCGTTTTTTTTCTCGAATTTTGCCGCCTCAAGGGACCAAACGGGGGCCATTTTTTGGCAATCCATGACCATCACCGAAGTATCATTCCGTGCAATGGAGAGAAAGCCATGATCGTTCAAATCGTGGTCGAATAATGTTCCAGGATCCGCCAGGTAGATTTGATCGACATCGTTGTAAATCGCTCGCCCTGCCTGGCCCGCAAATGCCGGGATCGCAAAACGATAATTTGTGAACCCCGTGAGCCATTTGCGTCGGTCAAATCCCTTTAATTCCTTCATGAGATAAATTTCGTATACTCGAGCCGGATCCCGAACCTGTTCAATCGACCAGATGAGGATGCGTTCGGCTCGGCCTTGGGCCGATTCGCTTCCAACGAAAATTCGAACGGGACTTTTTCCAGAGGAAGCTATGCCTTCTCTGACCTCTAAGATGATTTTTTCGGGAATTACCCTGATGCCGTTGGGTCTAGAGCGGTGACGTGACATTGGACATTTGGGGAATGATCAAAATCGTTGTTTTGACAGGTAATCCAAACGCTAGCATTTTTTAATTGAGAGTCGCACCTGGTTGTAGGTGAGCAGGGCTGATATGGGTTTGAGTTCCATGGGATAAATCAGCAAATGCCGAAATAATTTTTTCAATTTGGTTATGTGTATGAGCGGCGCTCACACTGCAGCGCAAAAGGCATTCGCCATTTGGAGTGGCAGGAGGAATCATGAGGTTGACATAAATCCCATTTTCCAAAAGTTGTTGCCACATGCCGAGAGCCAATTCTTTATTGGGGACCATTGCGGCAATAATCGGTCCGACCTCCGCCCCAAGCATGTACCCACTCTTCGTTAACCCCTCATACAAATGCCGGGAATTGGTCCACAGATGCTGCTGGAGCTCTGGGTGAGTCTGGATGATGCGAATGGTTGCTCGTGTCGAAGCAACAACTGATGGGCATGGGGAAGCGGTGAAAATATAGGGTCGACTGGTGTATCGGATTAATTCGAATTCGGGATGGAAGCTTACGCCGAACCCCCCCGTCGAGCCCAGGCTTTTGCTGAATGTCCCGACAATACAATCGACGTCCTGTTCGACTCCTGTTTCTTCGGCTAGGCCACGACCATGTTGTCCGAGTACCCCCAATGAATGCGCTTCATCAACGATCAGGGTGGCCCCATATTTTTTCTTCACTTCGACAATTTCAGCCAACGGAGCTCGATCTCCCAGCATGCTATAAATGCCCTCAACGACAATTAAGGTCCGGAAACTTCGGTCCCCCAATCGACGGAGCCGTTTTTCCAAATCTGCCACGTCGTTATGCTTAAACCGGATAATCTCTGCGCCTCCAAGTCGGCATCCATCATAAATACTGGCATGGGAGTCCCCATCTATCAAAATAGTGTCCCCTGGGCCTGCTAGAGCAGAAAGTACTCCAAGATTGGCCTGGTAGCCTGTAGAAAAGACAATCGCATAGGGCGCACCATAGAAATCCGCGATGGCGTGTTCCAGCGCCTTGTGGCTCGCAAAAGATCCATTGGCCATCCTCGACCCGGTGGTGCCTGTTCCTTCCTGGGCAAGCGCCTGTTGGCCGGCTAGAATGGAGTCAGGGTGAAAGGTCAATCCTAAGTAATTATTGGTACCAACCAGAATGGTCTTGCGGCCGTTGATGATGGCTTCTGTCGGAGAAATGATCTTTTCGACGGTGATGTGAAAGGGGTTGACCCCACTTTTCAGTAATTCGTTTCTGGCTTCTTGAATGGGAAGAAATTTGTCAAATAGTGACATGATTACCCTTTCAGCAACTTCTCAATCTCTTCCCCAAGGTCCTTGACTGTTCGGATATTGGGAAGATTGTTCAGAGGGATGGAAATATCAAAATGATCTTCGATTTTTAAAAGGACTTGCATGACTTGTAAGGAATCCAATCCCAGCTCGGCGACCAGCTCGGTTGATTCTTTTAACCGAAAGCCCTGTTTGGTGAAAGGCTTGAGAGTGTCGAACAGTTGGGGAAGGATGTCGGAATAACTCATCATATAATAGCCTTCTTGATGGATGAAGAGAACGGACCTGTGCTAATTCCTATGGAATGGCATGAGCCTATCCGATGTGAACAATCGACGCAAGCCTTCTTTGAGGCTGATTTGTGGCGTCCAGCCAAGGGTCTGCGTCGCGTGAGAACTATTACAGACCCAATTTGGGTGGAGGAGTTCAGCAACCTTCCCGCGGGTGAAAAGGGGAGTATATCCAAAGAGGCGGGAACATATTTCATTACTTTTCCCTCCTAGTTGTAACAAGCTTGGTGGAATGCGCAAGCACAGGCGGAGGCGGGGGTTGGAAAGGCGAAAAATATCCTCCCAGGAATATCCCCCAGGGAAGCCATCATCAATCTCAAATGTCTGAAAGGGCGGGTCTCCGGTTTTTAGCCAATGAAGAATAGCGTTGGCGAGATCCTCGACATGAATTAAGGAGAATTTGGCCTGGGAGGGCCCGAGTTGAACCCCAATCCCTTTGCGTAACAAAGTAAAGAGGGGGAGCAGCGCACGGTCCTTCGGTCCATAGACGGCAGGTGGACGAAAAATACTCCACTTCAATAACCCCGCTTCACGGATTAAAACCGATTCACCTTCATATTTACTCCATGCATAGTGTGAGAGTGATGGCTCACGAGCGGCGAGGGATGAGAGAAGAACAAACCGTGGAAGAGAGGACTGTGCAAGACAGGCTTGAATCAGGTTAGAAACTCCCATCACGTTGGTCGGATAGAAGTCTTCTCGACTCACACCTCGAATCGCTCCTGCGCAATGAATGACACCAATCGAGTCTTTGACTAGGGTTAACAGGCTGGCAGGATCTTCCAATTGGCCTTGGACCGGTGTGATTCCCAGGTCCTCGAGCTGTTGAGCCTGGCGGGGAGAGCGCGCGAGTCCACGCACGTGCCATCCGCCTTTCCTTAAATGTTGTGCGATGACTCCCCCAATGAAACCGGAAGCCCCGGTTAGGGCAACGGTAGTGCGCATAGACCGTGGAGGACGTGTATGGAAAGGTGCCCGGTCTTAGGCAGACCTAGCGGTGGTAGACAAGTGTGTGGTCACCTCTTCCCACTGAATGCGGGTGAGGAAG
The DNA here is from genome assembly GCF_052156535.1 of Nitrospira sp. T9. Lineage (NCBI taxonomy): Bacteria > Pseudomonadati > Nitrospirota > Nitrospiria > Nitrospirales > Nitrospiraceae > Nitrospira > Nitrospira sp. T9. The sequence continues at coordinate 251,025 of NZ_JBQKUP010000042.1, forward strand.
TCCGCTTTGGCACGAGATCGAGATAGTTTTCCAGATGACGTCCGCGGAAGTGTCCGCGGTGGGATGAGTTCAATATAGCATGGAATAGACAACTCTTTGTGCACTAAGGATCGTAGCCGCTGAACCAAGTCTTCTCGTTTTTTGTTATCCATTTCACGACATTGAACCACCATAATAGCGATCTCATGGCCGTCTGGTGTGGAAACGGAAAAAGCAGATGAATCACCAGGTCGGACTTCCGCCTGTTGCTCTGCCATGAATTCTAGGTCCTGAGGCCAGATATTTCGTCCATTAATGATAATCATATCTTTGGACCGACCAATAATGACGAGGCTGTTTTCGACCCAATAGCCGATGTCGCCCGTATTGAGCCAGCCATCGGTGGAAAGAACCTCCTGGGTCAGGATGGGATCATTGAAGTATCCCGTCATGGTGCTTGCCCCACGAACAAAAATGATTCCACTTTCTCGTTCTTTAACCACCTCTCCAGTCATATTTCGAATTTCGACTTCATATCCGGGGAGAGGAACTCCGCAATTTACAAATTTGCTGCATCGAGCCTGCTCCTCATCAGTCGAGATTGGAACAAAGGGCATGGCTAGTCTGTTATTGGAAAGCTGATTTGCGTCAACTCTGTCGACCTCGAGGCCTTTGTCCAAGGGAGCAAAGCTAATTGCCAAAGAGCATTCAGCCATCCCATAGCAGGCCAGAAATGCTTCAGGTTTAAACCCGCTGGTCTTCAGAGTTTTAGCAAAACGTGAGAGGCTATCTGCACGAATTGTTTCTGCTCCAGCACCGGCAATTCGCCAGGAACTGAGATCATAGTGTTCATTAAAGTCTTCGCCCAGTCTTCGCACGCAGAGCTCGTATCCAAAAGAGGGGCTGAATGAAATTGTCGCCCGACTCTTTGTCATTAAATCCAGCCACTGACGCGGTCGCATGGCAAAATCGCGTGTGCTCAGATAATCAACAGAAAGCTGGGAAGCGATTGGGCCAAGAACGAATCCGACCAGTCCCATATCATGGTAGAAGGGAAGCCAGGAGACGCAACGATCGCCAGGTTGAACTTGTAAGCCATGCTGAATGATTCCGGAGAGATTGGTCATCACGGCCGCTTGAGTGACCTCGACACCTCTAGGCCAACGGGTGCTCCCGGAAGTGTATTGAATATAGGCTAATTCTTGAGGCTCGAGTGGGCTGAGCGGACCTTGTATTTCTTCTAGCGAGGCAAACGTTTCCGGACCTCCAATGATGACCAGGTTCATCCCGGTTGCTGCTTCCTCCAAAAATGGCAAGAAGCCTTCAGGTGCCATGGCAATAGAGGCTTGGCAGCTATCGAGCAGCCGTCTAAGTTGGGTGACGTATGCCTGATGCCCCCCTAAGTGCAATGAAATCGGGAGAGGAACTGGAATCAGTCCCGCATACTGACAGGCAAAAAAGAATCGAATGAAATCTGGGGTGGTATCAGCAATGAGAGCTACACGGGCCCCTCGTGTTAATTCCAATCCGTTCAATCTTCTAGCAAGATTTTGCGCCTGTTGTTTCAGGTCGGCATATGTCAGGACGTGGGTGAGTTTGCCCCTTCCTGAATAGAAATTGCAGCCGGTTTCTCCTGCAGCCGCATAGTCAAGGGCTTCTGAAAGGGTGGAGAAATTCCCATGTTTTAGTCTGAGTTGGTGATGAGTCGGTGTAGCGTTCATTCTATCTCAAGGATTAAAGGCAGCATTATTCCTAATGGTTTGCTAAAAAGCATTTAACTAAGTAAGCAATTGTAATGCCATTATTTTTTGTCGGTTAATTGCTAAGAACGAAGGAAAAGTGAAAATAAATTTTTTTATTCACATTAAGTTGTAGCAAAAAAACCGCAAATTGAGTCTATTTTGCAACACGTTTTTTTCTGTTTTTAAGTATTTACAATTAGTTTTCGAGCTCATGGATCCAGCTATTTTTGAGATGATTTAAAATGTTTTGGTATACCTCTTCCGATATGTCATTCGAATTTTTAAGAAGTGGTGGCCCAGGCCATCCGTGGTCAAGGAATTGCTGTTGAGAAAATAATCGAGGTGTGTCATATCGGGGAATGACATGAAAATGAACCTCTGGGTCAACCATCATCAACATAAGGTAATTTATTTTGCTATAGGCAAATGTGCGTGAGACACTTACCTCAATCTCACGTATGATCTTTGGCAGTTCTGTAAATGCCTCCGTACTAATTTGGGAAAATGCGGTAGCTTCCTCTCGACAAATTAAGACCAGTGAGCCAAGAGTTACCTGTTGGGGACGTAAGAGCACCACCCAATGGGAAAACTCTTTGAGGCAGGCGTTAGGATACCCGAATTTTTTCATCGTGGTGTTCATGAGCACGCCCTTATACCCAAAGAGTTATCCTTGTGTCTATGAGGCAATGGAGCCCCCCGTTCCCATAAGCCCAGGTGGTCATCCTGCGCGGCACGTCGGAATATAGCCAGGCTTTTGTGTCAGAACCGGATTTCAACATTTTCATGTGGCAAGGTTAGGCATTGAACCCAAAGGGAAGTGAGGCAGGTATTTATGTGTTGATAAGAGAACTTATGGCTTTTTCCCATGATCACTTGCAATTGGAGGTATCGTTTCAGGATTGGGTATTCTTGTGGCTTCTTCTGAAGGTTTCTATAATTGATGCATGAGTAATTTCCTGGCAAGTCAGGTGATAGTGGATTGATGGCAGTGGACAAATGCAAAAAGGGATGGAGGCTCCGGGGTGTTAACCAGTCAATGGTATCGTGAAAAGTATCTCCTTGATCGCATGACATTTCGCGATCTAAGGAGGGCGTACATTCTATACCCGAGTATTCAGATATATGCGGTGTTATTGGCTTGTAGTATTATCGGGGCCTTTGTGGTTTTCCCTTATTTCCCTGTTTCTCCATTGCGTGTGGCAGGAAGTATCGTGGGGACTCTGCTGGCTTACCCATTCGTGGAATATGCTGTACATCGGTTTATTTTACATGGGCGATATCTTTATCGGTCGCCTTGGACGGCAGCTTTGTGGAAACGGATTCACTTTGATCATCACCAAGATCCCAATGATTTGCGGGTGTTGTTCGGAGCAGGCTCAACCACCCTACCGACGATTGTTGTGGCCACTTTCCCCATTGGAATGAGTCTTGGGGGCTGGGTAGGGGCTGCTCTTTCTTTTGCGACAGGATTGGCGTGTTTTATGGTGTATGAATTCTGCCATTGCATGCAGCATTTACGCGTGAGTCCTAAGAGTAAATTTTTACGGCGGGTCAAGCGACACCATTTACTGCATCATTTTCATAATGAAAAAGGAAACTTTGGCATCACGAGTCTGTTCTGTGATCGGATATTTGGAAGTGAATATGGGAATGCCGAAGACGTGCCGTTCAGTCAGACTGTTTCCAACTTGGGCTATGCGGATCAGGAACGATCTCATTATCCCTGGGTGGCCCAACTATCCGAACAAAAGCCATAAAAGACGCATGCCCATTCAGAATAGTGACGCCTATTTCACCTCACGAATCCTGATTTCCTTGACTCAAGTAGTGTGCCAAGATGGGTGGGGAAAGGCGTTTTGATTCGTGTTGAACCGGTCACCGACCGCGCCGCCTTCAAAGAATTTATTCGTCTTCCCTGGAAGTTGTACGCCTCAGATTCTCATTGGGTTCCACCTCTATGGATTGAGCGGCTTCATACTTTTTCCGCGAAAAATCCGTATTTTCAGCATGCTCGTTGGCAATGTTGGCTAGCCTATCGCGGGCGGGAACCTGTTGGTCGAATCTGTGCCCAGATCGACGACCTGCATCTCGGCAAGTATCAGGATCAGACGGGGTTTTTTGGCCTGCTTGAAGCAGAGGAGGAAAACAGTGTCTTTCAGGCGCTGTTCCAGACTGCCGAAACCTGGCTTCAGACTCATGGGATGACGAATGTGCGGGGGCCGTTTAATTTGTCCATCAATCAGGAATGTGGTTTGTTGGTCGATGGATTTGATTCACCGCCCATGATTATGATGGGCCATGCCAGACCTTACTACGGGCAATTGGTTGAACGAAATGCCTATCAAAAGGCCCAAGACCTTCTAGCCTATCGGATTGGAATACATTTTAGTTTTCCCCCTGGAGTGTCCCTGTTTCTCAAAAAAGCGAAAACCTCGATGCGCATTCGTCCGTTACGGCGGAAGCATCTGAAAGAGGATTTGGCGATTATCAAGGATATTTTCGAAGAGGCCTGGTCAGACAATTGGGGGTTTCTTCCATTTACCGATGCCGAATTTGCCGAGATCGGTCAGCAGCTTAAACTTTTGGTCGAAGATGATTTTGTGCAGATCGCTGAAATCGATGGAGAGCCAGCGGCGATGTTGGTTGCCTTTCCCAATATACATGAGGTCATTCGAGATCTGAATGGGCAGCTGTTCCCATGGGGGTGGCTAAAAATCTTATGGCGGTTGAAAGCCACCTATCCCCGGTCGGCCCGGGTTGCCTTAATGGGAGTGCGTAAACGATTCCAATCCAGTCCCATGGGGGCGGCGATGGCCTATGGGTTGATTGAAGCTGTGAGGGAAGCTGGCCTTCGTAAGAATATCCAGCAGATCGAAACCTCCTGGATTTTGGAAGGGAATAAACGCATGCGCCACATTCTGGAATCCCTTGGAGCCGAACCATACAAGACCTATAGAATTTATGAGAAGCCTCTTCAATCATCGCAGATATCTGTTTCGTGAGGACATATGGGGTCTGAACACCAACCTGTCACGGCTCTGGTATTGGCTGGTGCCAGAACCGGTCGAGACCCAGTGGCCCGGATGGCAGGGGTAGCCAATAAGGTTCTGGCGCAGGTTGGTGGGAAACCTATGATCTCCCGTGTATTAGAGACCTTAGCCCAATCGGACGGAGTGGGAAAAAGAATTGTATGCGGGCCTTCCTGGAAAACGGTGCAAGATAATTCGTTTTTAGGGACATTGATTGCGTCAGGAGCGGTACAGTGGGTGGAGCCTGCCCAAGGTCCGAGTCTAAGCGTTGCGAGGTTTCTCAATGAACATCCTCAGGAATTCCCTGTCCTGGTCACGACAGCGGACCATGCCCTGTTAACACCAGATATGGTGAATTATTTTCTGCGTGAAGCCCAGGAAAAGCAGATGGATGTGGCCGTAGGTCTGGTGCCGTATTCCCTGGTTGTGGCGTCCTATCCTCAATCCAAGCGAACGGTCACTCGACTGACGGGCGGAGGGTTCTGTGGATGCAATTTGTTTGTTCTCTGTACACCAAAGGCTAAGCGAATGGTGGAGTTTTGGAGCCGGGTTGAGCGTGAGCGTAAGCATCCCCTTCGCCTGATTCGAACGCTTGGGGGGCTGGCCCTAGTCCGCTATGTGCTTGGTTGGTTGTCCCTTGCAGAAGCTCTAAGACGGCTGGGGCAAAAGCTCAATCTTCATGTGCAAGAAGTTCTGCTTCCGTTTCCTGAAGCGGCCATCGATGTGGATACTCCTGAAGATCTTTCCTTAGCGGAAGAAATCTTGGCGAAACGACAAAAACCCCTCTAGCAGGGAATGGTTGTGGTACATCACAGGTGCTGGCAGATCAGAATCTTCCAACAATCAGCTAGCGCGAGCAATCAATGAAAGGCTTTTCGCGATTGCTAATTTTTGAATAGACGCTCCGCTTGTTCTAAATCAGAAGGATTGTCGATCTCAGCCCACTTCAACCCTTTGATGCAAAAGGTCGACACATGACCCTTTTGGGCTAATTCGTCGATGAGTGATAAATACCATTGCTTGAGCGCCTCGGGTTTGCGAATTCGTTGGTCTAACGTGGAAAGAAAGATTTTAGGTCCATTGCCCTGAAATCGTATCATGCCGATGGACTCTCCGTTCACCTGTTCGATGGGCAGGGTTTTGCCAATTCGATCCAATTGTGAGCCACGTACGATGACTTTCATGTCGTCAGCATCGTAGCGAATTTTCACATCGGTCACTAAGGTGATGGGAGTAGAGGGAGCCTGCAACAGACCATCAAGAACGGCTGATTCAAATAGGGTATCCCCATTTAATAATAGGAAATCCTGACTCATGTCGTTCCGAGCCGCCCAACAGCTCATCAAATTATCTGCCATCGCAAAAAATGGATTATAGATGGTGCGGACAGAGCCAGAGGCAATTTCTTCGGTTAGAAGAGCTTCAACCTTTTCAGCCCCAAACCCGACCACAATGTGAATGGAATCGATTCCCGCGCGAAGGAGTGCTTGGATTTGCCGTTTCACAATGGGTTGTCCATTGACAGGAACGGTACATTTGGGTTTTTCGGCTGTGTGCGGGAGTAACCGTTTTCCCTGTCCAGCACTTAATATTACGGCTTTCATCGTTGCAAGTCTCCTAATATGAGATATTCCATCTTTACCGTAGGGCTGAGGGTCGTTTGATGTTAGTCAAATATTTAATTCGCGAAGTCCTGAAGCCATCAGCCGTGGTTTGTGGACTTTTAGTGGCGTTATTTGCTGGATATAGTTGGGTCACATTTTTAGCCAAAGCCGTCAATGCCCTGTTGCCGGCAAATATGATTCTCACGTTAATTGCGTTAAAAGTGGGAATCGCGCTTGAAGTCCTCATTCCCATTTCGTTGTATTTCGGCGTTATTTTGGGGTTTGGCCGATTATACACCGACTCTGAAATGAAAGCCTTTATGGCGTGTGGTGTTAATCCATATCGGATCCTCTTTACGGTTTTTTCCCTTTCCTGTTTGGTGGCTGTCCTTGTCAGCATCTTTTCTTTATATCTGCGTCCATTGGCCTATGAAGAAATCTATCGATTAAAAGATGAAGGAGAGGCTGGATTTCGTTTGAGCAATTTGGATGCCGGGCATTTTTATGAACGACGTAATGGATCCTTGGTTTTTTTCGCAGAGGAAATTGATGAACGTCACCAAAAATTAAATGAGGTGTTTGTTCAAAGTGAACATGGAGAGACCTTGCAAGTCTTTTCAGCAAAGACAGCTCAAGAGAAACTTGATCCCCAAAGTGGCATCTCGATTCCTGTTCTCTTTGATGGATTCGAATATAAACTGACAAGGGAGGGGGAGATCAAGCACATTTCTAGTTTTTCACGAATGGCGATTTATCCTCGGGAGCTTGTGGCGGAATATAAACGCAAGGCCGAATCCACCAAAAATTTACTAAAATCTGATTCTCGCAAGGATATCACAGAACTGCAATGGAGGTTTTTAGCCCCTTTTTCGGCTATTCTCATGGGGCTGCTTGGAGTGCCATTAAGTCGCGCTTCACCGAGGCAGGGCAAATACGCCAAAATTTTCACAGCGACGGTGATATTTTCAGTCTATTACTTTACGGGGCTGATGGTGAGAAATCTTGTTGAGCAGGGCATAGTCCCCATTATTCCGGGGCTTTGGTCGATTGTTATTGTCTTGGGAGCCTTATTGGCATATTGGTTGGCGCCCTCGCGATTCACTCGAGGCATGTCCTAAAAAATCACGGTTTCATACTCTCACACGATATTTTCTGAACAGAGGCCGTAAGTAGGAAATGGCATATCTGGCGGGTTTTACGATAATTTCATGAAAATTCTCAATCGGTATCTGGCGGTCAGTTTACTGAAAGGGTATTTTCCTGTGCTGGCCATATTTTTGGCGGTCTTCAGTTTAATCGTATTTGTTGAAGAGCTGGATGACGTGGGTAAGGGGCGCTATACCTTTTGGAGCGCTGGTGAGTTTTTATTGCTGACCCTGCCAACCCGGTTGGTGTTTCTAGCCCCGTTTGTGGCGTTGTTAGGGAGTATTATGGCCTTAGGGAGCCTTGCCAATGGCCGGGAACTCATCGCGATTCAGGCCGCTGGAGTTTCTCCCTACCAAATAGCCGGGGCAGTGATGCAGGTTGGGGCATGTTTTATTTTACTCGTGGGCTTTCTTGAAGAGGTGGTCAATCCCCCCTTGGACCAGGAGGCCTATTTTAAGCGATCAATGGCATTGTCGGATTCTGGGGCATATAAGGGAAAGCAGGGTTTCTGGTTTCGTGAGGGAAGACGCTTTATTAGAATTCATCAGATTCGCTACGGAGAGAGTCCACAAGGCCTTGATATTTTTGAATTTAATGATGCCGGACAATTGGATTTTTATATGCATGCTCAAGAGGCAGAAATACTCAATTCTCAGAAATGGATTCTGAGAAATATTAAAAAGCAGGTCATTCACGGATATAGTGTTTCCCAGGAACAGATTGAAAGCCTTGAATGGGACTCTCCGCTTAAACAGAATGAAGTCCGGTTATTGACTCTTCCTTCTTCCGCATTGGCCCCTTCCGAGCTTTACCAATACATGGAAATCTTAAAACGAAAAAAACAAAATTTTCTGAGATATGAGTTAAGCTTTTGGGACAAAATTTTTATGCCCTTGAATACCGGGCTTATGATCCTAGTGGCCATCCCGTTTGTGTTCGGTCCCTTGCGAACGTCTGCAGCGGGAAAGAGGGTATTCATTGGATCCCTGGTCGGTCTCGGGTATTATTTGATGACGGAAATTTCTAAGCATGTTGGCATTCTGTTCGGAGCCTCTCCTCTATTAACCACGGCCGCTCCATTCCTCCTGTTGTCTCTTGTCACGTTTGTGTTGTGGCGGCGTTATCTCAATTGAAAAATAGTGGAAAGTCAGCATAGAGATCGTGCATGATCAACGGCTATTTCGTTCTCTATGGGTGTGTGGTAATGGTCGATGATATGTATGAGTATCCCTTTGATGAGGTAAAAGCCATGTTGCATACCAATTCAAGCATATGTCAGAGAGATTAGTTGGAATGAATGCCGATTGCAGTCATAGACGGGATTATGGTTGCAATCATATTTGTTCCCGTCAGTTATTATGGGAGAGTCGGTCGACTCTATTATTCTTTCATCTGTAAGGGGAATAAGGCGTGGTAGTTCAATGACGGTGTCCGCATATATTATCAATGATCCGAATATCCGTTTGTGGAATTTGACCTCCCGTATCCGGTATCAACGCATGTTAAGTCGATTGGGGGTTGGGAGTTTTCTTAATAATCTCAACGAACTCCCATCCGATCATTCGCTTCTGATTATTAGAGGGGATTATTTATTTGATGCGCGAATATTCTCCTTTCTCTTGAAGCAAACCAATGTTGTTCTGGAAGTTGAGACTCAAGCCGGGTTATGCCCGGTTGTGGCTCATGTGGATTCCTCTTTGGCCTCCGCAACGTGTGATGGGATACAACGAGAACACACACGAAATGTTGCAAACCTACAATCTGTGACATTGCAGGATCTTTCAACGTCCTTTTCCAACGAATTGCGAAAAACTGATCATCCCTATGTGTTCCCCATTCGCGAAAATAACCGGGTGACTTTGGAAGAGCATTTATTTACGGGATCGTATAAAGGCGTCACTGATCTGGTGACGAAATTTCTTTGGCCTGTTCCGGCTAAATGGGCCACCCGGCTTTGTGCGCTTTGGGGGATTTCGCCTAATCAGGTAACCTCGCTGAGCTTGGTACTTGTTATTGCAGCGGGAGTATTGTTCACTTTTGGGCAGTTTTTCTGGGGACTTGTCCTGGGTTGGGTCATGACGTTTCTCGATACGGTGGACGGAAAATTAGCTCGAGTAACGGTGACCTCCAGTAAATGGGGGAATATTTTTGATCATGGCATTGATTTAATTCACCCTCCACTTTGGTATTTAGCTTGGGGAGTGGGTCTCACCGCATTTGCCCCTTTGCTCTCCTGGTTGACGGTGGAAACCACCATTGGAATCATTTTGATCGGATATGTGTTGGGACGGATGGTTGAAGGAATTTTTCAATGGTGGTTGGGGGGATTTGTCATCTTTTGTTGGAAGCCGTTGGATTCCTATTTCAGGCTTGTCACGGCTCGACGGAATCCTAATCTCATCCTCTTAACGGCCAGTCTTCTTTTTGGACGTCCCGATTTGGGCTTGGAGGCTGTGGCCATTTGGACGGTGGGCTCAACCCTGATTCTTATCGCGAGACTTCTTATGGCGGGTTGGGGGAAAGCCAGGATGGGTTCCCTCACTTCCTGGTTGGCTGAGATCGATCCAGTGAATCGAAATTCCCTGGCAGTCAGAATGTTTACCAATCCTCCGGTCACGATCAAATGATCTTTCATGCGGACTTTACATATCTTTTCGTCTTGCCCGTATTCCCCAATGTCAATGATTCCTATTTCATCTTTGCCGTCGCTTGAGGTCGATTGGACTGGTCTACGATGCATGTGGGGATCATTCATAATTCGTTGAGTGGTCGTAATAGGCGGAAGCCGGACCTTTTCCAAAAAATTTACACCAAATATCCGGAAATGCAGCGGGCTGAGGTCAACACGCCTGCGGATATCCTAGAATCTCTGAAGACGTTTGCTGACCGTCAGGTTGATTGTGTGGTCGTCAATGGAGGGGATGGGACCATTCAAGCCACCATGGGGGCTTTGTTTCATCATCGTCCGTTTGCTGTCATGCCCCGGTTGGCTGTGTTGCCCGCAGGGACGGCCAATCTGATTGCGGGGGATGTGGGTTTAGGGAAATTTGAATCAACCACGCTTGACCAATTGTTGGTTCAGGCCGAAGCCATGACTCCGAGATTATCTTTTGAAACACGACCGGTTCTTCGTATTCGATTTCCAGAAAACCGGGAACCCCTGCATGGAATGTTTTTCGGGGCCGGAGCGATTTATCATGGGACCCAACTGGGTCTCGAAACCAAACAGTCGATAGGCCGATTAGGGGAATGGGGTGCAGGGTTGATTCTGTTGAAATTTTTATTGGCGTTGGCCACCGGGTCCCGAAAAGGATTGAATCCGATCACGGTGGGTGTGGCAACTGGAGAATCAGCATTTCTCCAGCATGAGTATTTAGTCTTGCTGGTCACCACCTTGAACCGCTTATTTTTAGGGATGAAGCCGTTTTGGGGCAAGCAATCCTGGCCTTTACACTATACGAGTCTTCGAGTGCCGTACCGCTATTTGTGGCGTGCCTTACCAACCTTGTTTCGTGGAATGACGCATCCTTTAGCAACGACAGAACATGGCTATGACAGTGAAAACCTCTCCGAGCTTCGCTTGGTGTTTAACAGTGGATTTGTCTTGGATGGCGAAGTGTACGCCTCTTCCATGCCTGAAGAGCCTCTAACCCTGGATTCTCCCGGCGAGCTGTCATTTGTCCGGTTGAAGACTGAATAACTGTGATGGACGGTCCTCTGTCAGTCCTCGAAATCGTCAGTCAACCGAGCGCTCGACCCATTCCTGCGTCCATTCAAGCAGCGGGAAATTTTCTGGCTAAAAAATACGGGCAGGCGGTTCAAGGAATCTTATTGTATGGCTCGTGCTTGCGGGCGGGAACGGATCAAGACGGATTAGTGGATTGTTATGTCATTGTGGATCAGTATGCCTCGGTCTACCCGTCTATTTGGTTAGCCCTCCTCAATCGTTGGCTCCCACCTAATGTGTTCTATGGAGAAGTGAACCTGGAAGGGCGAATCGTTCGTATGAAGTATGCCGTGCTCTCGTTAGAGGATTTTGAGCGAAGTGTGACGCCAAAGTGGTTTCATTCATACTTTTGGGGGCGCTTCGCACAGCCGACGGCCGTGATGGCCTGTCCGAGCCAAGCGATGAGTCAACGGATTATCTTGGGGCTGGGCAGAGCGGTTTTAACATTTTTGGGGAACGTGGTTCCGCGAATGCCCCAACAATTTTCTGCCAAAGATGCATGGAGTATTGGTTTGGCCCTCAGTTATGGCGCGGAATTGCGTGCCGAATCAAAAGGGCGAATTGCAACATTGTGGGACAGTAACCACGCTTATTATGAACAAGTTGCCCATGCGACCTTTCTAGGACATTTCCCAAAGATCAGGGTCAATCAGCGGGATGACATAACTATTTATGAGATGGATTATTCCAGGTGGGAATATATCAAGAATCGCATAGCCTGGGTTGTTCGAAAAGTGCAGGGGAAGGTGTTATCTATTTTGCGGCTTATGAAAGCCGCCTTTACGTTCCAAGGAGGGGCAGATTACCTCATCTGGAAAATCGAGCGGCATTCCGGAGTGAAAATCGAATTGACTCCCGCCCAGCGGCGGCATCCCATTTGGGCCGGGCTCACCACCTTTTGGCGTCTCTATCGCCAAGGGGCCTTTCGATAGATGCCGGGTTTCGGCCCATAGCTGTTAAGCTAACCAAAGATGTTCCTTGTCCCTGCGCTTGCCTTGCGCTTTTTTTGTGTTATATTACCGATAGCTTTATCAAGGCTATCGGCTATAACGGGAGGAGGAACCGATGACGCGAGACGAGCAGACCCTGCAACGGATTCAGCGGCAGCTGGCGACCTTGGGCCCGGTCTTACCGGGGAGTCTGAGCGAACAGTGGAATGTGTGCGGGACACCGGGCTGTCGGTGCAAAGCTCCCTCCAATCCCAAGAAGCATGGGCCCTACTATCAGCTCAGTTTTACCGTGGGGGGCAAGAGCTCCACGCTCTTCGTCCAGAAGGAGGACCTGGGCGAGGTGCGGCGGCGGCTCAAGCGCTATCAGCGCTTCAAGGCGTTAACCACGGACTGGGTCCAGGCGTGTCTGGCCCTGGCTCGCAGCCAGGGCTTTAGGGGGGCGACCGCATGAGGGGGCTGCCGAGGTTGTTGGCGGGGTTAAAAAAAACGAGATTACTCGACTGGCCAAACACACGGGGTTCCAGCAACGCCACGGGCGGCTCACGCCTCATGACTTTCTCGTGCTCCTGACCCTGGGCCACCTGGGGCTGGCGCATCCGTCGTTGGGGGGGATGGTCGCGGCGCTCTCCTCCCGCATCAGTCGCGAAGCCTTACATCAACGCTTTACGGCCTCGGCGGCCGCCTTTCTCCGCCACTGTCTGCACAAGGTGCTTCACTACAAACTGCAGACGGTGCCGATCCGCACGAACCTGCTTCAGCCGTTTGCCCGCGTCCTGCTCGTGGATAGCTCGAGTTGGGATGTCAGCGAGAAACTGGGCGCCATCCTCCCCGGCTCAGGAGACAACGCCTCACCAGCCAATTGCAAACTGCAAACGGCGTACGACTACAAACAAGGCGAACTGACCTTTCTGGCGGACACCGCCGGCACCGTGCCAGATAATCGCTACACGGATCATCTGCCCGCTCTGGTCAACAAGACCGACCTGCTGCTCTTCGATCAGGGCTACTTCAAGCTGGCGACCGTCAACGCCCTCATGGCGAAAGGGGCCTTCTTTCTGACGCGCTTGTTCCTCGACACCACGGTGCACGATGGCCAGACGGGTGAGCCGCTTGACCTCGGCCAGGTCTTACGGGCCGCACCGGGGCCGAGGGATGAACGCCTGGTGCGCCTGGGGCAGGGCTCAAATCAAACGGGCGCCTGTCGGTTGGTGTGCCTGCGCGTAACCGCCCAGGTGGCCCAAGCGCGACGCCGACGGTTTAAGGCCCACGCCCGTCGGCAAGGCCGGACCGGCAGTCCCCGGCATGTGGCCATGTGCGATTGGACACTCTTGATCACCAATGTGCCGGAGCCCTGGGTGCCCTTGGACATGGTGCGGGCCTTGTATACGCTCCGCTGGCAGATCGAGTTGCTGTTTAAACAATTTAAATCCATTCTGCGTGTGCATCAGTCCGCCACTGGCAATGTCCATCGCTTACGCTGCGAGCTCTACGGCAAATTGATCGCCGCAGTGTGGGTGCAACGCCTGCATGCCGTCGCCAACACCGCGCTGTGGAATACCGCACGCCAAGAAATCAGCCTGGCAAAGTTATACAAACGGCTCCAGGAACGAGCCTTCCTGCTCGCTCAATTGGTGATGGGGTCGGAGGCGCAAGCCAGAAGCTATCTGTCCCATGAGCTTGAGACCTTGCTCAGGCACTGTCGCAAACATCGCCAACGCTCACGGATGACCACGCTGGAAATGCTCGAAGCGGGCTTCGATCCGAAACTCCACAGGGGATAAGGCCAAGGCTTAGCTTAACAGCTATGGGTTTCGGCCCGGCAGCCGAGCCACTTTTGTTTCGGCAAAAGTGGCCAAAACCATCTTGGCCGTGGCGTGTCCCTTCGGGTCCCCTGCGCGGTTCGCCGACCCCGGCGGCGCACAAACTCGCGGAGCTTGGCCTGAGTCTTCTCTAAGGGCTCAAACAATGCGCGCCTTTTTTCCGGTGTCGGCTGCACTGCTCGGCCACGCCAACAGGCCAGAGTGGACAGCTGAAATAATGAGTCCCTTATTGATGCCGGGCCAACTTGCGGAGCCTTATATAATCCTCTGGAGTCATTTGTGATCACGTTCTGTTCTTTATTCATGCTCATGCATCCCTGGCGCTTGCTGGGGCGAGGACCGACGAAGCCTACTCCCTCCCAAAGGAGCCAGGACAGACCGTCCCCCCCATGCAAGGAACGGCGAGCAACGTTCTATAGGAAGTCGTCCCGATGAGGACCGATATAAGGCCAACGAGTCGTTCAGGCGCGGTGGGACGCTTCGAGAAAGGAGCGATTGATGGCACGGTATTACTTGGGAGTGGATTGGGGCGATGAGGAGCATGGCGTGTGTGCGCGAGAGGAGACGGGCGCCATCGTGTGGGAACGGATGGTGCCCCACACGTCGACGGGGCTGAGCGTCTGGGGGCGGCAGCTTGATGAATGGCGTGCCGTAGGAATTGAGCTGTGGGCCGCCATTGAGAAACCCGACGGGCGGGTGGTGGATTGTCTGCTGGATCATGGTGTCGTCGTCTACCCCGTGAATCCCAAAGCCGTCGATCGAGCCCGCGATCGGTTTCGTATGAGTGCCTCGAAAAGTGATACCTTTGATGGCCGGGTGCTGGCGGATTTTCTGCGCACCGATCACGCGCACTTCTCGCCCCTACGGCCCAGCTCGGTCGCTGCCCAAGAAGTCAAACTCCTGACTCGCGATCACGCGCGGGTCGGGCGCCAACAGACGCGGACACTCAATCAGCTCACGAGCACCCTGAAGGAATACTATCCGCGCGTGCTGGACCTCTTTGGGGACCTGACGACGCAGCTGGCGTTGGATTTTCTGCAAACCTATCCGACCCCGGCCACTCTCACCACGCTGCAGCTGCGCCCATGGCAGCGGTTTGCGCGCCAGCATCGGCTGGGCCCGGCGCGAACGATCGCGTTGTGGGCGCAACTCAAAGCGCCTCAAGTTCCCGTGCCCGAGCATGTCGTGCGGGCTAAGGCCCGATTGGTCGCGGTGCTGATCGCGCAGCTGCTGGTCACCCACCGCGCCGTGACGGAATACCAGGCAGAGATTGAACGTTTTTTTGGAGGCCTCTCGGCAGCTAAGTGGATGCAGACGCTGCCGGGAGGTCTCAGTGGCACGATGATTCCCCGGTTGTGGGCGGAGCTGGGCGATGCCCCGGGTCGCTGGGCCTCGTGGAGCCACCTGCAAGCCCAGGCTGGGACCGTGCCGCTGACGCGCCAGAGTGGAAAAAGTTGTGTGGTGCGGTTTCGGGTCGCATGCAACAAGCACCTCCGTCAGGCGATTTGGCAGGTAGCCTTTCAGTCGTTGAGACACAGTGAGTGGTCCAAGAGTTACTATCAGCAATGTCGCGCCCGCGGGCATCGGCACAACCAGGCACTCCGGGCTTTGGGGGCCAAATGGTTGAAAATCATTTTCCGCATGTGGCAACACCAGGTGCCGTACGACGAACAATATCATTTGGCGAATATGACCAGACAATACCTAAGAGCCACGGCGTAAGAAGGGGGCTTGACAACCTCATAGGAAGTCTGTCCTGAGTCTGGGCGAAGGGCTCAGACAAGGCCCACCGATCTTTTTGAGCGTCCACCCATGGGGCCGGACGGTAGGGGGCGGTCATAGGGAAGAATTGAAGTGCTCAAAGCTAAAGCAGAGGAGCCTAGGAGTTAGCCAAACGGATGGATATTTGAGGTGAAAAAATGCGGAAAATGAAACCGAATACGCAATTCTGTTACATGGAAGTTGCAACCTAACTTCGAAAGATTTCAACATTAAGTCTAATTTTAAGATGATGGGGCATAATGTCGCTTCAGGGATTGGGAAGAAATGGAATTGGAGCTTCTTGACCTAGATTCGTTGGAGACCTGGCATTCAGATTTTCATGCTCTTGTCTACCAGCAGGACATTTGGCTCAAAATAGAAGCGAAGCTAGACGCAGCGCCGCCCCAAGGTGAGGAATTCCTCCTCCAAATTACGTGTGCCCCCGACTGCCTAAGAGACGACCTTGCTAAGCTTCTCCGACACAGGGCACGAGAAATTCTGTTTCTCAGATATTCTCATGTGGTTAGTTACCATGGCTGTCGTGTAAGTGACGAGAACCAGTATCGGCTAGGAGGAATTTTCCCTTCCAATCCAAGTGCCCTCATTTCTAAGGCTCGTTCATTGTTTGGGGACATTCCAGGTTTTGAAGAAGCGCTTCAGGACATTGCACCATGGTATTTAAGCTATAACGAAGGTAAAGTGGGCCTGCTCTTTTCATGCATCCGCGCGAAAGATGATCGAAATACATATACAGGGGGGAGCGAGCTAATTCGTAGTATCGCCAATCGGCTCGGACCGGAGGCCAAGTTACGGTTCGCTCAGACAGGAAGACGTAGTTTGATCAAGTGCGCTATCCCGACAGAATGGTTAGAAAACCAAACGACATTTCCCGTAATAGGATCGTTCAGCAATAATGTAGTAGAACATCTGATCCGAAGACGCAAATGGCCTGAAGGTAATTTTGTTGGGTTTGACGGGGCATATATGCTTACTAGGGCTGTGCCTCCAGAGAACATCCTTGAGTTCATCGACATGACGGATTTCAGTGACGACGATCAGTGAGGTGATATGGAAAGCCCGTGTGTAACTTCTTATACGCATCAAGGGTGTTCGAGACCACCTCTTTGAATAAAATGGACTCGCCATTTGCTCCGTGACTTTGATGCAACGACTGCAAGCCGCTTTTTCCATTGTGTGATGGTCATTTGTTTCCGACGCCTGCTGCCCGACCAGGGGGACGGACGCTCTTCTAGCTTGGCGGGCCTTGTTTGAGCGGAGCGAGTTGGACCGCCCTCCTGTTTCCCGGGTCTGTCCCATCCAATGAGGTCGGACTGGGCGTCAATGGTTTTGGGTCCTTTTGCCGGAACAAAAGGGCCTCGCTTGCCGGGGCGAAACCCGGCAACATCAAAAATCGCTTGGCCAATGAGCATGACATGTCCCACCTAAATCAACGGATGTTGCGCTTTCACAAAGGCCAAGATGGATTCCCGATTAAAACCTTCGGGAATGACCGGCTGGTACAATAGAGTCAGGTCGAAGGAGAAATGCCCTATTCTTATACTTTCGAAATGCAACTACGAATAATTTTTGGAGGGTATTATTGGTCGCGGTTGACCATGTAGCAGGCGGTGATGGAGAGGGATCGTTTGGCCATGCAGGCGGGGAACGGTTCAAGGTCGAGGGCCGCGGCTTCCACGTATTCTCGCGCTCGAGCAGTGGAATAGGACAGAGACCCTTGTTTCTGCATTAATTGGATGATTTTCGTGACGTCCTCATCCTCTATGGCATGTGCCAAGATCTTTTCGGTGATCCATTGGTTGTCTTGAGGGGAACAAGTCTGGAGAAGGTGAAGTAGGGGAATGGTAATCATGCCCTGGCGAATATCCTGACCAAGGGCTTTGCCGAGCTTTGCCCGGTCTGCGGAATAATCCAAGCGATCGTCAGCCAATTGGAATGCCATTCCAAGATGGTAGCCAAACCGATAGAGGGCGGCTTGTTCTTCTATCGAGGCACCTCCCACGATCGCGCCGACCTTACAGGAGGCAGCGACCAGGGCAGCCGTTTTATATTCAACAATTTTGAGATAGGCGGCCTCAGACAGGTGCGGTTGACTGTTGGCGCAGAGTTGAAGGACCTCCCCTTCTGCCATCTTTCGGCAGGCATCCGCTAAGGCTTCGTTGATACCATGGTTGTGAAAGGTGGCAATCAGGGCCATGGCCTGGGAATATAAATAATCCCCCACTAGAATACTGGCTTGATTGCCCCAGATTTTTCTCGCAGTGGGTTGTCCCCGTCTCAGATCGGCTTCGTCTAACACATCGTCATGTAATAACGTGGCCGTATGGATGAATTCGACGAGACTGCCCAGCAACAAAAAATCTTTTTGAAGAAATCCACAGAGGCGGGCACAAAGAATAAGGAGCAGGGGGCGGATGCGTTTCCCTCCGCTGGCAAAAATGTGCCCAGCGACGGTATTGATGAGCGGGGCATGCGATTCAAGGTGTGTGGTAATTTGGTTTTCAACCTCAATGAGGTCCGGCCGGAAGGCTTCCCACACATCCTCCATGGACTCCAGGTCTCTAAGGGCTGGTTCCTGATGCATGGCGGCGATACTAGGGGGTCGTCTGTAGATTGTCAAGCTGAACCATAGCTTGGAAATCAATCAGCATTTTTTGAAAACCCGCATGCATGTGAGGGAAATATTGCGTACCGGAAAATGGATCGTCTTGACAGATTTTTTGACCATCCATTAATCTTGTCGTTTACAATTTTGATTTAGACTTCCCTTTTCTTCCGTCGCTCTCCGGGACCACACAACGACACCATGGCCCATAGAGACTCTATTAAGGGGTAGCGTGCCTTAATCTCCTTTTTAATGATGGCCAACAATATTTTTAGGTGAAACGTGAAACAGGTGACTAATCAACCAGTGTGGAATCTCCCGGGATTGCCTTTAGTTCAAGGCCTCTACCATCCCGGAAATGAGCATGATGGCTGTGGAATCGGGTTTGTGGCCCATATAAAGGGGCAAAAATCACATGACATCATAGAAAAGGGCCTGGAAGTCAACAAAAATCTCACTCATCGGGGAGCACAAGGGTGTGATCCATGTACCGGTGATGGAGCAGGAATACTCTCTCAGATACCCCACGAGTTTTTTCATCGGGTTGCGGCCGAAACGGGTGTCGACCTTCCTGTAGCCGGAGCCTATGGGGTCGGCATGGTATTTCTGCCGCAGGATGCCAGGACCAGGCAACAGTGCGAAGCCATCTTTGAAGCGATTGTACGTGAAGAGGGGCAACATTTTTTAGGGTGGCGGGATGTGCCGGCCAAAGAGGATCAAATAGGAGATCAGGCTCGACAAACGATGCCCGTCATTCGACAGTTTTTTGTGGCACGTGAATTACTGAATCCCATGCAGTTTGAACGCAAACTGTATGTCATTCGTAAACGAATAACCCGTGCCATTCGCGAATCCGCGCTCCCCGGGAAGGAATGGGTCTATATTTCCAGTTTGTCCGGAAACACGATTGTCTATAAGGGGATGCTGTTGCCGGAACAGGTTGCACTGTTTTATCCCGATCTCGCGGATCCCACATTTACGTCGGCGTTGGCCCTGGTGCATTCGCGCTTTAGTACCAATACGTTTCCGACCTGGGCCTTAGCCCATCCCTACCGCTACTCCGTCCATAACGGCGAAATTAATACTTTGAAAGGGAATGTCAATTGGATGCGGGCCCGACAGGGGAGGCTTGCCTCTGATCTGTTCGGGGATGATCTCAAAAAGTTATTTCCCATCATTGATGATTCCACGCAAAGCGATTCGGCCTGTTTGGATAACGCCATAGAATTTTTGGTATTGGCCGGCCGGTCCTTGCCCCATGCCATGATGATGCTGATTCCGGAACCGTGGGTGGGAAATCCCCAAATGGATTTTGACCGGCGAGGGTTTTATGAATATCACGCGGCGGTGATGGAACCGTGGGATGGACCCGCGGCTGTGTGCTTTACGGATGGAAAGCTCGTGGGTGCCACCTTGGATCGGAATGGTCTGCGTCCCTGTCGTTATCAAATCACCAAGGATGATGTCGTGGTGTTGGCTTCAGAGGCGGGAGTGCTTCCGGCGGATCCTAAGACCATTCGCATGAAGGGACGTCTGCAACCGGGTCGCATGTTTGTCGTGGATACCGTCCAAGGACGTATTCTTGACGACGAGGAAATTAAAGCCGATATCACCAAACGTAAGCCCTATCGACAATGGCTCACGCAATATCGGGTTTCCTTAGATGAACTGCCTGAGCCACTCAATGTGCCGCAACCCGATCACCCGACGCTGCGCCAACGTCAACAAGCCTTCGGGTTCACCGTGGAAGAGTTGAAAATGGTGTTGATCCCAATGGCAGTCACGGGTGAAGAGCCTATTTCTTCAATGGGAACGGATACCCCATTAGCCGTGTTGTCCGAACGGCCGCAATTGCTTTTTAAATACTTCAAACAATTGTTTGCGCAAGTGACGAATCCTCCTATCGACCCGATCCGTGAGCATCTGGTGATGTCTCTTGTCACCAACATCGGGCCAAAACCGAATGTCATTGCAGAGATTCCAGAGGCATGCCGAAGGATCAAATTGCAGCAACCGATCCTGAGCAATGTTGATCTGCAAAAGATTCGCATGATTGGGGATCCTCACTTTAAAAGTAAGACACTGTCCTTGCTTTTTAAAGTTGCGGAAGGACCTGAGGGCATGGCGGCCGCTCTTGATCAATTATGCCAGCAAGCCTCGAAAGCCATAAAGGA
This sequence comes from Nitrospira sp. T9, assembly GCF_052156535.1. Classification (NCBI taxonomy): domain Bacteria; kingdom Pseudomonadati; phylum Nitrospirota; class Nitrospiria; order Nitrospirales; family Nitrospiraceae; genus Nitrospira; species Nitrospira sp. T9. Next base: position 271,580 of record NZ_JBQKUP010000042.1, read on the forward strand.
TGGCGAAAAGTTTCTCATTTTGAGCGATAGAGGCGTCAATGCCGAGTGGGCGCCCATTCCTAGTCTATTAGGTGTTTCGGCTGTGCATCATCATCTGGTTCGAGAAGAAACCCGGACGGAGGTCGGGCTGATTCTGGAAACAGGTGAACCGCGTGATGTGCATCATTTCGCCTGTCTTATCGGTTATGGAGCCGGGGCCATCAATCCGTATTTGGTGTTTGAGTCCCTCGTGGATATGGAACGGGAAGGGTATTTTCCTGAAAGCGTGGATGCGGCAACGGCCGAATCAAAGTTCATTAAGGCCGTCAATAAAGGATTACTGAAGATATTTTCAAAGATGGGAATCTCCACAGTCCAGTCCTATTGTGGAGCTCAAATTTTTGAGGCCATTGGCCTGAATAGCAAACTGATTGATCGGTTCTTTACCGGAACGGCTTCACGGATCGAAGGAATTGGTCTCAGTGAGGTGGGGGAAGAGACCTTGCGCCGACATGCGCTGGCTTATCGTCCGGTCCCCATGCGGCAATTAGATTTTGGTGGCGAGATTCATTACCGGATTCAGGGAGAGCACCATAATTGGAATCCTGAAACCATTTACAAACTTCAGCATGCCTCGCGTGCGAATGATGCCAAAGCCTATGCGGATTTTTCAGCCCTGGTGAATAAAGAGGATGAACGGCGCTCCAATCTTCGCGGACTGTTTGAGTTTAACTGGGCGGGCGAACCGGTCGCTCTTGAAGACGTGGAGCCTGCCAGCGAAATTGTGAAGCGATTTACTACCGGTGCCATGTCGTTTGGGGCAATCAGCAAAGAAGCGCATGAGACGTTGGCCATTGCCATGAATCGCATAGGCGCCAAAAGTAATACCGGCGAGGGTGGTGAGGATCCGGAGCGATTTACACCTTTGCCGAACGGCGATTCCAAAAATTCTTATATTAAGCAAGTGGCATCGGGTCGTTTTGGGGTAACGGCGCATTACCTGGTGAATGCCAAGGAGTTGCAAATTAAAATGGCCCAGGGTGCCAAGCCCGGCGAAGGCGGGCAATTACCGGGACACAAAGTCGATGAATTTATTGCCAAACTTCGCTATTCCACGCCGGGAGTGCAACTGATCTCTCCTCCCCCTCATCATGATATTTATTCTATCGAAGATCTGAAACAACTCATTTTCGACCTTAAAAATTCCAATCCTGAAGCAGCGATTTCCGTGAAACTCGTGGCCGAGGTCGGGGTTGGAACCGTGGCCGCAGGCGTGGCAAAGGCTCATGCGGATAAGGTTCTCATAAGTGGAGATTCCGGAGGAACCGGAGCGTCTCCCTTATCGTCCATTAAGTACGCGGGAGTCCCCTGGGAATTAGGTCTGGCGGAAACCCATCAGACGCTTGTGCTCAATAACCTGCGTGGACGAATTCGAGTAGAAACCGACGGCCAAATGAAAACTGGCCGTGATGTGGTCATTGCAACCCTTTTGGGAGCGGAAGAGTTCGGTTTTTCCACAGCCCCCCTCATTGTTGAGGGATGCATCATGATGAGGAAATGCCACCTCAATACCTGTCCGGTGGGAGTGGCCACCCAAGATGGGGAGTTACGAAAACAATTTACGGGAAAACCAGAGCATGTTGTGAACTTCTTTATGTTTGTGGCAGAAGAGATCCGTTCCCTGATGGCCAAACTCGGATTCAGGACCATGCGCGAGATGATCGGACGGGTGGATAAGCTCAAAGTGCAAAAAGCTGTGGATCATTGGAAAGCCAAAGGATTGGATTTATCTCCGTTATTGGTGAAGCCGAATGTCGGACCTGAAGTGGCCACCTCCTGTGTACAAGCACAAGATCACGGTCTGAAAGAAATTTTAGATAATCAATTGGTAGAATTGTGTCAATCTGCCATTGACGGGGGTGAACCTGTTTCGCTGGATCTGCCTATACGAAATGTGAATCGGACCACCGGTACTGTTCTATCAAGCCACATTGCACGCCGGTATGGGCCGGAAGGGCTTCCTCCCGACACGATTCGGATTAAATTTACCGGATCGGCCGGACAATCCTTTGGAGCATTTTTGTCGAAGGGTATTACGCTGACTCTGGAAGGTGAGTCAAATGACTATTTGGGAAAGGGTCTTTCTGGAGGGACAATTATTGTCGTTCCCCCGAAAGGGGTGACGTATTTGCCGGAAGACACGATTCTGATCGGGAACACGTCCTTATATGGGGCGACTGGTGGTGAAGGGTATTTTTATGGCATTGCGGGAGAACGGTTTGCTGTTCGGAATAGTGGCGCACGGGCTGTTATCGATGGAACCGGCGATCATGGGTGTGAATATATGACCGGGGGGGTGGTGGTGGTTCTGGGGAAGACGGGACGAAATTTTGCTGCAGGGATGTCCGGAGGGGACGCTTTTGTCTTAGATGAAGATGGGCAATTCCCTGCACGTTGCAATATGGGCATGGTGGAATTAGAGCCTGTCGTGTCATCCGAAGATCAACAGACCCTTCGTGCGATGATTGAAGCCCATTTTCGGTACACCCAAAGTGACAATGCCAGGCGGGTGCTGGAATCGTGGGATATGATGTTGCCGAAATTTGTCAAAGTCATGCCGAGTGATTACAAGCGAGTGCTGCAGGAACGGAAAACGGCTTTGGCCAAAGAGCATGCTCAACGGAAACGTGAGGCGGTGAGTCGTGGCTGATCCTCGTGGGTTTTTGAAATATAAACGGGAAGGACCTCAACGACGGCCGGTTGCGCAGCGGGTTCTAGATTGGAAAGAATTGTATGACCCATTTCCCGACGAAAAGTTAAAAGTTCAAGGGGCCCGCTGTATGGACTGCGGGGTGCCATTTTGCCAAAGTCCCGCAGGCTGTCCTGTCGAGAATTTGATCCCCGAATGGAATGATCTCGTGCATCGCGGGCGATGGAAAGATGCCCTCAAAGCGCTTCATGCGACCAACAACTTTCCTGAGTTCACCGGGCGCCTATGTCCGGCTCCATGCGAATCGGCCTGTGTGTTGGGCATTAATAGCGATCCGGTCTCCATTCGTGTCATTGAATGGAATATTATTGATAAAGGATTTGAGGAAGGTTGGGTCGAGCCGGTGTTGCCGGTTGGCTCTTCCGGGAAGCGCGTTGCGATTATCGGGTCGGGTCCAGCAGGATTGGCCGCGGCACAACAATTAGCCCGGACGGGGCATGAAGTGACAGTGTTGGAGAAGGCTGATCGGATTGGAGGCTTGCTTCGCTATGGAATCCCTGATTTCAAAATGGAGAAGTGGGTATTAGACCGTCGTTTGGAGCAAATGCGAAAGGAGGGTGTGACGTTTCAGACTGGCGTGTGTGTGGGTGTGGACGCCACCGTTCAGGACCTCCGTCATGACTATGATGCCGTGTTACTTGCCATGGGAGCTGAGCAACCGAGAGAATTGCCGGTTCCGGGAAGAGACCTTAAAGGCGTTCATCTCGCCATGGACTATCTGACCCAGCAGAATAAGCGAGTGGCCGGGGATGCCGTTCCTGGAGAGCACATATCGGCTCAGGGCAAACGGGTGGTCATTATTGGTGGTGGTGATACCGGATCAGATTGTCTGGGAACGGCTCATCGCCAAGGGTGCCTGGAAGCCCATCAATTCGAGTTACTACCCCAACCGCCACCGACTCGGGCTGTGTCGACACCATGGCCCTTATGGCCGATGCAATTACGAACGTCTCATGCCCACGAGGAAGGGTGTGATCGTGAATGGAGTATTGCCACCACAAAATTTTCAGGGGAAAAGGGACATCTGACTCGTTTGCATGCGACTCGTGTGAATTTTGAGAATGGGAAGGTGGTTCCTGTGCCGGGGGCCGAGATCAAGATGGATGTTGACCTGGTGTTGTTGGCGATGGGGTTTACCGGGCCGGTGAAGAACGGCCTACTGGATTCTTTTGGGCTACAATATGATCCCCGAGGGAATGTCGCCGTTGATGAACACTTCATGACTAATGTGGATGGGGTGTTTGCTACCGGAGACACGAAGCGGGGTGCGTCACTGATTGTCTGGGCAATTGCAGAAGGAAGAAAGTCTGCGGCCGGCATTCACCGGTATCTCCAAACCGGGCAATCCTTTCGAGCGTCCTGATTTCATTTCCTTCCTGGATGTTTTGCGCCTTCCTCGGATTTAGAAGGCTCTTGTGAAATGTCAGTGATGGGTGTGAGCGTTCTGCTACAGACAATAAAGAAAAAGTAGTGAGCAATGGCATCCCCAGCGCGTTCGCCACGCTGCTGTGATTATGCCTCCTTCCTGTACCTCTTCGTTCTTGTAATTTTGAGCTTCCCAGACGGGCATATTTTGAATGCCCCCCTCGGAATTTATTACTTCCTAGCCTTTTAAGTCGCTGGAATGAAGAAACGTTTGACCTATTCAACAGACCCATCAAGTCGAGAGGCTGTCTATGATGAGTTTCTTCGGCGCGCAGGCAGGATTCCATTTCTGGGTGTTGGCTTATCGGTGGATGTGTATTCTCCTGATGTCTTTGACTTATATCAGGAACTTCGACGTGAACAAATCCCTATGGGTTATCTTGAAATTTTTCATGCGGATTCTAAAGCTTTGGAGATGGTTCGAGCTCGGCTTCCTGACACTCCTTTGGCTTACCATGCCGAAGGGGTATGGGTCACGCAACCTGATTGGGACACCGCATACAATTCTCAAGAGCGAGTAAGGGCTATCGCCTGCAATTCTCGAATGTTACAGGCTCATTGGGTCAATCAAGAATGTGCGGCCAAAGAAATAGCCGGTTTTTCATTTGGGACCTATTTGCCTCCTGTCTTTACCAGAGCTTCTGCTGACATTACGGCTTACCAGGCGTGGAACGTTCAGTTGCAGCTTGATGAATGTGCCTGGGGGCTACAGGCTAACTCGCCATTGCTGCTTTTGGAGAGCCCCCCATTAACCTATTTTTTGATGGGTGAATTGCCGTATGCAGAATTTTTCTCGAACATTACCGGCAAAGCGCCCTGTGGGTTGGTCTTGGATCTCGGGCATGTTTGGACGGTCTATCGATATTCGGGCGCTTGGCGGAACCAGTGCCTGGAATCATTTTTTGAAGATTTTCTTAAGAAATTTCCCCTGGAGAGAGTGATCCAAATTCATGTAGCAGGTCTGGATTGCCATCCGCATATACCTACAGAAGTGGGGTCAGGACTATTTGAGAATCCTCCGGATTGGATTGACGCTCATGAAGCTCCCATTCCGGACGAATTACTTATGCTCTTGGCTCGGGTGATAAGGGAACCCCGTCTACTCAATCTGAAAGGCATCGCCTTAGAAGTCGATAATAAGCAAATACCGCTCATATGTCGGGAAATGAAAACGGTATTGAAGATGATGGAGCCCTTTGTGCATGTGCCTGCCCGGGTGCCTTCCCCCGCCGCAAATCTTCAGAAGGTATCAACCTGTCCAGTGGAAAACGTCGAGCCTTCTTGGGAAACTCGTGAGGTATTAACCCGCCAATATAGAGAATTCATGGCATTGGTGAGTGAGGTCCTGAGTGGCCGGCTGGATGTACCTAGCCAATGGGATGCCGAAATGCATAAGGGGTTTCATGTGTATGCGACGCAGTATTTACCATATGAGATTCTCTCATGGGGTGGAGATGTGAGGGTAATGTTTCCCAATGCGTGTGCTATTTTGGATCAATATGGGATTTCCTTGAAACAATTCGTTGAATTTTGGTTTGCCCATCCTCGAACATCTGAATCCGAATATGATTTTTTCCTGCTCAAAATTAATGTTTTTGTGGAATTTATTGGTCAGGTGTTTCCTGGGGCGAGTTCACTGGTCAAACAGGAAGCCGAGTTTCTTGCCCAAGGCTATCTCCTCGCGTCTCAGGTGCCATCGACGTACCCATGACTATTCCCCGTAAAATTGGTTTTGTCTTTTCAGTGATCTGGTCGGTAGAAGGAGTTTGGGCAGATTGGTTGAATGCTGGATTGAGGGTTTCTGTTTGTCAGATAATTAAAAATTCTTGGCCTGGGCTGCCGCTCCGGTAGACAGGGCTTGATGGATTTCCTGAATGAGGCGCAATTCGATGTCGGTGATTTCAGATTGCTGGGCTGAGAACATCTGCCCGTTTTTGGAAAGTTTTTCAAATTCGGCACGGACCCAGATAGTGGTATGATCGGAAGGACCTTTCTCAATCGAGAGGAGGTATTGGTTGCGAAAACCTGATAGTTCCAGCGAAGGAGGAAGAGACGTTTTGCGATCAGTAATATAGACGGCCTTTTGATCTGTTTGCATGCTGGCAAGTATTGAATAGCCATTTTTTGTGAGTGCGCCTTCTATGATTTCTGAAGCCGAGGAAAAGGGAAACTGCAACTCCTGACTTTGACCGCCAATTTGATGAAGGGTCAGTGTCTTCCTCATCTGGTCCCGTTGGCTCCTGAGCCATTTGTTTTCTCCTTCCAACTTTCGGTGTTCCTGTTCCAATGTTTTAATCCTGGCTCCATCTTTTTTGGGGCTATTCGCCAATTCAGCCATTTGAGCCTGCGCGTCTCGAAGTTGTTCCTGGTGGGTGACTTCTGCATCTCGTAGCTGAGATTCATAGGATTCTGCGGTTTTTCTAGATTCTTGATTCAGCAAGTCGATTTGTTGTTGCATAACTTTGTTTCCCTCTTGGAGGGAATGAATAACCGACTCCAGTTTGATGGCCTGCTTTTTGAGCTGGATATTTTCTTCTTCAAGCCCGGAGTTATTTTGGGGACAACCCGTCAGCATAAAGATGAGCATCCCTGCGCCAAAAAATAGGGCTTTGCTTCTTGGGCAGGGGAGAATATCTGGCCTCTGCTGGGATGTTGGGCAGAGCTGGAATGCTTGAGTTTTCACCGGCTCAGCATATCCGTGTAAGGAAGATTGTGTTGTGGTTGGATCAAATGGGTACCTTTTATTAGGTATTTTAGGCTTAAACTGTTCTTATTTCAAACTTCCATATTGAGGAGTATTTTAAAGAACGGGAATTGTCTGTAATTCCAATGGGAAATTGTGTAAATCTGCACTAAAGTAGGTGTGCTTCAAGTTTAATCCACTGCCTTTTCAGTGTCGCTTAAGGAGATCGCAATGAATCAGCTCATTCGGATAACTTTCCCCGTCCCTCCACTTTCATGTAATTGTTCGATTATCGGTGACAAAGAAACTAAGCAGGCCATTGTGGTGGACCCAGGCGGAAATCCTGAGCGCATACTCGGGGAAATTGATGCCCTGGGGTTCACCGTCACGTCAATTTTGCATACGCATGCTCATTTCGACCATTTCTTAGCCTCCGGTCATATTAAGCAAGCGACGGGGGCACCTCTGTGTTTGCATTCCCAGGATCAAGATCTTTGGGATATGCTGGAAATTCAATGCCGAATGTTCAGCATCCCATATGTGCCTGCCCCTCCGCCGGACCGCTGGATTAAAGATGAATCAGATGTGCGTGTGGGTGCCTATTCAGGAACCGTGATCCATACTCCTGGCCATACTCCCGGGTCGGTATGTTTTTTCTTTGAAAGGCAAAATCTGGTGTTTTCCGGGGACACCTTGTTTCGTGGTGGAATTGGCAGAACCGACCTGTGGGGTGGAGATGGCCAGGTAATTGAGCGATCGATTCGAGAACGCTTATACACCCTCAAAGAAAGTACACTCGTCATACCCGGACATGGGCCTGAATCATCCATTGGATGGGAGCGGGAACATAATATGTTTGTGCATGGATAATCGGTGCCGATGTAGTGGGGTTTGTCGCAGGAGAAAGTCAAGGAGACGCTATTCATCCCTTTGTATTGTTGATGCTTCTTTTGGGGCTTACTTGTAGAGTGGACATTCATCCATATTGGGCTATTAACTGTAAAAGGTGAATGGAGAAATTTGAGAATCGGTTTTAGTCCTGTTGTGCTGTAAGACTGGAAATTGTGGCCTTCTGTTTTTGATGTAATTGAAATTATCTTTCGTTCCCACAATTCCCACTGTTCGAAAAATGAATTACAAGTGCACGCAAAGTCATGCGCCGGATTCTGGGTGAGGACAAAAAGTCAATTGAGATTAAGAGGGAAATGATCTAAAAAAGTATCTTCTGTCTCAAAAACTCAGACACCATGGAAGAAAAGGCTTATAATCACAAGGAAATTATTGAAAAATGGTTGAGTAATCTTTAATTTTAAGGATTATAGAAAGCATTTTTTGTTTTTATCCGTCAGGAATTGCTAATGATAAAAACCTTCTTGCGTCGAAGAATGCCATATGCTATAACCAACCCTCTTGTTGAAACTTAAACCATGTAAATCAGAAAATTGGCTTGCGTTCTTAGGTAAAACCTTCATTATCAACAGCTTCTCATGAGGAGGTAGGCGATGCACAGAGTGCTTCTATCCGTCCTTTTAAGTGCGGTTTTCGTTGCGGTCGGTAGTACAGGCGCATTTGCGTTACAGTCCGGTGGTGTGGAAATTGGTGACCTTGAAACAGGGTCAGTCGTGGGCCAGCCGTTTACAAAATTGGACGTTGATCTTGAGTTCAATGCCATGGAAATTGGTGGAAAGAAAGTCTGGTATCCCGCGACATCCATCTTGAGTCTTGTGGCCTCTGCGACAGGTGGGAGAGCAGGAAGACCTATTTTGTTCAAAGTAACCAACAATATGGACAAAGAACATGGTTTTGAGCTTTCCGCTGATTCAGCTTTTGCCGCTCCAACGTCAATGCATATTAAGCTTGTTTTGGCACCTGGGGAAACCAAATATATCGGTATTCCCATGAGTGATCTCACGTATGTGACCTCGAACAATTTATTGAACTACAAGTGTCAATTACATGCAGCCCATTTGGGTGGACAGTTATTGATTCTGACCAAGTAGCTATTGCTTGGAAGCAATTTTGTATAAAAAAGCCCCATCCTATTCTAGAGGATGGGGCTTTTTTATATCTGAATTCGTTTATTAACTACACTTCCTCGTCACTCTGACAATCCACGTTAGCGTTTAATGGGATTTTCTGAGCCGCAAGCAGTTCTCCTTCGACAACCAATAATAAAAACCGACTCTCCGTCGGTTCATCATCCGGTAAATTTCTGACACTGGTGTTGAGATCGACAATCATTTCTTCCGGAGACTCGGTTGTGGTGTTATTAATCACCCAGAAGTAATGGCTGCCCTTGGGGTAGAGGGTAGAGACAAACCGGTCGATGGCCGCAGAAATCGATGGGTATGCAGAGGTGCTGGTAGAGGAAAAGAGGACTAGAGTAAGCGTGAGCAATAAATTTGGGAGGTAGCGCATACGAGGCCTCCATGTATGAGGTAAGATTTTTCCTTGGGGGAGATGGTGCGAAGGCTCTTTGCCTTCCTTCATTTTGGCTGAAATCATATCAACCTACATGATATCTTATCGTGGGTGTGTTATTTGAGCAAATCTCCAAAAAAATGAAAAGCGCTTCTAGGGCAAATGCTCAGGGCTTGAGGCAAAAAGGTTTTTTAGAAAAATAAGGATATATTTAGAACAATGTTATCTTTTCTGCAAGGTAAAGGGGTGCCAAGTAAAAAGCGAATTCTCTTTCTTCTGGTAATGGCGTTGTTTCTGATTTCCGGTGCCCTATTGTTTAATGCGCCGGAACAGACGCAAGTCATTAACATTAATTTTCCCAGCGGCGGGGTGTTGAAAGCGGAGGTTGCTGATACACCGGAAAAGCTTTTATTTGGATTAGCGTTTAGAAATGTTCTCCCTCCGGGTGAGGGAATGATTTATATATTTGAAAATTCCGGTCTCCACAGGGTCTGGACAAAAGAGTTTCAATTTCCTGTTGATGTGATTTGGGTTGATGAGAGCAAGATTGTCGTGCATATAGTCGAAAAGGCCCTTCCTTGCAATGAACGGCAATGCCCCTGGTATGGGCCCCCGCCTCAGGATGCACGCTACATTGTGGAAGCCAATGCTGGGTTTGTGGACCAAGCCAAAGTTCAGGTAGGGGCACAGGTCACCTTTACATTGCTAGTCTCTTAGAGATAGAGATGAACCGGCTATGAATGATCCAGATTTTGAGCGTGGTATGGACTGCAGGGTATGTGAACCACAGAGTCCAAAAGAGGGATTTGTTTATGTTGGGAAGCTGGAGGATATTCCAAAAGGAAAGGGGCGTGTATTCAAAGTCGACGGGAAAAGCGTGGCTATTTTTCGTGTAGATGATCGTTGCTTTGCTATTAATGATATCTGTCCACACCAAGGAGCCTCGTTGGGAAAGGGCCGATTGAAGGGTTTTCTGGTTTCCTGTCCGTGGCACCATCAGCAATTTGACATTCGCTCGGGATTTGGTCCAGATGGCGGAGGCTATTGTGTGGTCAACTATGATGTGGTGATTGATAAGGGAAATGTGTTTGTTTGTTTAAAAAAACGTGATTGGTTAACAGGAGAATAGTGGACTTAACAGACGGAACATGAGCCAAGTTTTAGGCAAGGTGAGTGCATGAATATAGATCAAGTTCAGGCGAAAGCAATTCAGGTTTTCCAGGCGGACACATTTATGGTGCATTTATGGGAAGATCGGACCCGTGGGGAACAATGGGTGCCAAGTTATGACCCCAAAGTGCTGGGATTAGTGGGGGATGAGTTTCTTCGAACGGTCAGTAATAATGCGGTAGATTCCGGTCGGCGATCATTTGAATTTCGGGCGTTGGAGCCCGGAACCCATCATTTGGAGTTTAGTAAAAGGATGGCATGGAAGTTTACCGCAGAAGATCGACGGATTTACAAGGTCATAGTCTCCCCTCTGTCTTCCTGAATGAAGTTAGGGCATGCCGGATATTGGGTATTTCAATGGGCTCTTTTCTCCATTGGAGGAGATTAAGGTCTCTCCGGATGATCGTGGATTCTTATTTGGGGATGGCATCTATGAAGTGATTCGTGCCTATCATGGGGTTCCTGCTTTTTGGAATGAGCATTTCAATAGGCTGGTTAGGAGTGCCCGAGAAACCCAGATCCAATTTTTTTTAGAACCACCCCAATTTCTGCGCCTCCTTCTTTCCGGTCTTCAGCAGAGTGGGTATCAGGAAGGAAAAATCTATATTCAGGTAACCAGAGGTGTCGCTCCGCGTGAGCATACTTTTCCTTCTAATGGAGAACCAACCGTCTTTTTGGCATTTCGCCAAATGGTTGGATTGCCAACTGAAGTCTTTCAGCAGGGGGTAAGTGTTATTACCCTGCCTGATACTCGATGGCACCGCTGTGATATTAAAAGCCTTAATTTGCTTCCGAATGTTCTGGCCAAGCAACAGGCCCGTGAGGCCAAGGCCTTTGAGGGGATTTTTGTGAGAGACGGACAGGTGACTGAGGGGGCTACGAGTAATATCTTTGTGGTGAAAAATGGCGTGCTTATTACTCCGGAAAGGAATCATTTAGTCCTGGCTGGTGTGACACAGCAACAGGTGGCAACGTTAGCTCAGGCAAAAGGCTTGGACGTCCAATTTCGACCAATTCCTATTTCAGAGTTCCTGCAATCTGACGAAGTCTTTCTCGTAGGCACAACAATTGAGGTTTTGCCTGTTATTCAGGTGAATGAACAACTCATACAGGATGGAAGGCCAGGCCCCATTTCCACTGATCTTCAAAAAGAGTTTTCCTCCTATGTTGCAGGGCTCACTCTGCCGTAGCTTTTTTAAATCAATTTCAAAAAGGCTAAAGTGAATTAATAGCTGTTAATTGGTGACAATTGGCCTATTTCCCACATCCATTTCTGGGATGTCATTTTTTATGGTAGTTGTGATAAATGCAATGAAATCAAACTCATATCTTTCAGACTTGACAGCCTCAATCGATTGGATTACCTTTTGCGCTTCCCAACATTTTCATGGAATATTTTTGACTGTTTGATTTGTAGAATAAGTCTTCGGTTTGTCAGCTTATTTCACCTTAAGGAGGCCGGTCCATGTTTCACATGAAATCTAGGAAAGCGATCACCACACTTTCCATTGGATTGTTAGTCGGGGGGTCCAGTTTTTTGTCAGGGGGAATCCTCCTGGCTGAAGAAAATCAGGACAAAGTTATTCATAGCACGGGGATGGTTCATCAAGAGTCACCTGAATGGGCGGAGCGTTTGAAGGGCCAGACCATTATGGAGGACACCAAGGAAGGCCGACCGAACCGAGCGGCCATGGTGGAACGCCAACATGATCGGATCATGCTGAGAATGGAAAACGAGTCTGGCGCTCAACATGCTGACCATACAGCTACCGGTTTTTACAACACGATGACCAATATGCACCAATATGGGGCTGGAGGCCAGGATTTACTTTTGGCATCTGATCGAAATGTGGAGCCTGTTGCAGCGAGTGGTGGAAATTGTCCTTCAACTGCCCCTGTCAGGGAATATGATATTTCGGCCATTAATGCCGAGATTACTCTCAATCAATGGCTTGATTACTATCCTGGCTATATGTATGTGCTGACCGAAAATATCGATAAGGTGCGGGAGGAGGAAGCCAAGAATGCTGAAGCGAGAGAGGTGGATGGCCATGGTGACCCGGGCGCGGTCACGAACGGTCTTCAGGATCAATGGATTCAACCTCTGGTGATCAGAGGAAATCAAGGAGATTGTGTGAAATTCACCCTCCGAAACCAACTTGAGTTTGGTGAAGAGGCCAGTCTTCACATCCATGGTTCGAATATGGTTATCAGCAAGACTGGGCAGCCTGCTACGACAACCAATCGCGACACGGTCGCTGAAGAGGGGGAAGTCGTAGAGATGGAATGGTACATTCATCCGGACACCCAGGAGGGCGGTCGCCAATTTCATACATTTAGTAATGATCGGGAATTGACGGTCATGGGTCTTATGGGGACATTCGTGGTTGAACCGCATGGTTCCGAATATTTGAATCCGTTGGGAAACGGAGACCCAACCCCGATGGCCAGTGGGTGGCAAGCCATAATCAAAAATGGAACGGGACCTGATTTTCGTGAGTTCGTGTTGATTTATCATGAGGTGGGTGACGAAGCGTTTCGTCCGGTAAACAAACATGGTGACTTCTTACCCCAACGGGATCCTCTCACCGATGCCTATCGGCCTGGGGCTCGAGCTCTTAATTACCGGAGTGAGCCATTTGGTATCAACAACATGCATGTGCAGCACGAATACTTCGGGTTTGAAGACGAATCTATGGGATATAGTTCTTACACCTTTGGTGATGCACCGACGACAATTCCCCGATCCTATCTTGGGGATCCTGCGAAGTTCAGGTTGGTTCATGGAGGGTCTGAGGTATTCCATTCCCACCATCCACATGGCGGGACGATCCGATGGCCAAGAAGCCCGAGGGCGATTGATCAAATGCCCATGTGGCATGCCGCGAAAAATGGCCCGGTTAAATATCCGGTTATCAGGACAAAGACCGACCGGGTTGATGTAGAAGTGATTGGGCCATCAGAAGCGTTGGATTTGGAGACGGAATGTGGATCTGGCCTATGCCAACAACTGGCGGGTGACTTCTTGTTTCACTGCCATGTCGCTCATCATTACGTTGCAGGAATGTGGGGGTATTGGCGGGTATATAACACCATGCAGACAGACGACAACCGTACGGATGTCATGCCAAACCTCAGGGAATTGCCTGATAGAAAAGGGCGGATGCAGGTGGGTGTCACTTCCGATCAATTGATTGGTAAAACCGTTGATTGGTTTGGGAAAACATTCACCATCGTGGAAAAGGGAAAGACCAATTGGAAATCGAATCCGGCGGTCGTGAATATTAAAGAATGGGTGGAAATTCAGTTACCGGCCCAAGGGAAACCCGGTCATAAAGATGACGAAAAGGGCCAAATTATTTCTTATGATGCGACGGTTTTGGATTGGGCCTGGGATGGTAATAAAGCCATGTCTGAGAAAGAAAGCACAATCGAGAACCCGAAATACCATTCGTCCACCCCAGGAAAACGGCGCCCAATTCTTTTTGAGCCAAGGACGGGGAAGGTATCATGGCCGCATTTGACTCCACATTTCGGTAAACGGGTCATGTTCCCACCCAATCACAATCCAGCCCCATGGTTGGAAATGATTCATCAGGATGAAAATGGTCTACGAACCTCCGAGCCAGCTAAGCCTGGAGAAAATGGCCGGTGGAGTTTGTGTCCGGAGAATGCCGGACGAAAATATTACAACATTCATTTCATTAATACCCCTATTGAAATGGCCGGGGCCCAGGGTAAGGAAGCTCCTGTCATTGACCCCTACGGATTGATTTACGTCCTCCATGAAGAGGAAGAGGAAGTACGAAAAAATAACGACAAAAAATTGCCGTTGGTGTTTCGTGCCAATATTTATGACTGTGTAGACTATACCCTGACCAGCGAATGGTTGGATGACGACTTTACAAATTTTCAATCTTCTAAAATCAACATTCATCCTCATTTCCTTCAATTCGATAACCAGGCATCGGATGGAGTGATTACCGGTTTTTCCTACGAACAGTCGGTCCGTCCGTTTACCATGCTGGAGAAGAAAACGAAAAAGGGCCTGCCTGTGCCCATGAATAGCGTGTTCACAGCTAAGGCCAAAAAAGGTGATTCCAGTATTAAGGTTAAAAACGCTAAGCAATATCATGTCAATACGGAATTGCTGGTCGGTGCCGATAATGTCAAAGGCAACGAGATTCGTCGCATCAAATCAATAAAAGGCGATACTATTACTTTTGTTCGACCACTGCAGCATGATCATCCCGTGGGGGATATTGTGACGGTAGAATTTGTGCGGTCACGACTGTGGGCGGATGCGGATGTGGGAACGGTGTTTTGGCATGACCATGCCTTTGGGGCCACCACATGGCCACATGGTGGATTTGGCACATTAGTGGTGGAACCGGTGGGATCAACTTATCATGATCCAAAGACCGGGAAACTGGTCAGGAGTGGTCCTATTGCGGACATCCATACAGTGGAGCCGGTCGGCTATGGTGTAGATAATAGCTTCCGGGAAATGGTTATCCAAGTGCATGATACAGTTCCGCATACGGTCAACATAGTGACCGCTGGGAATCCGCCTGGGCAGCCGGTCGAGGTAGCCTTAGAGGCGGGGAAAACGGTGTCATTTATGATGCCTGAAAAAATTCTCATGACCCCAATGCCCTTCCTCAACGGAGGGACGCATACGACGGGAAGCGGCCTCAATTTCAGGGCAGAACCCATTGCCCAACGTTTGGCTGTGAATCCCGATGCTTCAAAAATATTCAGCAGCGCTGAACACGGCGATCCCGATACGCCATTATTGCGGGCGTACCTGGGAGATACCGTGGTATTCCGTCTATTGCATACCCTCATGAATGAAACGATGACCTGGACCATTTCAGGACACACATTTTTGAGTGAGCGATATGCCGGGGATGCCAATAGGAAAAATTCCATGCATATTGGTATTGCCGAGCGATATGATTTAGTGGTTCCAAAGGCAGGCGGTCCTCGTCTGCAGCCTGGAGACTATATCCATTTTAATGGACGGTCTTCAAAATTCTCAGAGGGGGCATGGGGAATCTTACGTGTGTTGGATAAGGAGACTGCGGATCTGAAACCGCTCCCAGCAGGGTATTCAGGTCGAAATGAGATTCCAAAGCCTCTTCCTGTATGTCCCGAAGAGGCTCCGGTAAAGTCATTTAACGTGGTCGCGATGGACTTCCCAGGGATGAGTTTTAATCCTAATGCTGAGGAATCCATTGAGATCGACTTTGAAAGAACCATCGAGCTGAGAAACCCTGAGGGCAAAATCTACGTTCTTGAAGATGAAGTCACTAAAGTGGCAGGGGATTACCATCCGATGCCATTGACTATTCGGGCAAACGTGGGAGATTGCATCAAAGTGAATCTCAAAAATAAAATGAAAGAGAGCCGGGCTTCGTTCTCGGCCATTTCATTGGCCTTTAATCCGCAAGATTCTTTGGGGGCCAACGTCGGAAATAATCCAGGGGATCAAACGATTGCCCCAGGTGAATCAAAGACGTATACCTATTATGCTGATCCTTTTAACGGGGAGATTTCATCTCTGGTATGGGATTGGGGAAATGTGATGTTAAACCCGCGAAACGGCTTGTTCGGGGCAGTCATCATCGGGCCGAAAGGGTCGCAATACCGGGATCCAAAGACCGGTGCGGATATTTCCCTTAAAAATAGCTGGGAAGCGGATGTGATTGTTGATCAGACCATTCCTGGCCAAGAACACCGCCGAAATTATCGTGATGTAGCTTTACTCTTTCAAGATGAAGACAACATTATCGGTACCAGCTTTATGCCGTATGTTCAGAATGTGGCCGGGTTGACAGGGGTCAATTATCGCTCTGAACCCTATCTTCATAGAGAAGAGGCCGGTTGTACACTTGGACGCATGTTCCAACCCTGTGAGGTGGATAATCCACAAGATCCGGTTACTCCGATTATCCACGCACATGCAGGAGATCCTGTGAGGATCCATGTGTTCGGTGCCAGCAGCGAGCAAAACGGGATGTTTAGTGTGGAAAAGCATGAATGGCCGATTGAACCCTTCATGCCGGGAGCCGACGAAATCAGTGTGGTCGAATTCGCTGGTTCGGAAACGCTCGATGTGTTTATTCCGTCCGCTGGAGGGCGTGATATGCTTGCCGCAGATTATGTCTGGAATAATCAGCGCCTGCCTTACTCCCAATCGGGTCAGTGGGGTTATTTAAGGGTCCTACCTAAAAATGACCAACGGATCCTGCCTCTGGAAGGGGGCGCCAGTGATGTGAAGCAAGCTTCGATCGACGTGGTGGAGACTGGCCGGGTGTTGCCGGTGGCAGCCAAATAGCCACTTTCACCATTAAGGTTTTACGAATGGGGGATTCGCAAGAATCCCCCATTTTTTTTATTTAGGTTTATTAAAACGGACGTCTTCAGTTTTCTAAAGCCAGGTAACTCAAGTTCCATTTTGAGGAAATTTGAAAATGGCATCCGATCAATTGTTATAATATTTATATAGGAAGATTTTCTCGTATATGGAATATTCGGATAATCCATCGTACTTATCCATTTTTGAATCCTACTGACTACGGACTAAACCGGTTCAGTCCATGAGTAAAGGCAGATTGGGTGGTTGTCTCGGACGCCTTGACCTCACTGAAAGGTGAAGCTACGATTTGGTCCATTAAATGACCAAACTGAAACACAAATATTGGGGTTCCCAGGAAATGCCTTCCTCCAGAACGACACGAGGAAACCAGCGCTTGTCGTTGGGATGGTGAATTCTCCAATTTTTCCATCAGTGGCGTCTTAGTCGTCGGATTAATTTGGAGGAAGTCTATGCGCGAAAGACAAAGCAGGAAGTATCTTGTGGTAATGGGCTTGATGGTCGTCGGGTTTACCCTCACGTCCGGGATGACAGCGTGGGCACTGGACGTCTCTGACATACGGCCGGAGTGGACGGAGGAGGGCAAAAAATTGGCTTTGCAGCGGACGCAATGGCCTACCAAAGAAAAGAAAGTGGTGATTCCAGCCGGTTGGTTTACGATGGGAAGTAATAAGAAAATTGATAGGAAGGCCTACCGGCCTGAGATGCCTCAACGCCAGGTGTATCTGGATGCTTTTGAGATTGATGCCTATGAAGTCACGGCTTTGGAATATTTGCGTTTTGTCGTGGACACGGGCCGTCCTCCATTGCCGGATTGGAAATTTGACGGGGGAAACTTTCAGGAGAGTATGGCCCATCATCCCGTGATGCATGTCACCTGGTATGAAGCTGCTGCCTATTGCCGGTGGGCCGGCAAGCGGCTCCCTACGGAAGCAGAATGGGAAAAAGCGGCCAGGGGAACGGATGGACGAATTTATCCGTGGGGAAATACGCCGGCAGGTCTGACGCGGGCCAATTTTGGGAGATCGGGCATATCCGGTCCGGTCCGTGATCGTCCCGAGCGGTTGCTTCTTTATCCACCTATTATCTCTGTTGATAAGTATGAAATCGGTATCAGTCCCTATAACGTGTTCCAGATGGCAGGGAATGTCGCAGAATGGGTGAACGATTGGTACGATCCGGACTATTATCGGACGGCTCCGGACCGGAATCCTCAAGGCCCGTCTACCGGTGAACATCGGGTATTTCGTGGAGGTGGCTGGATGGACAGTACTCCGACCGTACGGACCGCCCAGCGCAATGGAACCGCTCCTGAGACACAGGCCAACTGGCTGGGCTTTCGGTGTGCTGCTGGATTGAAAGATGATCTTACCCATTCGATCCCGACTCCTTGAATGTAAGAAGTGGATGTATTCTTGTTTCTGAGCTGGCTTTCATTCCTTCTCACACAATTATTGATTCTTGTAAAACCTTTTCTCCCGGACATGTGGACTGTGCGAGTTTCAAAGGGTTTGAGTTAGCAAAAGGCTGAGAGTTGAAATTCCGATGACCCAAATGTGGTAGGGTGACATGAGAAGAGTGGTTTCATACAAGAAGAATACTCCATCTCTTTTGTGTTGTTCGGATAAACCTTTTAAAGGCTTAAGCGTGTCGTAGCATGTGATGCCTGGTGTTTCCCGCTCATAGTATCTTGGGGAAGCAGACAGATATTACACATAGCTATTTATTTGTGGGCAGTGATAGGAAGGAGGGAATTGGAATGATGATGAGGGTCATGGTGATCGTGATCTTCCTGATGAATGTGTCATCCATGGGGTTGGCCTATCAGGAGAGCCCGGTCAGCAATGGAGGGGCAATTCAAGGCCATGTTCGCATTCATGGGGAACGCCCAAGGCCGATGGCGTTTAATCTCGTCACGATCCCGGATGCCGTATATTGTGGAAGAATTTCTACCGGAACTGGGTGGCGCATTGTTGAGGATTTTATTATTGGGCCTCAGGGGTCGCTTAAGGATGCGGTGGTGATGGTAAAAGGGGTAGAAAAAGGCAAACCGTTTTCTTTGCCAAAGGTAGAGGTTGAAGCCATTGATTGTGATTTTTTACCATTTGTCAATGTGTTAAAGGACCAGGATGAAATAACCGTGATCAATATGGATCCGGTAGAACATGATATCCAGGGATATGAAACGGCCAGAGAACGTGGGGCCAGGGTCTTGTTTAATCGTCCATTGCCCATGAACCCCTTTCATAATGTGGTTGGGATGTTTGGAAAAAACGTCCATACCCATCTGCCCGGAAAACCGATGATTGAAAAAATTCATTTGCGAAAAGGACGGGATGTTTTTGTCATGCAATGTGGTTTTCATCCCTATATGTTTTCATGGGGATTAGTGGTGGATAATCCCTATTATTCGATTTCCAAAGAGGATGGAGCCTACGAAATTCGCGATATACCCGCAGGAGAATATCAAGTGACTGTCTGGCACCCTGGTATGAAAACCTATTTGGAAAAAACTGTTCGTGTGGAATCGGGAAAAACGCTGACATTGGATTTCCAATATGAGTCTCCCCAAGGGCGGAGAAGCGTACATGAAATGCAGGAGAATCCACATTTTGGACTGGAGATGCTTGGAGAGGGCGTTGAGATTATTCCGTCGTTACGACGGCAAGTTCCCTGACGACATGAGGTGATCATGAATAAAAATCGAGTAGTAGAAATTGCCGTCATCGGTCTCCTCTGGATAACCAGTTCGACCGCTTTCGCGTATGAAGTGATTGACGTAACGGATGGGGCCACCATTGTCGGTACTGTGACCCTCAAGGGCATTCCGCCTTCTCCTAAAGCGTATAACCTGGTGACGTTCCCTGATCCGGAGTATTGCGGCCGCATTTCTGATGGTCAGGGCTGGCGGCTACTTAAGGATTTCGTGGTGAATGATGACAATCAACTTCATGGAGTCGTGATGGTGGTTGAAGGCGTTAATGCCGGGAAACCTTTTTCCCTTTCTATTCCGAAGGTGGAAGCTCGGGATTGTCAATTTCTGCCCTTTACGACGGTAGTGCGTAATGAGCATGGGATTGAAGTGGTGAATATGGATCCGGTCATGCATGATATTCAAGCCTATGAGACGTCGTTGAGCCAAGGGACACGGGTGTTATTTAATTCTCCTCTGCCCTTTAATCCTCGGCATCAACGTGAGAATATCCATGCGACGCATGAGCATCTGCCGGGGCAATCTTTGGTTCATCAATTTCAACTGAGCAAGGGACGAAAAACATTTGTGATGCAATGCGGGTTCCACGCCTACATGGAAAGCTGGGCGATTGCGGTGGATAATCCCTATTTCAGCTTTACCAATAAAAAGGGAGAGTATGTCATTTCCTCACTCCCTCCTGGAAGTTATCGCATTCGGGCCTGGCATCCAAGTGTCAAACATGAGCAGGTTTATGAATTTTCCGTGGAACCAAACCAAACCGTGCGGAAGGATTTTTCCTTAGAATCTCCCGTGGGTCGTTGGACGGCGCATACCATCCGGACGCCGCCGAGATTTACCCCAGCTGCCTTGGGCCACCCTGTTTTGATTGAGCCTCTGGTTGAACACCAAAGGCCATGAAATGGAAAGACTTTTCCCGCCTTCTCTCCCGAAATTGTGACAAAAAGTTTGCAGGGTTCGTTGTTTGTGCCATTTTCGGAACGGTGGCCTGGTTCCCGTTAGCCTGGGGCTTTGCCGGTTCTTCCAATTTCCCCCACAATGGTCCCACAGAATTTTCGGCGAGACTGATGTGGAAAACCGAAGGACGTATCGCTAATGCCCAGTTGTTTGTGAAAAATGATCGGTATCGTATTGAACCGGCAGGAGGAATACGAACAGAGTTAGGCTATGCGAGTGTCCTCATTATTCGATTGGATGAACGAAAAACCTGGTATGTGTTTTCGCAACGCCGAATGATTGTGAGCGTTCCCTTAACTTTGGATTATTTGTTACCATTTTCTGTCAAGTTGGAAGGAGAGACGAGTCGAACGGTTATTGGGGAATCCATGGTAGGCGATCAACCGGCTCTGCTCTATGATGTGGAGGTCAAGGATCGGTTTGGCCAACTGGAACGATATTTCGAATGGGTGGATCCTCAACGGGAGATTCTCTTGAAGCTCTTAAGTCAGGATCGGGATTGGTTTGTGGAATATCATCATGTGGTGCTTTCTTCACAACCGGATTATTACTTTGAAGCGCCCTTGGGCTATCGTATTATTGAGGCTCAGGAAGCCCCGGTTCCGAGAGGGTAGAAATATCATATGGCTAGGAGATGGGGGTGAACAATAAAGGATGAATCGTATGAATGTTGTGCTCGTTCTCGGTGTTCTGTGGGCTCTCTCAGGGTCGGTGTTGGCGGAAGAGGCCCATGATTCAACCCTCATTCAGGCGCAAAAAGCCTATGATCAGGGTCAATTTCAACAGGTCGTTGACCTTGTTAAGCCCTTACACAAAGAAAGCGCGCCCCTCTCGCAGGCTTCTCGTCTATACATCCTTGCATTAGCCAGCTTGGGAAAGACTCCCGAAGCCATTGAGTCCTATGAGAAAGCCGTTGCCGGGGAAAAGCGGGAAGATGAACCGTTTTTACGCCAGGTTGCCATTGCCAGTATATTGCCTGTCCGCTCCGATATGCGGGAGCAAATGCGAGGGGCGGCCTACACCGCGTTAAAGGAAATCGAATCTGATCAGGCCGTGGAATATTTAGAAAAAGGCTTAACTGATGAAAACGGCATGGTTAGAACATTGGTGGCAGAAGCCTTAGGGCAAAGAAAGGCCGGGCGGCGTTCCAAGTTGTTTCGTGAAGCCTTGAAAGACGAGGCCGGTTTGGTACGGGCAACGGTACTGATTGGGCTTGGACAATCTGGAGACGTGAGTTTGGTGCCACTGATTGAACCATCGTTGAACGATGAGCAGCATCTTGTCCAAATCGCCGCAGCAAGAGCATTATATGAGCTGGGTCACAAGGAATACTGGGCTCGTTTGGAGCAAGGTGCGACAAGCGAGGAAGGATATGAACGGGGCGCGGCTATCCGTGCATTTGGTGAATTAGGGGATCGTCGTGCGATACCGATCTTGGAAAAGACTATTTCCGATTCTCAACCGTCTATCCGTGCCGCGGCCATTGCATCCTTGGGAAAATTGCAAGCTCTTGAGTCTTTGCCGACACTGAAGGCAGTTTTGTTTGACCGTATTCCTGCGGTGCGGAGTGTGGCGGCTTTTAGCATGGGATATTACGAACAACATCAAGTGTTAACCCCGTTAACCAGGGCGTTGGCCGATTCGAATTCCGGTGTGCAAGCGGCGGCCGTGGCGTCATTGCTACGGTCAGGAGCGCCTTATTCAGTGGTCAAGGATACCGTTCAGCATCTCCTCAATGACCAAAATCCCGCCATTCGGTCGGGTGCGGTGAAGGCGCTTGGAAATGGAAAAGGTTCTGACGTGCTCAATGTGCTTATATTGGCTCTCAATGATCCATTGCCTCGGCCCAGGATTGGGGCCTCCCGCGCATTGGGTCGTATTGGCGATCGCACGCTCCTCCCGACTTTAAAACGCATCCTGCGAGATAATGATGAAGCGGTGCGTGTGACTGCCGCTGCCGCCATTGTGAGGATTTTGGATAAGGAGATCGGTCTTTAACCGGTTTGTTTGCGGCCCTAAGAGAGGTCTTCCTGAAGGTGGGCAGGTATGACCGGATAAAGGGTGTGAACATGTTTCCCCAAATTGTGCAGTGTATTAGGCACTTCTCCCCTCTCGACCAATTCTGGCGCACGATCATCATGTTCGCATTTGTCGCGGTGCCTGTGGGTATGAATCACTCATGCCGAACCCGGGGATGTTGCAGATTGTGGATAGTGGCTGGACTCAGCGTGCTGTTTCTTGTCAGCCCTCTTCATGCTGAAATACGGCCTCATGATGAGTCTGTCGACCATCCAATTGTTCAATGGCATAAATGGGGAAATGAAGCATTCGGACGTGCCCAATCCGAAGATAAATTAATTATATTGGATCTTACCGCTATATGGTGTCATGCCTGCCATGTGATGGACCAGACGACTTATGCCAACCCTCTTATCGTACAGCTGCTCAACACCAAATTTATTCCTGTTCGGGTTGATACTGATCAACGTCCCGATTTAGATGCTCGTTACCGAGCGGGAGGATGGCCGACGACCAATGTCCTCTTGCCAACCGGAGAAATTCTTTTTCAAACGAATGCCTTGGGTTCTGAGGAAATGGAAGCCATGCTTCTTGAGGTGCAGTCTATCTATGATACCGACAAGGCGGTCTTGCTCAAGGAAGCCTCTCATTTATGGGAGCGGGTACAGGAGAAGGTGGAAGCCGGTCCTTCCAAAGGGAATGTGCTTCAGGCTGCCATGGTCAAACAAAGTGTGGAGATGATGAGAGCACAATTTGACCCAGTCAATGGAGGGTTTCGGGATGCCCCCAAATTCTTTGAACCCGAAGCCATCCAAATGGTTTTGGCCCATGGCTTCTTTGAGGATGATCCAGGGTTGCTCAAGATAGGATTGGAAACCTTAAAAAAGCAAGTGGGCTTACTTGATCCCGTTTGGGGCGGGTTTTACCGCTATGCTGAACAAGCAGATTGGACCCAACCGCATTTTGAAAAGATGTTGTCGATCCAGGCTCTGAATCTTCGCAATTATGTTGAAGCCTTCCAACTCACCGGAAATCTTCAGTTTAAACGCATAGCCTTGGCGCTCATTGAATATGTTTCGCGGTTTTTAACCGATCCGCAAACGGGGTTGTTGTACGAAAGTCAGGACGCCGACGTCAGAGGAACTGATGGGATATTGTCCATGTCTGGCGCCGAGTACTATTCCCTCAATGAGAGCAAACGATTGGCCATCGGTATCCCATATGTGGACCAACGAGTTTTCACAGGGTCTAATGCCTTGATGGCATGGGCCTATTTGCATGCCTCCGTGGTGTTGGATCAGGTCGAGATAAGGAATTTGGCTCTACAGATATTGAATCGGTTATTTCAGAAGCGTTTTGACGTGAATAAGGGGCTTGCTCATGGAGAGCCTGGAGACGGACCCAACCTTTACGGTGTATTATCGGATCACATATTCTTTGGCCAAGCGTTACTTGAGGCCTTTAGAGTGACCGGGCGGTCTCAATTTTTGCAAAATGCTGAAGCCCTTGCCGAAGTGAGCCAGCGGATATTGCACGATTCGGCGAATGGAGGATTTTTTGATCATCCACAGATCCCAGGTACATTTGGTCTTCTGAAGTTCCCAACCAAACCGGTGAAGGAGAACTTTCAAGCCGTTCTCTGGTACCTTGACCTTTTTCATTTGACGGAGAAGCACACGTATCGCTCCATTGCTGAGAGCACGTTGCAGCCCATGGTCATGTCCCGGCAACCTCTTCCCCTCGCATTGTCCGGTTTAGCTATCGATCGATGGTTTCGGATACCTATTCATATTGCGGTGGTGGGAAATTTTGACGATGCCATGACCAGAATTTTAATGATGGAAGGTCAGCGAATGTTTTGCCCTGGAAAAATTGTGAAAAATTTTGATCCCAAGGAGGGACAGCCGAAATGGGGTGACATTATTTTTCCCTATGACGAACGACCCGTAGCGTTTGTCTGTACTGACCGGATGTGTTCGGCTCCGGTCTTTCATGCAGAGGACATGAAACAGAGTGTGGCTGACATGATGGCCATACTCAGGGCCCCTGTTCAAGAATGAGCGATGCTGCCTAATTACCAGTCTAATTTAGGGGATTATCGAGTGTTTCAAACCTTTTCCTTTTTCAGCGAACTAAAAGGCCTAAGGTTTAGCACAAAGGACCTAGTTCTTGGTGGGTTTCTTGACACGTTTTTTTTATTCCTGATATATACGGAAGTGGGTGCTGTTGGACGATCCATTTCAAGATCAGCTTTTTTATACCTGGCCGGGGTAAAAGGGGTTGATCTCATCAAGTTAGGTTGTTTTCCCACGTCAACTCAATTTTATTCTTAACTAGGAGGAAGAATCATGAGGAACCGTCAGTCTTTAACTATGTCTTTTTTAGTGGGCTGCATTCTTATTGCTGCCCCATTAGTCGCCCAGGCTGGAGGAACTATTAAAGGGAAAGTCACCTTCACCGGAGAAGTTCCCCCACCGAAAGAATTTGCCTTCTCAAAATTTCCCAATGTGGATTTTTGTAAAAAAAATGAGAGCAAAAGTGCGGATGGTGAAACTCGATTGCTGAAGGAAGTGGAAGTGGATGGAAGCAAGGGTTTAAAGCACGCGGTCGTCGCTGTTACCGATATTAAGGATAAAGCATTTTTAGACAAAGCGGATAAAGAGGCTCCCCAATTGGTGGAGGCGGAATTGTGTGAGTTTAAGCCGTATACCGGCGTGGCCGTAAGTAAGGGCCTGTTTAAGGTCGTCAACAACGATGCCGATCCCAGCGATCCTAAGTCGGCTGAAGGTGTGTTGCATAACCCGCATAGCTTTGATCAATTGGGTGCCAAGTCTAGCACCGAGTTTAATATCGGTCTGGCTAAAAAAGGGGATTCTTTAGAAAAAAGCGTCAAATTGAAAATGTCGAAAAAGGGGTCTGTGTTGCGTTTGCAATGCGACCAGCATGAATTTATGCAAGGCTGGTACTTGCCAGTAACCAATGCGCATTATGGTGTGGCTGGTGCGGATGGAACTTTCGAAATTAAGGACGTGCCTGCCGGCAAGCATAAAGTGGTGGCCTGGCATCCTATTGCCGGCAAAGTGGAAGCCGATGTGGATGTGAAGGACGGGGGAACCGTCGAAGCCAATTTTGAAATTAAATAAGTCCGCCTCGGATTCAGGGAATAATTCCTTAGATAAGGGCAACTAGCAATGAGCTAGTTGCCCTTATTTTTTATTGGGCGCTTCGCCAGTGATCCTAAGCGTTAAACATTTGACCTCGCAAAATGACCCCGTTAAGATCGACATCGAAAATAATTTCTCATGTTGTAATTTGAGTTTGAGGCCCTGTGTGACACGTGAATCATCTCTCGCAGATATATTTCAAATAGGATACTACTGGGAAACCAAGATTCTTCTCACCGCTGTCAAACTTGATCTCTTTACCGCACTCAAGGGACAGTCGCTCACGGTCAATGAGGTTGCCGATTCCCAGAAGCTCAGCCCACGGGCCTTGGAGTTGGTCATGAACGCACTAGTGGCGATGCGTGTGTTAACGAAGGATGAGAAGCTGTATACCAATACTCCTGTGGCTGAACGACATTTGGTGCAATCAAGCTCAGAGTATGTGGGTCATTTATTACTGTTGCATGACGCTGAGTGGAGTCATTGGGGGCAATTGGAGCAGACCGTAAAAACCGGACGGTCACCTGCAACGCAACATGTTTTTGAAACGAATCCGGAATTGGGAGCTCATGTGCTCACCGTCCTGGATCGAATCGGGCAGGGAAGCGGGCAGGGATTGGCGAAAAGGGTCCCCATTCATGGACCGCTACGGATGCTGGATATTGGTGGTGGGGCCGGAACCAATGCCATTGCCTTTTGCCTGGAGCATCCCGGATTGTCTGCCACGGTTTTTGATCTCCCGCAAACCTTGAAGGTGACCAAAGACCATGTAGATCGTGCCGGATTAGGGAATCGTATACACTTGCAAGGGGGCAATTTTCATGTCGATGTATTTCAGGGGTCTTATGACCTGGCCCTCATGTCGGATATTCTGCATTATCAGGATGGCAGTACCAATGCGGCACTGGTGAAGAAAGTATTTGCCTGTTTGACAGAGGGGGGGCGACTGATCATCAAAGACCGGTTCTTGGATCCGGCTAAAACGAGCCCTGCCTGGACGACAGCCTTTGCTGTTCATATTTTAGTGAACACAGAATGTGGCGAATGTTTTACGATTCAAGACAGTCGCCAATGGATGGAGCAAGCCGGCTTTCGAATTGTGGAAGAGTTAGAACCGCGTGCCATGATTCAAGGCACGAAATAACAGAAGGGCATGGCACGTAATTATGGATGAAATGGCGGTATGGCTGAGAGAACCGGGATTTTTCGGGACCCATGCCACGGTTGGAGCGGATGTGAGCCAACTCATGGCAACGTTCTTTACGATATTGTTTATTGTCGGATGGATTCAGGCGAGACAGCATAAGAATGATCAGCATCATTGGCTGATGTTTGGTGGGATGATTGCCATGCTCGCCTTCTTTATCAGTTATTATCTGTTTCGCAGTCTTGGGGTCCTGGCTTTTGAGGGAAAGGAAGGCTTTGGTGGACCTCAATGGTTATACGATCAAGTGTTTGTGCCTGTCTTGACGCTGCATATTCTCCTGGTCGTGATCGGCCTCGTCATGGCCATTTATATGATGGTGTTGGGGTTCCGGGCCCAGACTTTCGTGGAAGGGAAGCGGGTCTTGAAGGAGGCGATTTTAAGGACTTCAGGGAGACGGATTGTGATGATCCTGGGAGGGGTGACCACCATTGTCCTTTTGTTTTTTCTATCACGGGTGATGACCTCCGGATTTTCCATGGGGAAATTCAGTGTATATCTTGGTCTTATTCTTCTCATCGCGCTGGTGTTTGGCATTGAAATATCTATCCAGCGGATTTGGCCAAATGGGGCCAGACGGCATCGAGTGCTTGGACGATTCACCATGGTGATTTACTGTGTATTGTTCGTAACGGGAACGTTTACCTACACGATGCTCTATATTCTCTATCCGGGAAAAATTGGGTAGGCCGTTCATGCAATGTGGTTGTGAATATTCTTTACGAATTGTGGAGGTTGAAGAGTTACCGTCTGATTCTGTGTTTGCCAAATTTCATTGCGATCGGTGTGGATTTTCCCTTGGAGCAGATGGGAATGCTAAAGAATTGGATGCGGTGGTTTCCCACGTCGTATGGACGGACGAGGCCTTATATCAAATGAGCCGGCTTCCTCCCTATTTACTTCCTCTTGTTCGGGAAGAGGTGGAGGAGTTTACCTCTTCCAGGGGGCAAAAGGTTGTGACGTTGGCCCGTGTTGGGTCGGCGCGCAATAAGGGGATGGTGGAGTGGACTCCGGACGCAGAGCGTCGTATCGACAATGTCCCGTCAGGAATCCGGGCGATGGCCAAGGTTGAGTTGGAGCGAACGGCTCTGGATCGCGGGATGCCTGCGGTCACGGTTGCACTCATGGAAGAGGTGAAGGCCCGCTATTTTGGTATGGCGGCCGGGCGCACGTGACACTCCTAGGGAGCGAATTGGGCGCAAAATAAATAACCGGGAATTTTTTTGAAGCGAGTCACGATATGTTGCATCGACTTTCCCTTCGTGTCCTTCCGCAATTGAATGCCTTAGTAACGGATCAACCCGTTCGCAAGCGGAAGCGTTTGGTGATGCTGGCTCCCGGCTTGGTGGCTTTCGGGATCTATCACCTTCTCAAGCCTGTCTTGCCCCTTTCCAATCCATTGGTGCTTCTGGCATTCACCGGGTGTATTTGTATGCTGACCGCCATCTGGTCCTATCGACAGGGACGTGGAGTCTCTCTCATGGAATCCTGGCACCAAGATGGGGCCCAGCAGTGGGCATGGTTGGTGGGATGGATTGGTCTGGTCTATGGAATGCAATTATCCCTCTTGGTTTTGGCGATTCTTCAAGTATTTGTGGCCTATGATTTTTTGCTCCATCCGGAGGGTCCGGCCATGATGGCAACCATCATTTCATGTACGTCCGTGACTCGGGATGCCTTTGAAATTGGTCATGTGCAACGGATGAGGCAACAAGGGGTTGTGGTCCCAACCTTTCCTGACGGAGAGGCGTTACGAAAATGGATCCCGCAGGAGATAGGAAGCATTGTGAAATGGGGAGCGTTGGCAACCATGATAGGGATAGCCGGTTCATGGCTCCTGTTCACTGTGGGGCCGATTGAACTGCAACCCATCCTTCAATCACTGTTAGTTCCCGTTATGATCGCCTCCATCGGAATGAAGACGTTTTTCAGGGGGGAATTGTTATATGGTCAAAATACACAGGGAGGCAGGCCACGAACCTGGCTGTCATCTCTTTGGTTTTGGATGTGGCCAAATCTCACCTTTTCAGCGACGTATTTTCTGGTCCTCATGGGGATGGCCGCCTTTGTACTGCGGGTTGAGCAGATTTCTCAAGGAGGATTTATTGGGATAGCCGCCTGTACCGCCATGGTGATGGCGCTATATACCCTCTTTCTGGGTTGGCGGAAAGCCTATGAAGAGCAGCTCGTGGGCATTCCTGAATCCATACAACGTTGTCCATTTGTGATGGGGATGCTCCAAAGTTCTAAATCCTCTGCAACTCCTACTTCTATCCCTGACGTTAAAGTGGGGCACGGCAATCTGGTGAATTAAATTGAGAACCATTTCCAAAACATTGATCAGTGTGCTGCTTTTCTTTTTGCTTCAGGCCGGGTTGGCATTTGCCATGGATGATCAGGCCTTGCCTTCGATTGAGGGGCAGGCACGCCAGGATATTTTCTACCAAACTCCAGGGTCTATTTCCAGTCCGTCCGTCGCGGAAAGTCCTCAGGGCTATTCCTCCTATCCTTTGGTGGATAACCGGTTGGTTGTGTGGTTTGTGACTCAGCAACACACATATTTCGGAGGCTTTGTCTTATCTATTCCTTTGTTTGCCTTGTTATTAGAATTTTTAGGAATCACACGAAAACAACAGGCATCCCAGCAAAAATTGGATGGATTGGCCCATGATATTTTGCGTGTGGCACTACTGTCGCTTTCTATTACGGCCTTGTTAGGCTCTCTTATGCTGGTCACCTTTGTGACTCTTTACCCGGGGTTTATGAGTTACATGGGGGGGACGTTTAAGCCGCTGATGCCGGTGTATGCCATGGTGTTTGTGAGTGAAGCCTTCCTCTTGGCCCTCTATTATTACACCTGGGATTTCCTCAAAACCCCGGCGCTGAAGTGGGTGCATATGACTCTTGGTGTACTCTCAAATGCAACCGGAGTTATTTTGTTGTTGTTAGCGAATTCATGGGCTTCGTTTATGATGGCCCCGGCGGGAGTTGATGGACAAGGTCATTTTTTGGGGAATGTGTGGCATCTCCTGCACTCTCCATTATGGAATCCACTGAATACGCACCGTTTTTTGGCGGATATTATGTCGGGTGGCGCAGTGGTTGTCGCCTATGCGACCTACCGGTTTTTCATGTCCAAAACCGCGGAGGACCGGGCATATTACGATTGGGTTGGACATGTTTTTCTTATAGTGGTGGTGTGTGCGCTTCTCCCCATGCCGCTGGCCGGCTACTGGTTGATGAGGGCCGTCTTTGAGTTCAGGCAAACGATGGGCATGGCGATGATGGGAGGCATGTTGTCGTGGCTGTTTGTCCTCCAAGCGATTATGGTTGGGGTCTTGTTTCTAGGAATTAACTATTACATCTGGCAATCCCTGGCGCGCCTTCAAGGTGGTGAGCGCTTTCATCCCCACTTTAAGGCGATCCTTTTTGCGCTGATGGTGTGTTTCCTCGTGTGGTTTACGCCGCATACCATTGCCATGAGTGGCAGTGAGATGAAAGCGATGGGTGCGGCACAGCACCCGGTCATTGGTCAATTCGGTGTGATGTCCGCGAAGAATGGTGCGGTTAACGTCATGATCTGTTTAACCGCATTGAGTTACATTCTGTATCGGCGGGCTAATCGTGTGATGACAGTCAAGTGGGCATCAAAGGGAAATATTTTCTTATTGATGTTATTTCTCATGGGGATTGCCAATATCGTGTGGTTGGCCATTTACGGATTCTATATTCCGGCAAATGTTCGGGTGGGTCTTTCATCGCCTCAAGGGATGACGACCGCGACAGTGGTAGTTGGAGGGATATTATTGAATCGATTAATGTTGCGGGGCGCCCATATAAATGGGCCTGTGCATTGGGGACGAATTACCCCGCGTGGGATTGTGGCGCTGTTTGTGGTCGCAGCCGCGTTTACCTGGGTAATGGGGTTGATGGGGTACATCAGGTCTGTGGGCCGATTGGGATGGCATATTTCTGAATTAATGCCCGATCGATCCTCGTGGGCATTTACGCCTTCCCTTGGATTTGCCGCAAAAATGGTTACCCTCAATATGATTGTTTTTTGGTCGTCAGTCTTTTTCGTGTTTTGGCTTAGCCGATGGGATCAGCGAGTGGTGGAACGGCGAACGGCTGAATTTGAAAGGCCTTCTCCGGTGATTCGGGTCATTTCAGAAGAGGAATCCGCGTAATGAGAATCTGTTCTTGGCAACACAATAATCTAGAGGGTGTGAAGCGGAGCCGGGTAAGCGCAGCTTGTTTGACATGGTTGGTCGTAGGCCTTCTGATAAATGGAAGTAGTGCCGCGTGGGCACAAGAGGTCTCGGGCTCAGAACCTTCCAGTAGTTCGATGGTGTTGGAAGATTTTCAGCATCCTGATGCGAAAGGCTTTCCTCAAGGATGGGAGGCGCAGCGGAGTACGGTCACAGCCCATGAAACCTATACGATTCAAGAAGAGGATGGGACTTTTTTTCTTTCTGCGAAAAACGCCAATCAACGGGTGTATACCAAGCATATAACGTGGGATCCGAAGCAACACCCTATTCTGATCTGGCGTTGGAGAATACAGAGTGTTCCCGATGATGCCGATTTTCTGGCCGCAATCTACCCGTCCTTGGATGTCGACTTAATGTTTATTCCCGTGAACACGAAATATGTGTGGAGCGCCACGCTTCCTGTAGGGTCAGTCAAGGAGGGTGGCATGTTTAGCTCAACAGAAATTGTCATTCGTAGTGGGACTGAATCTCTTGGGGTGTGGGTTGAAGAGCGGGTAAATGTGTATGAAGATTTCCTGAAGATTCATGAACATGAACCGGCCCCACATGCCTGGGGTATTTCCTTGTTAGGGGGGCCGGGAGTCGAGGTGGACTTCGGTTCTATTCGGGTTCAATCTGAATCATCCAGCGGTAATCTTGGGCGGGAATAAAAAGTGAAACTGACTCCATCGAAAATATTTGATGTCCTCTTGGGTATACTGGGATTAGGGACAGTAGGCCTGTTGATCGGGATCTTTATGGGAGATGGATGGCTCCCTGTTGCGCTAGCAGCCGGAACCCTTCTTGGCGCCGGGGTAGGCTTAGTCGGCGGCCGGGGATTTTTTTTGAGCATTTTTATCGGGACCATTTTAGGCGGATTGTTGGCCTTAGGATTAAGTGGAACGGAGGCTGTGACAGTTGGAGCCGCGTCAGGGGCGGCGATGGGTGGATTTTTGGGAATTTGGATTTCGATGCTCATTGAAACCTGGCAACAACGAAATCAGAACCTTCCTGAGTCGAACGTTAAGCATCATGGGCCTTTACAACCCTAATTTAACTGAAATCGTGCTGATTATGTCGAAGCGAGAGGCAAAATAGTAATGGAAAATCAACGGGTCCTCATGGGGGCCATTCTTTTTGTGTTTGGCTCTTTTATCATGATGATCGTGATGTTGATTTTTATGACCTATAAAGGGAAAAAAGACTTGGATGAGTTGTCAGCCGGTCAAACGGCCAATGTCCGTGTGTTGCAGCCAATGCCCACACAAGACTTTTCTATGTATAAAACTCTCGTGGGGGATGATAATCGTGAAATGGTAGAAATTCCGGAAGGACCATTTACTATGGGTATTGGCGATGGGGACCCCGATGAAGGGCCACCCCATCCGGTATACCTCCAAACGTTTTACATCGATCTTAAAGAAGTCACGCAGGCAGATTATGAGCGGTATATCAAGATGACGAAACGGGACAAACCGAAGGTGCCGGTCTTTGAAGATGATGTCGCTAAATTAATCGGGCCCGATTATCCGGTGGTGGCGGTATCCTGGAATGACGCCTTTGGGTATTGTCGCTGGGCTGGCAAGCGGTTGCCGACAGAAGCGGAGTGGGAAAAAGCGGCAAGGGGGGAAGGAAAACGCCGTTATCCCTGGGGTGATAAGTTTGACTATCAGTTTGCCAATGTGGATGGGGAGGAGGATGGCTTTCAGTTTTTAGCTCCCGTGGGATCTTATGAAGTAGGGAGAAGCCCATTTGGACTCTATGATGTCACCGGTAATGTTGCTGAGTGGGTCTTGGATAGTTATGCTCCAGACTATTATCAGCAGGCTCCGTATCGGGACCCCCTCGGCCCAAAAGACGAAGACGAGAATAAAGTCATTCGTGGAGGTTCTTGGCGGGAATCTCGTATAGGCGCCAGGGTGACCAAGCGTTTTACAGCGAAAATGTGGAGGAACGATGCCAGTGTTGGATTTCGGTGCGCAAAGGATCCTCCGACTGAGACTCCCCAAGCCTCATAAACGATAATCAAACTCCTCGTCGGCGAGACCAATCGCCCATAGTTTCTCGGAATAGGCAACCTTGACGGACCAGAAATAGGGGAACATGGACGGTCGATTTAAACTTATTTTTTTGATTGCGGTATTATTTATGACCGGGTTGCCGGTGTTGGGCATACTGAGGGGAACCGATGCTCCGCCAACTCCACCGGATGGCGATCTTCAATCTCAGCCTTCTTCAGCTTCAGAGAAACCATCTGAAGGATCAAGGGATGTGGCGCTTTCTGGTCGGGCAAATGAAGATGAGATGGTTGAAATTCCTGCCGGGGAATTCATACTTGGAAGTAATCAAGGCGGATTTAATGAAAAGCCTGCGCACGTCGCTCATCTCGATGCATATTGGATTGATCGGTACGAGGTGACCTATCAGCGGTATATGGAATTTGTTGAAGCTACCGGACATCGGCAGCCTGGTCCGCCATCCCGCTATGCCGAAAAGCTCGGTTTGCTGCGAGGCCCTCATCAGCCGATTACCTATGTGTCATGGAGTGATGCGAATGACTATTGTCAATGGAGAGGCAAGCGTCTTCCTACTGAACAGGAATGGGAAAAGGCTATGCGGGGGACAGATGGCCGCACCTGGCCGTGGGGTGAGGGTCTCAGCAGCCATCCTGCCAATTTTGCAGGAGAGGCCGATGGTTATGTTGTGTCGGCTCCGGTTGGGGCTTTTCCTCTTGATCAAAGTGTCTTTGGAGTTTATGACGGCGCAGGAAATGTTATGGAATGGACGGATAATTGGTATGTCGAAGATCTCTACCTTCAAGAAAATGCTGTTACGCCGACGAGTAATCGGTCTCCTTCTACCTACAAGACAATGAGAGGTAGTGGCTATACGAGCCAAGGAGTCGATATCAGAATAACCAATAGAAGTTTTATGGTTCCTGATTTCCGAGACGAGACGATTGGGTTCAGGTGTGCACGTTCAGATTAAGACCAAAAACCGTTAATGTTTTGTGTGGAGCTAAACTGAAAAAATTAAAGAAAATCAAAATAGTAGAGGATGAGAAACACAGCAAGCAGAATATTGACAACCATTCCAGCCAAAACTATAATGTCGAACACTTTTGCATTTGAACGCATGAGTAATCCCTCGTTTTACGTGATCAATAAATGTTTGAATAGCACGAAAAATCATAATGTGTCAATGAAGTTTATTAGGTGAAATCGTTTAAATTTTTGAATGCGAATTAAGCATAGGGAGGAATTAAGATGGGGGATTCCACGGCTGTCATAAGGGAGTCAACAGAGTTAGAGACAAAAATAGGTAAGGCTATTTTTTATCTGACATGCGCGGTAAGTTTGTGGTTCTTTTATTGGTTTGCCGGTATTCAGTGTCCCTGCTAAAAAATCATGACTTCCAATAAGGTAGTCAATCATTTAATTCTTTTAGACCCAAGGAGGAGCGCATGCAGACAGCTCTGTATGTCATAGTTTCATTGGTTATTTGTTTTGTATATTTCCAGGCATTGGATTATGTCTTGATGGATGCCCAGGGACTCGACTATTTCTACATGTTTCGTTAATTGAATAATCTATGAGCTTGGAGCTTATAGATTAAGATTGGACGATTTATTAGGTTTATATAGGTAATTTTGATGGGTTTAACTCAACACGTTTTCACAAGGAGGTAGGTCAATGGGTCGCCTGTTCAATCAAATGACCCGGGGGAAGAAAAAGTTGTTCGCCGTATCGGCCTTGATGGTGATGGGCTGTCTGTTGTTGTTGCCGATTTTCCTGTCAGTCACCGCCGTAGCAGGTGGGGGTGGTGCACCGGCTGGTGGTCCTCCTGCGGATGTCGTTGCTGCGCAAAAGGCAGCAGGGGAGGAGGGAGAGGCTGAAAAAGTGGAGATGGGCCGGGACGTTTATTACAAGACCGAAGGTCCAGCCATTGGAATGCCGGCACCGGTAACGGAAGACAATGAAACTTTTTACCCTCGGTATAACTTTGAAAGTCGTGTCCTTCTTTGGGTGGCCAACCAGCAACATCTTTATTATGGAAGTTTTGTGTTGGCGGTACCAATCTTTTGTATGTGTATCGAGTTTGCCGGGATGGTCAGTAAAGATAAAGCCATGGCCAAAAAGTATGACCAATTGGCTTATGATTTTATCAAGATCAGCCTGACAGCTTATTCCTTAACCGCCATTCTAGGTGGGATCCTGATCTTTACCTTCCTCACGCTCTATCCGGCCTTCTTTGGTTATTTATCCAGTATTTTCCGGCCGGTCATGCACATCTATGCCTTAACGTTCGTGGCGGAAAGTGCAACCCTCTACATTTATTATTACGGTTGGGACAAAATGCGGGAAGGTGTTCTGAAATGGGTTCATCTCAGCATGTCCGTCATCCTGAATGTGATTGGAACGGTGCTCATGTTCCTAGCCAATTCATGGATTGCATTTATGATGTCACCGGCAGGAGTAGATGAGCAAGGACGTTATCTTGGAAATATTTGGCATGTGATCCATACGGCGCTTTGGAATCCTTTGAATGTTCATAGGATTCTCGGGAACATGGCCTTTGGTGGTGGTGTGGTGGCAGCCTATGCAGCTTACCGTTTCCTTTCTTCAAAAACAGATGAAGAGCGGGCTCATTATGACTGGATGGGCTACATCGCAATGAGTTTAGGTGTGGCATTCCTCATCCCATTGCCCTTTGCAGGATATTGGTTGATGCGTGAGGTGTATGCCTACCGACAACAAATGGGTATTACCCTTATGGGTGGTTTGTTAGCTTGGTTGTTTATTATCCAAGCCACCATGATCGGAATCCTCTTCCTGACCACAAATTATTACTTGTGGCAAGCCCTCGGACGGATGACCGGTGGGGAACGATTCCAGAAATATATTAAGTATCTCGTGTTTATTTTAGTTGTTGGTCTTCTGGTTTTCATTACGCCACATACGATCGTCATGACGCCGGCTGAATTGAAAGCTATGGGTGGTCAACAACATCCGGTTCTGGGTAATTATGGTGTCATGTCGGCAAAAAATGGCGGCATTAATGCCATTATTATGACTACCGTTTTAAGCTTTATATGGTACCAGCGAGGGAACAGAGTCCCTACGGTTAGCTGGGCCAAATTTGGCAATATTTTTATGGGATGTTTTTTCATCATAGCTCAGTTAAACAATGTTTGGTTGGCTTGCTATGGGTATTTCATTCCTGCCAACGTGCGAATTGGATTGTCGGTGCCTCAGGTGGCCGGAACATTGTCATGTCTGTTGTTAATGACGCCACTGAATCTTGCGATGTTGAAAAACGGAAGACAGCTGGGACCGATTAGATGGGGTCAAATTCCCCCACGTTCCCAATATGCCATCATCATGTTGGCCACAGCATTCACATGGATGATGGGATTAATGGGCTATATCCGTTCTTCAGTGAGATTGTTCTGGCACGTCAACGAGGTCATGCGGGATAACTCTCCCTGGGCTTATACCCATACAATCGGGTTTGCGGCCAACGTCATTTCGTTTAACGTATTATTTTTCTGGATCAGTATTATGTTCGTCTTTTGGTTAGGAACCCTTGGTGCGAAAAAAGTACCGGTTCCTTCGCCGGCAGGGCAGCCAGTTCCATCTCCTCAGTCTGCAACTGGTCATTAACGAAAAATACAATTACAAACAATCGTGGGGCTGCAATAGGCAGCCCCCAAGTTGGAGGATTGCACTGTGGTTGAGTTATTGGGACGGGCAATAGAAATGGGTTGGCCAGTATTGCTCATGCTGGTTGGGCTGTTGCTGTATTTCCAGGCATCTATTTCGGACCCGGTAAAAAAGAAACGGGCGAGCTTCCAGACGTTAATTGGAATTTTCTGTGCATTTTTGGCCTTTATCGCCATTTCCAATTACGTAGATAACTTTGAAGGGAACAGCGGTTTATTGCCGGTTTCTCTGGTCATGATTACCATTATGACTTTCGTTATGGGGCTTTACTTTCCCAACATCAGTGCACTGATGAAAATTGGCGGATTCATGTTTTTTGTAGCTGCCGCGCTTTCCGGTTATGGAAATTGGCTTCCTCAAGTCGAAGGAGGGTTTCCTCCTCCTGTCGTGAAGTTGGACTTCCAAAGCATGTCATCGCAACAATTGGGTGATGAGGGAGAGAAAATCATTTTCGGTGGAATTGGTCAAAGCAAAACACAAGGGGCCATCGGCAAGGGCCAATGCCCATTATGCCATGGATTCCAACAGGGCTTTTTAAGTGAGCGTGCACCGAATCTCTATGGAATCCCGGATAGATCAACTGAGCGATTAAAAGAGCCAAATTATCACATGAACAATGCGGCCGCTCGAACTACAGAGCAAAAGGAATCCTTTGAAGGATCCGGCACGGCAACAAATGCTCAAGAATATATCGCCGAGTCACATGCATGTCCAAGTTGTTTTGTGGTGACTGGATTTGGTGTGAAGGGTTCGAATGACACCGTAAGCCCCATGCCGAAGATTCACAAACCACCGATATCTTTGACTTTGGGAGAATTGGCCGCTGTGGATACCTGGATGTATACGCGGGAAGGAAAAGAAGCCCCATCGTATGATGAAATCGTCGCCTCATATGAAAAATTTATTCCGGAAGCAGATCGTCCCGCTGCAGGTGGTGAAGAAGAAGCTGGAGCTGGTGGTGGAAATCTTTTAGCAGACGGAAGCGAGCCATACGACAAACTCTTTATGAAAGCCGGTTGTCCGGCCTGTCATACAATCCCAGGAATTGAAGGTGCCACGGGAAAAGTTGGTCCTCTCCTCATGGAGGGGTCGAATGCCCCAAATCGGCTTAAAGATCCAGGTTATCAGGGTAAAGCCAAATCGCCGAAGGAGTACATTACTGAGTCGATATTGAACCCAAGTGCCTATGTCGTGAAGGATTTTCCCGACAATCAAATGCCCAAGGATTTTGGCGTAAGGTTGACAGGCGGGGCTCTCAGTAAAATGGTTGATTACTTGGCTCAATTAAAAGAAGGCCAACCTTTACCTCCAAAAGAATAAGGAATATTAATTTAGGGGATAACCCTTTATAAGGAGTAAGGAAGAATGACGTGGCTTAAACTAGTTGAAGGCTACATGCCGATGCAGATGATTACAGAGTTGGCTATCTGCATCCTTGTGTTTTCTATTATTAACTATTCTCTTAAAAGAGCGGGCATGGGTTTGCCCAAGTTTTGGGCAGGAATCTTTGTCTGGTGTTTTGTGAATTTGTTCTATCTGAAGTATCGAATCTATCCGCCCATTCCCTTTAGTGTGAGGGCCATTTATGGGACCGTTGCTGCTTGCGGTATTTTTATGTGGGTTTCGGGATCGCAGCAGGAGTGGGAAGAATTTAAACGTCCCATCATAAATGTTTTGGATGCAAAAACCGGAATGACTAAGTTCATTCGAACAGCCTTATTGATTTTATTGCCAATCGGGCTTTGGGGATTTGCTTACAGTTCTTTCCTTCCCAGCTTTGATGAACCCATTGAATTGAGGACCGTGCATCCGGCCCCACCGGCCACAACTAAGGTGCATGGGAAAACGTATGTATTACAAACTGCCGCGAATCCCTATCGTATTAATCCAGAGGGTAAATACGATCAGGCATACAGTAACGCTCATATCGTAAGTCAGGATATGGGTCGTTTAATGAAAGATGTGAAAAATCCGGAAGATAACCCCTGGGATCCCAATGCTAAAGGTTATATTAAACATGTTCGGGAAGGGGGAGAGATCTTTTTCCAAAATTGCCATTTCTGTCATGGGGATAATTTGAACGGTCGCGGCCTCTGGGCGTTTGCCTTTAATCCAATTCCTGCCAATTTTACCGATGCAGGAACCATCGCACAGCTCCAAGAAACTTTTGTGTTCTGGCGAGTAGCTAAAGGTGGAATTGGTCTGCCAGGTGAAGGTTTCCCCTGGGCATCCGTCATGCCACCGTGGGAACAGCATTTAACGGTTGACGAAATTTGGAAAGTCATCATGTTTGAATACTGGCACACCGGGTATTACCCGCGGACTTGGGAATAAGGGGGACGCGGACATGAATGAAATTCAATTCGATACTGGACACTTTGAAAAGAGGATGGTCATGAACGAAACGACTACAGCCGGATATGGTAGGCGTGGCCTTGGAGCCTGGCTTCTCAGTTGCGGTCTCCTTTTGGGAGGATTAGGCTTTGCTACCACGTCCCACGCGGAAATGGCGGAAGGATTTGCCGAAGGGAGTCGGCCGGCTCCCCCACCTGCTGAACAAGTTGAGGCAGGGAAGCGAGTGTATTTCACCAAATGTGTCTGGTGCCATGGCGTTAACGGAGCAGGGGACGGGCCAGGAGCAGACCGTTTATGGCCGCGTCCGCGTAATTTTAATTCCGGGACATTTAAGATCCGCCATACGGCAAGCGGTGAATTGCCCCTCATCGACGTGGATTTATTTCAAACCGTGACTCATGGTTTGCCGGGATCCGCGATGCCCTCATGGGAAGGTATTTTGACTGAAGACCAACGCAGGGATGTCTTAGCCTTTGTCACCACCGAATTGGTCAAGGACCGGAGTTGGCAAGATACCGAATTTGAAGAATTTCATGTGTTACAATTGGATAAAATTGAACCCGTTCCTCCTACGGCAGAATCGGTGAAGCGTGGGTCCGAGCTTGTGAAGGAAATGAAGTGCATCGAATGCCATGGGTTGGAGGGACGTGGAGACGGGAATGCGTTCAACCTCAAGGATGACTGGGGTTTTTCCATTCAACCTGCCGACTGGCATAAGTGTTGGAATTTCAGAGGTAGCCGACAGGATGCCTATAATGTGAAGAATATTTTTAGAACTTTTTCAACAGGGGTGAGTGGAACACCCATGCCTTCGTTTGCGGATAATACTACAGTCGAGGATCGGTGGCACATTGCAAATTATGTAAACCATCTCTGTGAAAGGGATAAGGATGTAGATATTGCCGGCGGTAATGTGACGGATGAAATCGCGGCCGCATTAGTTGCAGCCAAACCTAGGGGAATTGATCCTTTAACGGATAAGCCAAAAGTCGATTTCGTTGTTCCTTCAAAGTTCGTTGAAGGAGAGTTGCCTGCTGACGAGCACGACGAACGGTGGAACCTGGTTGATCGACGGATTGTGGCAATGGGTGGACAGATCACTCATAAGCCACGAAACTTTGTAACCAGAATTGACGATGTCTGGATTCAGTCCCTTTACAACGAAACCCATATTTCGTTTATGTTCAGGTGGGATGATCGTACAAAGAGTGTGCAGGAAGACGAGGTAGACTGGGAACCCTACGAGGTAAATCTTGGTGATTATGGAATAGAGGAGCAACCTCCTGGAGGTTCGAAGTTTGCTGATGATCCTGAACATCCTGAATCCATTGCTGCGAAACAAACGGCCTATCAGGTGTTTAATGATGGGCTTGCCTTCCAGTTTCCTATTAAATGGCAGGAATTGCCTGCTCCACGAAAACCAAGATATTTCTGGGGCGATGAGGGATTTCCCGTTGATATTACTAAATGGACGGCTGACGGCGAACTGAAAGCCTACCAAGGGACGGGGTGGGATATAGATTTTGATGATCGTGACGATTTCACCGAACAATTAAAAACGGTGAAAGCCGAGTGGAAGGATGGAAGATGGACTGTTATCGTGACCCGACCACTCAAAGGTGACTACGAAGAAGATGCCTACATTGAATTGGGAAAATATATTCCTATTAATTTCTTTGTTTGGGATGGGCACAATGGGGACGTAGGCCGAAAGATGGCAGTTTCCGCTTTCTATTATCTGGTGTTAGAGCCACCTATTGAAAAGGAAACATATATTTACCCAACGCTGGCCGCCATCGGGTTGGTCCTTGTGGAAGGGTGGATTTTGACCCGGCGTGCCAATAGGCGTAAGGGTAAAGTCTAACAATGTTGTAAACCTCGGAATACTCCGAAAAAGTGAAGGGGGTGGGCAACCACCCCCTTTTTTTATGACCAATACAAAAAAAATTACAAACATGTCCGCAGTGATCCTCGCTGGCGGGAAAAGCCGGAGGATGGGAAAGGATAAACGAACCCTCGAATGGGGAGGAACTACATTTCTTGATAAAGTTTGTCTTACCATAGGGGAATTATTTGATGAAATAATAATGGTGACCGCAATAGAAGATTATCCTTGCGGGCATCTTCCTGTTCGTTTAGTGACTGACACCATTCCTCAAAAAGGCTCATTAGGTGGAATATTCACGGGGATTAATGAAGCCTCTTTTTCCTCCGTTTTTGTTGTGGCTTGCGATATGCCATTTTTAAATCCTTTTGTTATTTCAAGGCTTTGCTCTCTGCCTGAAAATGATGTGGTAATGCCCAAGCTTTCGTCAGGATATCAGCCTCTTCACGCACGATATTCCAAACGATGCTCCCTCATAATGGAGAAGATGATTCAGGAGGGGAATCTTCGAATTCAAAGTCTGATTCAGGATCCATCTCTCTCCATTCAAATTGTTGAGGAAGCTCTATTCCATGACATTGATCCGCATGGGTATTCTTTTTTGAATATCAATACACCCGCTGATTATGAATTTGCCAGAAAAGCTGGTCCTCATCTGAAGTAATGGTATGTCCCTTCCACCTCACAATTTATTGATTGTCCATCCTGGCGCATTAGGGGATGGGTTGTTGGCTCTGCCCGCTATTCGGGTATTGAAGGCTAAGTTTCCCGGGCACCGTCTGATTTGGTTTGGACATAAGGAATTAGGTGATGTGTTCGTGGATGCGCAGGAAGTTCATCAGTCCTATTCTTTTGATAGGCTGGAGTTTTTGACATATCGTGGGACTAAGGATTCCCCTCAGGAAAAATTCCTGTCGGTTATCCGCCGTGGCGAAAGAGCCATAGGTTGGTTGGAGGACACAGATAGAATCTGGCAAGGTTGGTTTAAGGCTGCCGGAATTCAAGATTGCATTTTTCGCTCACCTCATGACAGAACCTTGCGTAATCATCATATGGTTGATCGATATGTGGAAATACTCCAACCGTGGGTTCAGACGACACAGTTCCTGCGTGACATAGAAATAACCAGGAGTCTTACAGGTCCTCTTGTTTCCCCCAAATCACGTTCGGGGAGAATTGCTTATCCCATCAAGGAGCCACTTATCCTTCTCCATGCTGGAAGTGGCAGTCGATACAAATGTGCCTCTCCGGTATTATGGGCGAGTATTGTCAAGGGCCTGATGATGGCGAACCCAAAATGGAAAATATGTCTTGTAGGAGGACCTGCAGATAATGACTCGCTTCGATATGTGCAAGGCCTACTGATTAACCTTGAATATGCCATTCTGACAGGAATGGATCTGCTTCAGATTGGGCAATATTTACAACATGCCAAATTGTTTATTGGTCATGATTCCGGTTTGTCGCATTTTGCTGCAAGTTTTGGCGTGCCTTCGGTGTTGTTGTTTGGTCCCACTGACCCTGGAAAATGGGCGCCGCGGGGAAATCATGTAGCCGTAATACGAAAATTCTGTCATTGCTTAGGGAAGGCGGCCATTGCGCATTGTACGGATATGCCGTGTCTTTCTTTTTCCAAAGGTGAAGTCCTCGCAACTGTTGAAGACGTGTTAAGTGGAGTAAAAGCGTTCGTGGCCAGCCCGAGCTTCGAGTGTATTGATGAACCTTGCACGGTGCCTTGCCTTGGCTAGAATGCTGTGGTACATTCGCCGCGGCTATTAAAAAACCCATATATTCTGCGTAGATAGGATGTTTCGCCGTGGAGAAATTTCTCCAAAACCAAGTCATTGAAGCCATCGCGGATATCCTAGACAAGGTCAGGGAATCCGGCGAATTAAGTCTGGACACGATTCCAGCCATTGCCGTGGAACCTCCTAAGCGACCGGAATGGGGGGATTTTTCGTCTAGTGTCGCGATGACATTGGCCTCACAAGTTCGACAATCGCCTCTGAAAGTAGCCGAACTGTTGGCGACCGGTCTTCGGGCCCAGTTTTCAGATGTTTTTGTCAGCGTTACTGTTGCCCCTCCAGGATTTTTGAATTTGACTCTCCATCCCCTCAGGTGGATTCAGGTTTTACGAATGATTCAGGAAAATGGTGTGTTGTATGGCACCAGCAACATCGGAAAAGGTAAACGTATTCTCCTGGAATTCGTGAGTGCGAATCCGACTGGGCCTTTGCATGTCGGACATGGACGAGGCGCGGCATTGGGACAGGCCATGGCCAGGTTATTGGCATCTATCGGATTTATGGTTTCCCGCGAATATTATGTTAACGATGCC
This sequence comes from Nitrospira sp. T9, assembly GCF_052156535.1. NCBI lineage: Bacteria > Pseudomonadati > Nitrospirota > Nitrospiria > Nitrospirales > Nitrospiraceae > Nitrospira > Nitrospira sp. T9. Next base: position 315,015 of record NZ_JBQKUP010000042.1, read on the forward strand.
GGTCGTCAACTCCAGTTGTTGGGCCGGTCCGTCTATGCCCGCTATCGAGAGCATTGGGGAAAACCGTCATCCTTTCCCGAGGATGGGTATCATGGAGACTATATAAAAATTGTGGCTGAATCTGTGGCGAAGACCCATGGGCCAACCTTACTGGAAGGCTCATCAGATGATGCCGAAATGCTCTGCGCTCAATTGGCCAGTCAGATGCTTTTGGATCGAATTAAAGAAGATTTGGCTACATTTGGGGTTGAATTTGACTCCTGGTTTAGCGAGACATCTCTGCATACGGCAGGCCTTATCCAACAGTCATTGGACGAACTTCGGCAAAAGAAGCTGCTCATAGAAGAGGATGGTGCCTGGTGGTTTCGTTCATCTCAGTTTGGGGATGAAAAGGATCGTGTGGCTCAAAAACAGGATGGGAGCTATACCTACTTAGCGGCCGATATGGCCTACCATCGACAAAAATTAGATCGTGGCTTTGATACCTTAATAAATATTTGGGGAGCGGACCATCATGGGTATATTCCACGCATGGAAGCGACGGTTCAAGCGTTTGGCTTTGCCAAGGAGGCCTTGCGAATCGTCCTGGTCCAAATGGTGAGCCTGCGACGTGGTGGTCAAAAAATTGAGATGTCAAAGCGAGCCGGTGAATTTGTGACCCTGCGCGAGGTGATTGATGAGGTTGGTCCAGATGCCGCCAAATTCTTTTTCCTGATGAGAAGGGCCGATACGCATTTGGATTTTGATCTGGAATTGGCCAAACAACAGTCTTCCGACAATCCCGTCTATTATGTTCAGTATGCGCATGCGCGATTGGCCAGTCTCTTTCGAGTGGCGCAGGAACGGCAAGTGCCCCTTCCGACTGTCCAGGATGTCGATCAGGTCTTGTTGATCCAGGATGAAGAGTTAGGGCTGATTAAAACGTTGGCACAGTATCCTTTTGTAATTGAAAACAGTGCGATGGCGTTGGAGCCTCATCGGGTCACGTTTTATCTCCAAGAGCTTGCGGCCCAATTGCATGCCTACTACAACAAAAATCGGGTCCTTCCCTCATTGGATCCTGAGAGGAACACCGGGGATACGGGAGACAACATTAAATTAGGGGCAAGTGAGCATACTACAGCGGTGAGTCAGGAGCGCATCTACGAAAGTATTTCGCCGGACTTGACCGCTGCTCGCTTAGCCCTGCTTCGGCAAGTCCGGACGGTCATTGGTAATGGGCTGGCCATCCTGGGAATTTCCGCGCCGGAGAAAATGTAACATGCATGAAGGTCAAGCATACGCAGAGATAATGTCTAAAGATCCATCCACTTCACAATCAGGTCCCAATCGTTTTCATCTTCAGCATACGTTGCCTTCTGGTCGTGCGAGGGTTGGACGACTTTTAACCTCCCATGGTGAGATCGATACTCCGGCCTTTATGCCTGTTGGCTCACAGGGGACGATCAAAGGACTGGACCCGAATGAAGTCCGCGAATGCGGGTTTCATATGGTTTTGGCGAATGCCTATCATCTATTTTTGCGTCCTGGGCATGAACTCATTGAATCTCTGGGAGGGCTTCATGCTTTCATGCAATGGCCCGGAGCGATTTTGACCGATAGTGGGGGCTACCAGATGGTGAGCCTGGCCGATCTTTGTGAGGTGACCGAGGAGGGGGTTGGCTTTCGTTCTCATATCGACGGTGCGTGGCATTTACTCTCACCGGAAAAAAGTATGGCCATCCAGGTCGCACTTGGCTCCGATATTATGATGGTTCTTGACCATTGTCCGACTTTTCCTTGTACAGAACAGCAAGCACGTGAGGCTGTACAGCGAACGACCAGGTGGGCTCAGCGATGTGTTGCGGTACCGAGAAAAGTGCATCAATGGTTGTTTGGGATTGTTCAGGGTGGAGTCTTTGTCCAATTGAGACAAGAATCGACCCAGGAGTTGGTCAATTTGAATATGGATGGCTATGCCTTGGGTGGATTATCCTTGGGAGAAGAAAAGCCCGCAATGTTGGCGATGATCGAGACGGTGATTGATCAGCTTCCACCCGGTCGTCCCCGCTACTTAATGGGAGTTGGGCTTCCTGAAGATATCGTGGAAGGGGTGGCTCGGGGATTGGATTTATTTGATTGCGTTATCCCGACCAGGCATGGGCGTACCGGTTGGCTGTTTACCTCGACAGGGAAGGTGTTGATTAAGCAGGCTCGCTATGCCCGTGATCCGAATCCCATTGATGGCGAATGTGGGTGTCCGGTCTGCCAACGGTTTTCCAGAGCCTATTTGCGGCACTTGTTTTTATCGCATGAAATGTTAGGCGTCCGTCTGAATACGATCCATAATCTTTGGTATTATGGCTCGCTCATGAAGGGGCTACGACAAGCAATCAGCGCGAATCAGTTTGACGATTACCGGAAAGATTTTTACCGCCGACGCGAGTGTGACACGAGTGAAACGCTCATTCAGGAAGTATCGACCTGATTGAATGGGTTGGCCACAGACACATTTTAATTGAGGTACTTATGAACCTAGATTCCTATGCTTGGGCCCAAGCTGGGGGAGCCGGTCCCGATTCCTCCGCCGGCTTATTATCGCTCATTCCTTTTCTTCTGATTTTTGTGGTGTTTTATTTTTTGCTAATTTTGCCGCAGCAACGTCGGCAAAAAAAACAACGGGAATTGTTGGATAGCCTGAAAAAAGGCGATAAGGTCATCACGTCTTCTGGAATTTGGGGAACCGTGACCAATTTGGATAAGGAAACGGCTACCCTGCAAGTCGCGGATAATACAAAAATTCGGTTGCAACGCGATCATATCGCGAGCATCCGTACGTCGAATGAATCATGATGGATCAAGGGGTAGATGAATGAAAAAGCTTCGTGGGAGGTTGTTTCTCCTTTTTGTGGTCACGGTGGTGTCCGTCATCCTGGCCCTTCCTTCGTTCCCAGGGCTGTTCCAGTCGTTGCCTGATGGGGTCAAGCGGGTATTGAGTCACCGTGGGCTTTCCTTGGGTCTCGATCTTCAGGGAGGCATTCACCTGGTTTTGGAAGTCGAAGAGGAACGAGCGGTGCAGATTGCCGTTGATCGAATTCGTAAGGCTGTTGAGGATCTGCTGAAAGACAAGGCGATCGTGGTGGAGGGGGTTCGTCGTGAGGGGTCGAAGATGATTGTCATCACTCTTCAAGAAGAAGCCGATGGGGAGAAAGTCCGAACGCTGCTCGATGAGGCTTTCCCGAACTTTGAGTCGCAAAATTCTTCAGGAACGCGTTTGGAATATGAGCTCCGCCCTACCGAGGTGGATCGAATCAAAACCTCAGCCATCAACCAGGCACTTGAAACCCTCAGAAACCGGATTGATGAATTTGGCGTCGCCGAACCGCTTATCCAGCGGTTGGGGCTCAACCAAATTGCGATTCAATTGCCTGGAGTCAAGGATCCTCAACGGGCTAAAGATCTCATTCAAGAAACGGCTCTCTTAGAATTTAAATTGTTGGAGGAGTCCAAGGCCGCATTGGATTTACCGCCTCAGGTGGAAAAAGGCCAAGAGGATACGGTGAGGAAGGCCTTAGAAGATAAAATTCCAGAAGGGGCAGAAATTCTCTTTGAAACGGCTATCTCGGAACCGGATGGTCGGGCGTATAGTATTCCCTACCTTGTGAAAAAAGATGCCGTTCTCACCGGAGATGTGTTGCAGGATGCGCGCGTGACAATTGGTGATTTCAATGAGCCGATTGTCAGTATTACCTTTGACAGCAAAGGGGCGCGAGAATTTGATGAGCTCACCGCTGCCAACATCGGTAAACGGATGGCGGTAGTCCTGGATGGGAAGGTGTATTCGGCGCCCGTCATTCGAGATCGCATAAGCGGCGGCCGGGCGATCATTGAAGGCACCTTTAACACTGCAGAAGCGAATGATCTGGCTGTGGTGCTCCGGGCTGGTGCCTTACCGGCACCGTTGAAAACCTTGCAGGATTTAACCGTTGGACCTTCCCTGGGACAGGATTCAATTGAGAAGGGGTTACGAACAACGATTATTGCCGGGACGCTGGTCCTCATTTTTATGATTGTGTATTACCGCCTCTCCGGTTTCATCGCCAATATGGCTGTGTTTCTCAATTTAATCTGTTTGCTGGGTGCTTTATCAGGGCTTAATGCCACCTTAACATTACCAGGCATTGCCGGAATTATTTTGACCATTGGAATGGGAGTCGACTCCAATGTGTTGATATTTGAGCGAATTAGAGAGGAGCTCCGCCAGGGACGTCCCGTTCGTTTAGCCGTAGATAGTGGCTATAATAAGGCTTTTTTGACAATCGTCGATTCCCATGTGACGACCCTGATCACCGGGTTGGCGCTGTTTTTATTTGGAACGGGACCTATCAAAGGATTTGCGGTAACCTTGTGCTTAGGAATTGCAATTAACTTGTTTACGGCGCTGGTGGGGACGAGGGTGGTGTTTGATTTTCTGAATCGACGAAAGTTGGACTCGCTTAGTATCTAAGGGGTCGCCTTGTTTGAGGCGTAATTGGTTGAACCTTGCTGGTTGAGAGGAGGCAAGGCGCGGCATTTTCAAATACGAGGATCGATTGAGAAAGGGCGCTATCACAAGCTCATAGACAGGGGATATTCTTTGGGGAGGAGAAATTTTTGGTCATGATGGAAATTCTTGGGAAAACAGATATTGATTTTATGGGAAAGCGGAACATTGCTTTCGCGGTATCGGGCATTCTGGCTTCTCTGGGATTGGTGGCCGTTATCGGAATCCTGTTTGGATGGGCAAACCTGGGAATCGATTTTGCCGGGGGGACGGCGGTTCAGCTTAAATTTGATAAACCACTCCTGATTGCCGACGCCAGGAAAGCCTTGGATGCGCATGGATTGGGTTCCGCTGAACTACAGGAGTTTCCCCAAGACCATAAGCTCTTGATTCGTGTAAAAACAGAAACCACGATCGAAGAAGGAATCAGTGAGAATATCATTCAGGCTTTTCAAGCTGAATTTCCTGATCACGGATTTGTAGTGGATTCCAGTACTTCCATAGGACCCACCATTGGAAAGAAACTGCAAGAAGATGCCTTGATTGCGGTCATCCTTTCTCTTGCAGGCATAATCCTCTATGTCGCGGTTCGTTTTGAGTTTCGTTTTGGCGTGGCTGCAGCCATTGCCACATTTCATGATGTCCTGGCGGTGTTGGGGATTTATTTTTTGTTGAATACCGAAATTACGCTGCTGGTGGTGACGGCGCTATTGACCCTGGCAGGGTATTCTTTGACCGATACAGTGATTGTGTTTGACCGGATTCGTGAAAATCTTCGTCAGAGGAGACGGGAAACGACGACGAAGATTATTAATAATGGAATCAATCAGGTCTTAAGCAGAACATTAATTACGACACTGACTGTGGTTCTGGTCTTGGTGCCGCTGACCATTTGGGGAGGGGAAGTCTTGCATGATTTTTCATTGGCCTTACTGTTGGGGGTCATGGTTGGGACCTACTCCTCGATTTTTGTCGCGAGTCCACTCCTCTTGCTGTGGCCTGGTGCAGAGGGAAAGCTACTGAGCCGAGGTAAATAGTTCCTTGTTACCGTTTCTTGACATCAAGGAAAAAGGAGTACCAAAATGTAGAAAATCATAGGAGTTAGACGTTTTTTATGGATTTTGCGATGTTACCAAAGTGAAACGCTTTGGGTTTCCCCTCCAACTCAAGGGCAAGACGATTCTGGCGATGGTGCTGGTTGGTCTTCTGCCCCTTATTCTTTCTCTTCTCCTCACATATTTTGAAGAAAAACGTGCCCTAAGGGAAGCCGCCGGTATTACCATGAAGGGGATTGCGGTGGAAGTGGCTCGTAAAGTTGAGACCCAGATTATTCGTGGAATTAATGAGGCCCAACAGCTGGCCACGATTCCCTTTATTCGAAGTGCCATCATGAATTCGAACCGGAGTTATGCGGATAAAAATCCAGACGAAATTCAGTCTTTAATTCAGCAGTGGCAGGAAAGTTGGCGGGCCCAATCCAATAAGGATGAGTTCCCGGTTTTTCTGAACAAATATGCTACCGACTACCTGATTCAATGGCACGCGATTCGAAAATCGGATTATCTCGCAATTGTTGTGGTTGATACGCAGGGGGCATTGGTGTTGAGCTCTTTTCCACAAGTCAGTTTTTTTCATGGAAACAGTCTCTGGTGGGAGGCCGTGGTTCAACATCATGATGCCCAGGCGTTTGTGAGCGATTTGTCATTTGATCCAGGGTTTGGGACTCATGTCCTGAATGTTGGTGTCCCGATTTGGGATGATCATCGACAAAACGTAGTGGGAGCTATCAGTATTCTTCTGAGAAGGGATTCGTTATTTCGGTCGATTTCGGAAGTGGCCGCCGGGAAAACCGGTCATGCCATGTTAACCGCATCCGATGGAATGCCGATTCTCTGTCCCGCGTTTTCTTTGGAAGAGCACGTGATGCCGCCTAATGTTGTCAGTGCGTTTCAACGAGGTGAAGTTGGGTGGTTGGTTGCCGATCCGGATTCCCATGGTATGCCGAATGCCATTGTTGGCTATGCTCCTCTTCATTTGGGGCTGCCACTCGCTCCAGAGAGTTTTGGTGGAAAGTCCTGGCATATGTTGACCAGTCAAGATTCTGCCGAGACGTATGCACCACTGGATCAATTATTAAGTAAGGTCATCTTCTATGGCATCTCTGTTTTTGTCATCTTGTGGGGGGCGGGAGTTGTGGTTGCCGGCCGGATCGTGAAGCCCATACAAGCCTTATCGCAGGGAGTTGAGCAATTTGGAGATGGGAATCTTTCGGAAAAGATTGCGATCCGTACCGGTGATGAAATCGAACGCTTGGCTGATACATTCAATGCTATGGCGGACAATCTACAGCATTCGTTTTCTGAGTTGAATCAGAAAGTGGATGAAATCGGGCGATTGGAGCAGAAATATCGTGATCTCATTGAAAATGCTCCGGAAATGATTCATCAATTAGATCCCGAAGGGCGGTTCGTCCATGTAAATACGACTGAGTTGCAAAAGCTGGGCTATTCGCTTGTCGATATGCTTGAGATGTCGCTCTGGGATATTGTCCCGGCGGAACAACAAGAGGGGGTGCGGGCCTATGTCCAAGGGCTGGCCTTGGGTGGGGCGCGCTCCATAGAAACTGTTTTTCGTACGCAATCCCGTGAAGTGATGGATGTGGAAATTCATTCAACAACGCTGATGGATCCGGGGACCCATTCGGTGGTGTATTCGAGAGGATTTGTGAGGGATATAACTGCCCGAAAGGCTCTGGAGCGTGAAGTTGAGCGATATACCACCCAATTGGAAGGGATTGTCGCCGAACGAACCCAACAACTGTCTGACTCAGAAGCGGGCTATAAGGCGTTATTTAATTTGGCTGCCGATTCAATCTTTGTGGTTGATTCGGAAGGCCGTATCTTGGATGTCAATGCGCGTGAACGGGAAATTCTAGGGTATGTCCCTTCTGATTTAGAAGGCGCGTACTTCGTGAAGCTTGTTCCTCAGGCATTTCAGCTGATCAGTCAGAATTTGTTGGAACGAGTCAGTGGTGAAGAGTCAAAGGTGCCCACGACAGAGATTGAGGTTTATGACCGGCAAGGCATCATGAAATCCATGGAGATGGACCTGGTTCGGATTGATATGGGTGGAAGAGCCTCAATCATGGTGCAGTTGCGAGATATTACCGAGCATAAAAAACTTGAAGCTGAACTGCAACGATACAATGAAGTCCTGGAAGAGAAAGTCTCTGAGCGTACCCGGGAAATTGAGCAGGCCAAGCTGTACATTGAAAGTTTGTTGGAAAATGCGAATGACGTGATTTATACCTTGGACGTTGATTTACGGTTTACGTATGTCAATGGGAAAGTTGATGCATGGGGATATCGAAAAGAAGACTTGATTGGTAAACCGTATCTCTCATTACTCTCCAAGCGGTATCGTGGCCGGTATTTGAAAGAAACATTGGATCTTGGGACAAAGCAAGTCTACGAAGTAGAGGTAGTCAGTCGAGAGGGAGAGTTGCGGTCGGTTCTGGTGAGTGTGGCCCCGCTTCTCAATGATGAAGGCGTGTACACAGGAGTATTGGGAATTGCCAGGGATATTACGGAACGGAAGCATTTGGAACGCCAGGTGCAGAATTCTGAACGTTTAGCCTCCATTGGTAAGCTGGCCGCCGGGGTCGCACATGAAATTAACAATCCGTTAGGGGGAATTCTCAATTGTTTATATAATATTCGAAAGGGAACGTTGACGCCTGAGCGATCTCAGGAATATTTGCATTTTATGGAGGACGGATTGCGACGTGTTCAACGCATCGTTCGACAGCTTCTGGATTTTTCCCAGCAACGTGAACCGGAATTAGCCTTGACAGATCTTCATCAAATTTTAGACCGAGTTCTGGTATTGACCGAGCATGTATTCCTGGTCAAACATGCCACTTTGAGTAAGGACTATGATGAGACACTGCCGATGGTGATGGTCGATGCGCATATGATTGAGCAGGTGATTATGAACTTAGTCCTGAATGCGGTTCAGGCACTCAAAGAGGGTGGCAAGGTGACATTGCGTACCCGAAAGCAGGAAGAAGGATATGAAATTGAAGTGGAGGATACTGGGTGCGGCATACCTCAAGAGATTCGACCTCATATTTTTGATCCCTTTTTTACGACGAAAGGGACCGGAGAGGGGACCGGGTTGGGATTGTCGGTGAGTTTGGGAATTGTGCAGCGGCACGCAGGTGAAATGTTGGTTGACAGTGAAGAGGGAAAAGGCACTCGTTTTACTATTCGCTTGCCCTTGGTTCGATCTCGTGCGGGCATTCCTGTAAAGGTAGGCACATGACTCAGGGTTCCGTTTTGATAATTGATGATGAGCCCTTGATGCGAGTCTCTATGGTTGATGCGCTGAAGGCTATCGGCTATGTGGTACAGGAAGCCAGTTCCGGGTTAGAGGGACTCGAGCGGTTGCGGACTTCACGGTTTAATTTGGTCATTACTGATTTGAGATTGCCCGGTGTGGATGGACTGCATATCGTCAAGCAGTGCCGGGAGCAGTGCCCTGGCACGGAAGTAATTGTCATTACGGCACATGGTTCCGTTGACACGGCTGTCGATGCGATGAAAAGCGGTGCCTATGACTATATCACGAAACCCTTTTCTATGGATGAATTGTTATTGAGTGTGCAGCGGGTTTGTGCGGTGGTGGCTCTTCGTGAAGAGAATCGGGTGTTACGGGATGCCTTGGAAAAGAAATTTAGTTTCCAAGGGATCGTGGGAAAAAATGAGCGGATGCGACAAGTGCTGGAGAAAGTCAAGTTAGTCTCGGCCACTGACGCGACCGTTTTAGTGGTAGGGGAAAGTGGAACGGGAAAGGAATTGATTGCCAATGCCATCCATACCAATAGCGCTCGACGAAATCATGCCTTGGTCAAAGTAAGTTGTGCCGCGCTACCGGAAACGCTGTTGGAGGCTGAACTGTTCGGGCATGAAAAAGGGGCGTTTACGGGTGCCCTCCGGCAACGGCAGGGGCGGTTCGAGCTTGCTCATCAGGGAACGCTTTTTTTGGATGAAATCGGCGAAATTTCCCCGTTGGTCCAGATTAAATTGCTTCGTGTTCTACAGGAACGGCAATTTGAACGCGTCGGGGGAAATGACACGATTGAGGTGGATGTGCGATTAGTGTGTGCAACGCAGAAGGATTTGCGGAAAGAAGTTGAACAAGGACGATTCCGGGAAGATCTCTATTATCGATTGAATGTGGTGCCCGTTCAGCTACCCCCTCTCCGAGAACGTCGAGAAGACATTTTCATGATCGCCCAGCATTTTTTGGAGACGATGTCAGGTCGAAATCACCAAGAACCCAAAGCTTTGTCACGGCAAGCTCGCGAGGTGTTATTGCAGTATTCCTTTCCGGGGAATGTTCGCGAATTGGAAAATACTATTGAACGGGCTTTAGCTTTGGCACAACACACTCAAGAAATCCAGGTTTGGGATCTCTGCGGACAGAGTCGATGTCCATATGCGGGAGGGGAACCGCAAAAAGGATGCGGATTTTGCGGGAATCAGGAAGGCAGGAGAGGCGTGAAAAATGGGGCGATGGAAACATTGGCCGAAGCGCGGGAGCATTTTGAGCGGGGGCATATTCTAGAAATACTCAATCGAACAGGGTGGAGTCGCATGACGGCATCGAAGGTTTTAGGATTATCGAGAAAAGGGCTTTGGGAAAAATGTAAACGGTATGGAATTGTGCGGGCAGGCGACGACACGGACTCTGAGAAGGGCGATCAGGATGACGGTTGAAAGGGCAGCCCTTTTAGGAAGAGAGAGCTGCCCTGAGTAAGCTAAGGATTTCTGTGACGGGAAATGAATTATTCCCCACCCTCCCAGAGGGTGATGATCCGGTCATTGCCAGCTGTGGCGAGGTATTTCCCATCAGAAGAAATAGCAATTCCCCTGACAGGTCCTTTGTGCGATCGAAGCGTTCGGAATTGACGGCCGGTTTGGATGTCCCACATTTTGACGGTCCCATCATCGCTGGCGCTGATAAGCACCTGGCCATCCTGGGTTACAAGAAGATTTCTGACCCATTCAGAGTGACCTTTCAGCGTGCGGCGTTCTTCCATGGTTGGCATGTCCCAGAATTTAATCGTACAGTCACGACTACCTGAGATCATGGTGCCCCCGTCAGGGGTAAAGGTGAGGGCCCCAATCCAATATTCCATGGGTTTTTGAAATCCGCCTTGATCATCTACGTAAAATCCACGGTTTTCGGTCTCTTCATCATCGGCCTCATCTCTCCAATGGCCGTTGTGTACAATTTTTTCTTCCCCACTTGGCAAAACCTCATAGAGCTTAATCTTCCCGATATCGGTGCCAGCCACTAGGTGAATGCCGTCAGGTGAAAATGCTGTGCAGACACTCCAATTATGGTCGTATTGATCTTTACCAAGGAGCGTCATGAGTTCGGTTCCTGTGGTCACTTCCCAGATTTTAATGTCTTTATTCTGTCCCGCCCTCGCGAGCATGAGCCCGTCTAGGGAGAAGGAAATACTGCATACGGCATGGTCGTAACGAGTAAAGAGTAACCGAAGGGATTCTCCCGTTTGAGGATTCCAAAGTCGAATGGTCCTGTCCTCACTTGCGGAAGCGATTATTTGGCCATCAGGGCTATACTTGACTTCTCGAACGACATGTGTGTGACCTCGTAGGGAACGAAGAAGGCGGCCGGTCTCAATATCCCAAATCCGGATAAAACGATCATTCCCTCCGCTTGCTAATGTCAGCCCATCAGGGGAAAAGGCGACAGCCCATATCTCTTGTGTGTGGCCACGGAATGACTTCAGTTCCCTGATACCGCCTTTCCAATAGGCCAGTGAATCGATGAGTGGGGGAAGTTGCGAATCAGGATTATGGATGAACCCGGGATTAGAACTCAGTGTGTCTGGACTTGTTGGCTGGGTCATGGAATTCCTCGCTTCGTAAACAGATTGACATCAAAGGGATCGGTTAAACGGATTCAGAAAATGGATGAATGGGATTCTCTTGCCAAAAGGGAAAACGCATTCCTATAATTCAACTAGTTATGATACTAATCGCCGGTTTTCGAGGGAGTCAAGGTAGCTACCTCCCAAATTATTGTGAATTTATTATTACGGTGATCATCTTCCGAGAAATAAAACTCGTCTTGTGGTGATCTTGCGGTAAACGGAGGTTTGCTCATGGAAATTCGTTTTCAACCCGCCCTCCTGCAGGAGGTGATTGATTCGTTTGCTGAAAAAACTGAGCGTGAAGGGGACCCGACTTATTTTAATGAATTTCATGAGTTTGCCGATCCCATTTACGAGAAGTTTTCCCTTGATGACCGTGATCCGGAGTTCAAACGTCTCTATCAACATTTATTTGCTAAATGGGGGTTTGCCGAAATTCTTCGTGATGCTTTTGATGACTTCCCGGTTTTGCGGGATAAAACCGGGATCGTGTTGGTGCGGGGCGTATTGAAAGAAGATCAGGAAGGGGTGGATGTTCTTCGGAAGTGGGGAGTGGTCGAAGAAAAACTCGCTCGCCAATTTGAAGAGGCCGGGAAAAAAGGGGTGGGGATTAAATTGATCCCTCGGCGATTTTATGATCCAGCCATTACCCGTTACCTACGACATGAGTTAACGCATATCTCTGACATGTTAGATGAGGCTTTTGGTTACGATCCTGACACAAAAGTGGGGTTGAACCCTGGGGAAGAACATTTGATTTTAAATCGTTACCGTGTGCTGTGGAACCTTCATGTCGATAGCCGGATTGCTCGGACAGGCAAAGAACCGATGTTTTCCAAGGAATATCGGTTTCGAGAGTTCCGTTCTTGGTATCGAAAAATTCCACCAGGTCAGGTGGAATCCGTGTTTGAAGGGATCTGGCAGACGGATTATCTTACTCATGCCGAATTAGTGGAAATGGCTTCGGATACGATACGAGTGATTGAGAGAGCCATTGAGGTTGAGGACAGTGAGGTGCCGGATGTTCCAACCAAACCCATGCTTCTCCCAGGGTTTCCGTGTCCGCTTTGTCGATTCCCAACTTATACCTGGGTAGAAAACATGGATGAGACGCTGGAAGGTTTTGTCTTAGATTATATTCGCGAAAATCACCCAGGATGGGATGTGGAATATGGAGCCTGTGACAGATGCGTGGAGGTGTATAAGCTGCGGGCCTCCGGAGTGGTATAAATTTGAACAAGACCTTATCCTCGTGTCCCATTAGTTTTATTGGTTTTAGGCTATTGAAAGCGTCATAATGTCCGACCCTCATCTGCCAAACCAGCCTTCGTCCAATCCGACATTAGGTCGAAGAATGTTTCTTCGACAGTCGGCAATTTCCATAGGCGCCACAGTTCATGAATTCGTAAAACATCGCGATGCTCCTTCCCCGACAAAAAAGGAGCAGCCTGTTCCTGAGAAAACGGGGTGGCTCCGTCCCCCAGGGGCTGTTGAGGAGGAGTTGTTTTTGGAGCGCTGCACGGGATGCGCTGATTGCGTCGAGGTCTGTCCTCACGATGCAATTCAGGTATTATTGAGTAACGGTACTCCCGTTATCTATCCAGGAGAAACCCCATGCAAATTATGTGAGGATCTTCCTTGTATTGGGGCGTGTACTACGGAGGCCCTGTTGCCTGTTGCGGATCGTTTCCAGGTAAATATGGGAGTGGCGAAAGTTTTGTCAAAAATGTGTACGGCAGGAGCTGGCTGCAATGCGTGTGTGTCTAAATGTCCTACTGAGGCACTTTCGATGGATTTTGCCTCCTATCTCATTCGTGTAGATGATTCGGTATGCGTGGGTTGTGGCATATGCCAATATATCTGTGGAACGGTAAACGACCGTAGCGCAATTCGGATTGTTTCTAGATAAGGAATGTGTGGTAACGCCTAGTGGTGTTGATAGCTTGAATGATCTGGAGAAGACAAGTGTGAATATGGACCTTTTAGCTGGGAGGTATGGAAAATGGACAGAGGCATAAAAGGGCAATTTTCTGCGTGGATTTTCTAGGGTAAATTTGGGGGATTCAAATTGCTGGAAAATTCTGGAAATCGTGGGGCTATCAGGGATAACGAAGTCTTGACTTCATAGGTCTGTTGTCCTATTATCTGATCCCTTTTTCATGAATCCTTAATGGCCCTGACAATGATCCTAATTGAAGCAAATGCTTGTGAAATGAAAAAATTTTAAAAGTTAGGTGAAATATGACATCAGGCGTTAAAGAGGGGAAAAAAGCAGGGAAAGCAGGGAAAAACGGTATGCCAGTTTCCGGAAATGAAAAGGCCGTCAAGATTTCTCCAAAAGATGCGCCAGCTGTTGATCGAGCGCTTTGTCGAAGCAAGCTTTATCTGCTGGTATCCTGGGGTTATCTCTACCCAGAAGACGAGGAGTTTCTGGATTATCTTCAGAGTGGGGAATTTGTTGAGGATGGAAAGTCGGCATTAGAAGGGTTGAAAAAAGAGCTGCAAAATATAGGGGGCAATGAAGCGCAAGAGCGTCTTGATGCATTGGTGGGTAATTTTGATGCCATTGAATCTTGGGTATCATCAGAAGGCGAAAACTGGAGTCTCCAAGATTTACGTGATGAGCATCGTCGGGTGTTTAGCAATGTCATCGCGTTAGATTGTCCGCCATACGAAACATTATTTGGAAATGACCATGTTTTCGGGCAGTCCTATGTAATGGGAGACATTGCCGGTTTTTATAGTGCCTTTGGCCTTCAGCTTTCTCCGGATATTCATGAACGCCTGGATCATTTGAGTGTAGAGTTGGAATTTATGCATTATCTGGCGTACAAAGAATCATATGCCATTCTTCATGATGGAGCAGAAAAACTTAAAACCGTCATTGAAGCTGAGAAAAAATTCGTAAAAGAGCATATTGGTCGATGGGTTCCTTTGTTTTCAGGAATGTTAAATAGGAAAGCCGATTACGGTTTTTATAAGATTTTGGCTGATTTTACCTCTCATTGGATTGCTTTCGATATTGCGTTTTTAGGTGTGACACCTCAGCCCTATTCAGAAACCGATTATCGCCCTGCGTCATACAATAATCCTGAAGGTCAAAGTTTTGAATGTGGTGCTCAAGATCAAGGAAATGAGTTAAGCCTTCTGATGAGTGAAGTTGGAGCAGATGCATTTTTGGATAAGGAAAGTGGAACATCAGGCCAATCAGGAAATGCTTAGCGAGGAATTGAGTTGAGTCATTATATGAAAATTTGGTTTAGTGGCGACAGGTTTGAGGAGACAGGTAGTTAGCAGTCTTTTCGGTTTTAATCTTTTATCAAAGGAGGATGCGTCATTATGAGATTGGTGCAGACGCGTAACAAACGACTGGTGTTTGGCGTTCTTCTGTCTGTCCTGGTGGTGTGTGTAGGTTTGACCATGGGGCAGATTCCGCTGGCCGTCTCGCAACCGGTAACGATTCCGGTTGGCAAAATTACTGGCCCAATCCCTATGGATGCGGCGAATCCTGTATGGGAATCCGTGCCCGGTATCGTTGCCCCATTAAGTGGGCAGACGATAACGACCCCAATGCACCCGAACATTTCAGTGAAAACTGTGATGATCAAAATGGCAACAAATGGCGAAGAAATCGGCGTTTGGGCTAACTGGGGTGATCAAACATTAAATAACACCACCATTGGTCCTCAGGATTTCAGGGATCAAGTGGCGGTACAATTCCCTGTGCAATCTGCAGGGGCGCCCCCATTCCAATGTATGGGACAGTCTGGTGGGACGGTCAACATATGGCGTTGGAATGCGGAATGGCAAAAGGATCTTGGAGCTGGCGTGGCCGGGATGTGGGATGTGGATAATCAATATCCCTCCATAGCATGGGATTATTACTATGAGGAGCCAGCTGGTGGTGTGACCTATCCTGACCGAATTGGTCGGAGCTTAGGGCCATTTAACCCCGGTATTTGGTCGGGTAACATCATGTCCGATCCTAACCTGCGGCTGGGGTCAGTCGAAGATTTGAATGCTAACGGATTTAGTACGTTGACTACCCAGGCGTCCCAAGACGTGGTAGGAAATGGATTATGGGAGCCGTATGGGTCACTGAAGGGTGGATGCTGCAGCGGTCCGACCTGGAGAGTGGTCATGAAGCGGAGTCTCAAAACCCAAGACCCCAATGATGTTCAGTTCGCGGCAGGAGCGAGCTTCCCCGTAGCTTTTGCGGTCTGGGACGGTTCAAACGTAGAACGAAATGGGATGAAAGGGATTTCGACTTGGTTCACGGCTCAAATGCCAAACTAAGTTCATTCCTTTTCTGAATCAGGTCCTTTTTCATATAGGACATAGCTGAGCTTGAAAACCTCCGGTAATGGACTCCAGTAATGGGGGAAGTTGCCGGAGGTTTTTTTTATAAGCACTTATTTCGAATAAATGTTTATTCGCCAAGACAAGAAAACGCTAATTGTTGCATTGAAGAGAATGGGACGTGTATAAATTTAAAATAGTCAAATTCTGCGTTTCTTATTTTCCCCATTACCTGGGAGCCGCATTGTGAAAATTTCACTTTTATTCCCTCCTAGTTGGCATCCCTCTCAGCCCTACTTAAGTATTCCGTGCCTTTCGGCCTTTCTTGAAAAATCCGGTGTTCAAGTTCATCAGCAACGTGATTTAAATATTGAGTTGCTTGATAGGGTGTTAACTAAAGGATTTGGGTTAGATATTTATCCACGGTTAGTTGATTTGGTGAAAAAATTGGAAGCATCGGTTTCTGGAGATACCGGTTATGGGAGTAAAGAGCATTACGCTCGTGTTGTTGAATCACTTGACCGTTTTCCCTATCTCATAGATGAAATCGAACCCGTTAAAGCATCATTGCGTGGGGAAGAATTTTACGACATTGAGCGTTACAGAGAATGTCTCTTTTTAATTGATCGGTGGTTGGAGGTTGTATCTTCTTTGTATTTTCCGACCAGGATGACGGTGGTAGACAACCAATTTGCGTATTCAATCTATTCTTCGCGAGAAATTCTTCAAGCTATACACGATGAAACCCAAAATCCGTATCTTGAGCTTTATCGAAAATTTTTCCTTCCTGCTTTTGGACAAGATATTCCAAACTTTGTTGGTGTCTCCATTACCGCAACCTCACAGATTATCCCTGGTCTAACTCTGTGTAAATTAATTAAGGAAATTCATCCGGAGGTTCATGTCACCATCGGGGGTAGTATTTTTACAAGGCTGGTAGACAATCTCAGACGGTGTGACCGGTTATTTCAATTGACGGATGATTTCATTGTGTTTGAAGGCGAGACGGCCCTTTTAGAACTGATAACTCAATTAGACGGGAAAAAAGATTTTTCGAAAGTGCCGAATCTTATCTGGCGGCAAGATGGAAAAATAATTGTCAATCAACCCTTTTACTCTGAAAATCTTGCGGACCACCCAGCCCCAAATTATGACGGGTTTCCCTTGGGTGACTATTTAGCACCGCATACGGTGTTGCCGGTACAATTTTCTAGAGGTTGTTATTACAAGGATTGTGCTTTTTGTGCTCTGACTTTGGATCATCAGAATTTTCGGCAAAAGGATCCGATGAAAGTTGTGGATGAATTGGAAGCGTTGTCCCATAAATATGAAACACCGTACTTTTTCTTTACGGATGAATGCCTGGCTCTTTCGCCAACCAAGCGATTGTGTAAGGAACTCATTCATCGAAAACTGGGTTTACAGTGGACGGCCGAGTTGCGATTTGAAAAGAATTTATCTCGTGACCTACTTACCTCTATGCGGGAGGCAGGATGTCAGAAAATTGTCTTTGGTTTGGAAACCTATAATGCCCGGTTGATGGATTTTATGGTGAAGGGGATTACCCAAGAAAATGTTGATCGGATCTGTTCTGATTGTGTTGATCTTGGAATTGCGGTGCATTGCTATGTGATTGTTGGGTTTCCGACCGAAACAGAAGAAGAATCATTGGAAACATTGAATTTTATTGTCAATAATACGAAGCTGCATTCCTCCTATGGGTTTTCCTGTCAACCATGTTTGTTTGATTTAGAAAAGGAAGCCCCTATTATGAACGATCCAGGGGGATATGGGATTCAACGAATTATGCGACCAGCCTCGGAAGATTTGAGTTTAGGGTTCTTTTATGAAGTAAAATCGGGGATGACTCCAGAGCAGGCTGAAAAAGTATATCAATATGTGTATGAAAAGATTAGTGAAGTTGTATGTGAATTACCATTTAACTACTCCATGGCGGATGGGTTGTTATATATCACCCGGCATAACAAAGAGCTTGAGGTGGAGCCCTCTAGGGTGTAGATATTAAGATATCCTGGATGAACATCTAGCCATCTTATTACGGCATGCACTTCCATATCTGAAGTTCAAAAAAAATGATTTCTACCACTGAAAATAACCAGGAAAGAATCGACGGCCCAGGGCTTCTTTTTGAATGGGGTCTCAAGAGTTTGTTGTTTGCAGCCTTTTTTGAATTGGTGCTGTATCGGCTGGTTTCACGGTTGGGTATGCACCTTGGCAAATTAGCCGAAAAATATGAAGCGGTCAGGATCGGATTTCGCACACTCTCTTCATTAGGGTTTGTCCTGCTGAATATGACGGCCATTCTGGTTTTTCTGATTTTGGGTATTTTGCTGGTTCAAAAATTACGGACAAAGCTGTGGGTAGGAGAGTGGGATAAGGTTATTATTCCATTGGCGGCCTTATTGGTGGCATGTACAGTGGGTTATTTATTCTTTCCTCCAGTCATGGTCGGGACAATTGTTTATAATATTTTGGCGTTTGGGTTGATCGTTTTTCTGGTTTTGGAATATTGGGCTACTCACCGGGTGTTGAGTCAACGGCTTATGGTGGGTAGTTTCTTCCTGGGTATTAGTGGATGGCTGTATTATCAGACGATGTCAACGACTTATGGATGGCTCAATATTTTTGATGCCCCTCCGCTGGTGCATGAAGGGAATAGGTTCGGGGAAGCACTAATGGTTCTTTCAAGCATCCTGGTATTTTGGGCTTATGGCACCACTTCAATTATTACCAAAAACAAGCAACAACGCCGGTGGGGATTAACTTTGGTTATTAGCGGGGGCAGTGCTTTTTTAGCCTTACTTTTCATGGATTTTTTCCTTTCTCTTTGGAATCCTGAAGTGGCGAAAGAAGTAAGGAAGGCTGGAGAGGGGATAGGCTGGATTTTTCAAATGGGAATGGGCTATACCTTTTATCTCCCTTTTGCATTTTATGTGTTGGGCTTTACCTGCTGGGCGTATACCGTGATTAAGTTGGTGTTGATAGGTCGATTAGCAGGATATGGGCTAGGTCTCATGTTTATGGCCGGCTATGCGCTTCAATTATCACATTTGACCTTGATGGTAGTGCTTGGGTTAATGTTGCTAAATATTGATAAAAGAGGAACTTTAGGAAAACTTCGTAAGAAAACCCTAGAGGGGGTAGTCTATCAACCAATTCGTCCCGTATACGGGCAAACACAGTAGTTAGGACACCTGAAATGGAAGAACAAAGTGCTGGAAGCCAAACAATGGATCCGCAGTCGGGGGAGACGACCACAGAAGATCGCCCCTTAACGGTTGATGAGGAAATTGCTGAGATTGAAAAGTTGCTGGGCGAGGAGCCGGACGACTTTCAAGCGCGGTGTCGATTGGGTGAACTTTATTTTAATAAAGGACGGATGGATGAAGCTCTTGCGGAAGTAAAGAAATCCATTGAGATGGCAGAGGGCATTCGGATAGAAATGGATCGGTCTCTGGCCATGTACTACTCGAATCTTGGAACGATCTATGGAACGAAAGGGATGTTGGATGAGGCCACGGCCCAATTTAAACGAGCGCTGGAACTAAACCCCTATGATGTTCTTGCACTTTTTAATGTCGGCCGACTCTATAATGACAAAAATGCATTTTTGGAGGCCAAAGAGTATTTCGAACGTCTGATCGAAATTTCACCTGAAGATCCGATTGCTTGGTATAATTTGGCTGGAGTCTATGAGAAATTGGATGATCCTAATGTCTCCGACTTTAATACGATAGACATGGCTATGCAGGCTTATATGAAAGTCCTGCAGTTTGATCCAAGTCATCTTGAGTCGAGTTTTAAGCTCATGGAAATTGCCTTAAATCTGAAGAAACCTGATATGGCAGTGAAGATCATGGAAGATGCCGTTGAAAATAATCAGGATGAACCATTGGCTTATTATAATCTGATTAACACCTATGAAAAGTGTAAGATGTTTGAGCAGGCGGAAGAAACCAGAAATCGTCTCAAGGATCGATTTAACAAGCGTTCGCGTGAAACGGTGAAAAAGTGATACCCCAACAAGGAGAGGTACCATGTTTGGAAGCTTAGGATTTACAGAATTAATTCTCATCCTCATGATTGTGCTAATCATTTTTGGGGCGGGAAAATTACCGCAATTGGGCGAAGGGGTCGGAAAAGCGATTAAAGGGTTCAAGAAATCTGTTCAAGAGGCAGAAGCATATGACCTAGACCCCCAAGCACAGGCGGAAAATTCGGCATCCGCCAACCCGGGAAATGCTCAACCGCAAATTTCACAGCCTATGCAAACCGCCCAGTTAGAAACGGGTTCCCCAATTCCACCGGAAGCAGTCCAGCCGGCTCAACAGGAACAGGTTCCTGCGTCCTCTAAGGCCTAATTCCGCTATAAAGGCAAGGGGCCAAAAACTTATCCGTGGTGGTGATTGGGCCGGATTTTTTGAAATGAACGTTGAAGGGTGAATTGTCTATGAGTATCGAGACGGCGTTAGAAATCGGGGTGATTGAAACCTTTGCCGGCAATGGAAAATCTCGCAGTACGGGTGATGGCAAGCGAGCGGTGAAATCTGGAATTCCGCTGCCTAACCATATTACGGTTGATCGGGATGGTCGGTTTTTCTACATTGCCGAATCCGGTTCTGACCGAATCAGGCGAGTGGATATGGAAACAGGCCTTCTGCATAACTTTGCGGGGACCGGTGAGACATGTTATAGCGGCGATTACGGACCTTGTGGGGAAGCTGGGCTTTACCTTCCATTAGATGTCTTGTGTGATTCTCACAATCATATCTATGTCTGTGATTCCGGCAGCAATCGAATCCGAAAAATTGACGCGGATACAGGGATCA
This sequence comes from Nitrospira sp. T9, assembly GCF_052156535.1. NCBI lineage: Bacteria > Pseudomonadati > Nitrospirota > Nitrospiria > Nitrospirales > Nitrospiraceae > Nitrospira > Nitrospira sp. T9. Next base: position 335,653 of record NZ_JBQKUP010000042.1, read on the forward strand.
TTACGACCATTGTCGGGACGGGGCAATGGGGATATAACGGGGATGGGCCAGCCTTGGAGTGCAATTTAACCTATCCGGCAGCCATAGCAATCGACGATCAGGATCATCTTTACATTGCAGACACTCAAGCCCATCGCATTCGGCATTATAATTCTCAGACAGGAATGCTTACGACCATTGCCGGGTGTTGGACGGCAGAAGATGATGAGCGCGTGAGCCCTCTGACCGCTCAAAATCTAATTGTTCTTTCCGGGGATGCGATTGGGATAGATTTTAGCAACGATGAAGGGTTACTGCGTCCGCGTTGTTCAGATGGACTGGATTTATCGTTATATCTTGACGATGGCAAGCCGGCTTTGGAGTGCAAGTTGTATGACGTGGTCGATATCGATGTGGACAAACATGGGGGCCTGTATATCACTGATAAGGGAACAAACCGCATCCGAAAGCTAGATCGGAAAACGGGGACGATGTCCACCGTTGCTGGCATCTGTCGGTATGGATTTGACGGCGATGGAAAGTTAGCGGTGAAATCCATGCTTAATGTCCCGGAGGGCGCTGTGGTGGACTCAGATGGAAATGTGTATATTTCCGATTCCATGAATCACCGGGTACGAAAAGTTGATTGTCAGACCGGTATCATTACAACCGTCGCGGGGAATGGCGATAGTGGCTACGATGACAAAAATATGGGTGGGTGCGGTGCTGCGCGCTTTGTGGCAAAAGAAGACGCTGGGATGTTGAAACATGGTGATGGCCTTATTGCCGTTGAGGCAATTGTGAACACTCCAGCTGGCTTGACCTTGGACTCAAAGGGATATTTGTATATTTGTGAACGGAATGAAAATAAAATTCGTCGGGTGAAATTACGATAACGAGGCTAATCTGATTTTTCAGTAGAGTTTGGCTGTATTCGAGGTAGCCACTCCTGCCCCAGTGAGACAAATAATTGCTGCCCCACTTATTAGTTCTAAGCTATATCATTTGTTTCGCTCCCCTCCTCATAACCTGTGAGGTGGGACTCTGTCATTTTTCGTTGGGCATTTTTGGTCGAAATTCCTAAAAGCGTCTTTCCGGTTTGTTTTCGGGGCCGCTCTGCTTTCAAGATGGGATAGGGCTGTAATTCGAAAAACATGCATTCAATGAGAGAATAATCATGAATGTATTCTCGATTATCTATGTAATAATGAACTGATTTTTTCTCATTCTTGAAATATCATTGGCATTGAATCTTTAAATATTCCAAGGAAATCGAGGATTGAACACAATTCACGCAAAAAAACGGTTTATTTTGTTTGTGGTTTTTGCGGTGGTGGTTTTATTCGGATTGACTTGGTATCAAGTCCCCCTTGTCAGTTCTCAGGGCATGGTTGTCCTGGCGCATTATTCAAAAGGGGAAGTGCCCTCTCATCCTTCCGATTCAGCGTGGGAAACCGTGGCTCCTCTCCCTGTTCCCCTCAGTGGCCAAATCATTACCAGACCGGTATGGCCGGAACCCAGTGCGAGAGCCCTCTCCATCCGATCAATTCATAACGGAAAAGACATTGCGTTTTTGCTGGAATGGCAGGATGCCACAATTAATGAATCCTTGACGCCCGGGGTCTTCAGGGATGGGGTTGCCGTGGCTTTGCCTCTGGGAGATGCGCCGGCCTTTTTTTGCATGGGCCAACTTGATCATTATGTGAATATTTGGCATTGGAAAGCGGATTGGCAAAGCGACGTGGATCGGCGTGCCGAGCGAGCTAAAGAATCTAAGCGGGGAGAATCAGGTCCTCGCCGCTTTGAAGTGATCCCGCGCCGGCCCTCATCGGTCGAGGACCTCGTAGGAGGGGGGTTTAGCACCCTAACTAGCAAAGAACAGCAGGGACGAATTCAAGGACAAGCCGAGTGGAAAAATGGCCTATGGCGAGTGGTCATGAAACGACCTCTGACGTCAATGGGAGACGATTTGGACAATGAAGCGATGCTGGTTCCCGGGCGAATGCAAGCCATAGCCTTTGCTGTTTGGAATGGAGAAAATAAGGAGCGGAATGGACAAAAATCTGTTGCCTCCTGGATGCAATTACTTATTGATCCTGTTCAGGACTCATCTCAAAATGGGGCCGGAGGGATTGAATCCAATCAAAGCTCATCATGAGTATACCAATAATAAAGAAGATGAGATCTACAGGCGGAATGCAATGGTTCTTAATTTGTTGGTGCCTGGGGTTTGGATTGATGGTTCTTCAAGGAGAAGCATATGGTCAATCGCCAAGTGAGAATATGACCAATGAAAAAGCCCTGATTTTAGCCGAAAAATTTGGAATTGATGTGGGGGAAGTAGATGAGGAGGTCAAGAAAATTCTTGGATTGACCAAAGCCGAAGGGGTTGTCGTGTATGCCGTCATTGGAGGGTCTCCCGCTGAATTATCAGGCATAAAGGTGAAAGCGATCATTAAGGAAGTGGATAAATATGAAATTCAAACCCTTGTGGATTTGGGAATTGCCTTGGAGCAGACCCTCCCCACAAAGAATTTTACTGTTGCCACATATGAACCTGCGGATCCTGATAATCAAGGGGTTACCGGCGGGCTTAATTTCCATTTTGTACGAATTCTTCAGGATTAAACTACTTCCATGAAGAATCTGTTTAGCAAGAATTTTCGGTTATTGGAAATAATACCCATGCACAACCGATGGATTTTAACGATCATGTTAGGGGTTTTTTGTTTATCTGACGTCGGGTTTGGTCAACAGCCAAACACGGTTGTTGGTGAAGCAGAAGAATCCTGGATTAAGGAAATTGAGCAAGTTTTTATCCCTTCTGAACAGTGCAAACAATGCCATGACCGGCATTATGAAGAGTGGAAGGGGATGCGCGAGCAGACCATGGATTTAAAAACATTTGGCCGCGTGGATGGAGCTCTTCTTCATGGGACGGCTTTCACCTCTCCGGTGTTCAAAACCGTTTTAGGTCTGTGGCTTCAAACGGATCCTGATCAGGAGCAACGCACTCGCTGTCTTTCTTGTCATGCTCCAGCGGTGACTGTATTCCCTCAGCACACTGATCGAATGATTGATCAAGTGATGAAAGGGGGAAAACGGGTCAAAATAGAAGGCATCGGTTGTAGTGCCTGTCACCTGATTACCGGCATTCAAGAAAATGCTTATGGGCATCCCACTTTTAAAATTACCTCCGGGGAGACTCTTTACGGACCCTACGCAGAACCGGAGGAGAATCTTGTGCATCCATCTGGGCAGTCGGATATTTATCGAGGGGCCCATTATTGCGCATCCTGCCATTTTGATAAGGTAAGGGATGTTACTCGGCCTGATATTCCAGGGGAAATTTTGAAAGGCACCATTTGTCAGGATTGTCATATGGAGCGCTCTACGGGGAGTTCAACCTCTCAACGCGGAGCTCTCACTCGGCCAATCGGGCGGCATTGGTTCCAAGGTATTGTGATTCCGGGGATTATGTTGAGTAATAGAAATTTACAGGCCGAATGGTTTTCGAGGGTGGATATTGAGGTTAAAAAGGTTAAGGGGAAGGTTGAGGGTGAAGTCCTGGTGCGAAATGGTGCCTTGCCTCATACCTTTCCGGGTGGCGATCCAGTGTTAAAGCAATTTTATGTCACGATAACTCTTAAAAATTCAGATGGACAGGTTATCGATCAATATCAGGAACGGTTTGGCCGAACATTTGAAGAACTACTGCGTGGTCCGATACCCCGACCATTTGTCAATGGAGGCACAACCAGACATATCCCATTTACGTTGAAATATCCCAAAGATTCAGAGGCTTCCCTCATTGAAGCCTCAGTCAGTTATTCTCTCATTCCTGAGCCCTCGAAGGCCCTTGCCGCGAAGTTCCTCGAAAGCCTGGCTACCGATAAAGAACGGGAAACTGCAGAACGCATTATTCATGATTATTCTTCCCCGCGTCTCCTCACGTTTCGCACCATGAGTTTATAGGCAGCAGGAACGTCCAGATTTTTTGTTGAATAACATAAAAGGATTGTCTGATGAGGAAAAGCTACAAGAAGTTGGACCCCAGGAGTACAAGTATGAGGGGTGGGGTATTTTTGCTGGTTTTGGGAAGTTTCCTGCTGACGGCGCCTCTTCTTAGCTCGGTTGCAGGTGAATCGTCTTCAACCAAAAAACCATTAGAAAAATCATTTCCCAATTCCGAAAAATGTAAACGCTGCCACCTTAGGGTCTTCGAAGAATGGGAAGCTTCAGCTCAATCGCGTTCTATTGTGACTGCCCCTTTCCGAGTAACCTTGGACCAATTTCTGGCTTCAACCGATAAAAAAGATCATGCCATGTGCTTTCGTTGTCATGCTCCGCATATTCTTGAATATGCCGAACACTTGCCTCGTTTCATTAAGGAAGTGCAATCTAAGGATCCACAGATGGATGGAGTTGGATGCCCCCAATGCCATCTTATTCAGGATGTGGACATGAATTCCCATCCACCAACGCCAACATTTCAATTGGGAACGACGATTTTCGGAGGATATGATAAAGCCGCTGAGAACCTGGCACATCAGTCACAGAAGCTGGATCTCTATAGAGAGTCAAAATTCTGCGTGACCTGTCATGATTCACTCCCAAAGATCTCAGGCTCTGCCAAGGACCTCCCTGGTTGGCTTGGATCTTGGGAAAAAACCAAATCTGAAACTAATGGGAAGCCATGTCAATTTTGTCATATGCCAGAGGCAGTTGATGAATCTGCTAATGGTGAGAAGGTCAGGAAGGTCGCCAATCACAGTTTCCCTGGGAGATTCGGAAAAGTCCGCGCGGAAGCTGTTACCTTGGACTTTATCACTGAGACCACTCCCGAGACTTCTCAAGTGCAGGTCAGTATTCAGAGCCTGGTCCCCCATAATTTGCCGTTGCCGCATCCCGGGTGGTCTCGGGTCGTCGTTGATCTTTCTATTTTTGGGAAAAATCTCAAAAAGGTTTACAACGAACAACGTTTTTATGAGCGAACGTTTGGAAATGTGGAGGAAAAAGAGACGGTCTTTGATTTTGAGGCAAAAAAGGTATTACGCGACACTCTTCTTAAACCTGAAGAGATGCGGGTAGAGGTCTTTACATTTCCCACACCACAGGATGCGCCATCAATGGATGTAGTGGTGACTCTCACGTATGCTCCTGTACACGGACCAGAAGATTTCCTTAAGAAAGTTGAACAAGAAGCGGCACTTGGGCAAAAGGACAAGGCCTTTCAATCGGTCCAAATTGCCCAAAAGAAGTCGAATGTTCCTCTTAAAAAATAATGACTGTTCCCTGAGGATGATCCGTTAAGAAGTTACGGCTCCCAGGGATGCGGAGGAAACCATCCTGGCATATTTGGCCAGGACACCAGTTGTATATCTTGGTGGTGGAGGAGTCCATTTTGCCAAACGGCCTTGAATCTCTTGCTCTGAAAGTTCAACATCCAAACGTCTCGCAGTAATGTCGATATGAATCAGGTCTCCGTTTTGAAGCGCCGCAATCGGTCCCCCTTTTGCGGCTTCAGGGGCGACGTGTCCAGCCATGAAGCCATACGTGGCTCCCGAAAACCGTCCGTCCGTCAAAAGAGCGACTGATTGGCCTAATCCTGCTCCGACAATAGCACTCGTTACCCCTAACATCTCTCGCATCCCCGGTCCGCCTTGTGGCCCTTCATAGCGGATAACAACCACATCCCCGTCCACGATTTTTCCTTGTTGGACTGCCTGAAAGGCATCTTCTTCGCAGTCGAAGACTTTGGCAGGGCCATGGTGTGCTAATCTGGCATGACCAGCCACTTTGACAACACAACCTTCTGGGGCAAGGTTGCCTTTCAGAATCACCAGTCCTCCCGTTGGCTTAATTGGATGGGAAGGGGGAAAGAGAACATTTTGACCGGAAGTTTCCTTGGCTGTGGCCGCTTCTTCGGCTAAGGTTCGTCCGGTGACGGTGATTTGGTCTCCATGGAGATGGCCAGATTCCAAAAGCCATTTTGCCACCAACGGGGTGCCTCCTGCTTGATAGAGGTCGGCTGCCATGAACTGACCTCCTGGTTTCAGATCAGCCAGGAGCGGGACTTGGCGATTAATGGTATCAAAATCGTCAATATTTAATGGGAGCGACATTTCATGTGCCAGAGCTAAAAGATGGAGGACGCCATTGGTGGATCCACCGGTAGTGGCGATTGCCGCGATGGCGTTTTCCAATGCGGGGCGAGTAATAATATCCCGTGGGCGAAGATCGTTTTTCAGGAGATTGATCAGGATTTTTCCGCATTCCTTGGCCACTTGGTGCTTTCTGGGGTCGAGGGCTGGCACGCCATTGAATCCCATTGGGGAAATTCCTAAAAACTCAAACGCAATTGACATGGTATTCGCCGTAAATTGACCACCGCAGGCCCCGGCTCCCGGGCAGGCTCGTCGTTCTAATTCAATCAGCTCCTCCGTTGTCATTTTCCCTTTGGCGTGTGATCCCACGGCCTCAAAGACGTCCTGGATCGATACCGGTTTTCCATGAAATTCTCCAGGCATAATGGAGCCTCCATAGAGCATGATTGATGGAAGATTCAGACGGGCCAGCGCCATCACGCATCCTGGAATGGTTTTGTCGCAACCCGATAAGGCAATGACTCCGTCAAACAGATGCCCGCGAACCACCAATTCGATGGAGTCCGCCACCACTTCTCGGCTAATCAAAGAGGCTTTCATCCCCTCCGTCCCCATGCTGATACCGTCTGAGACCACGATTGTGTTGAATTCGATGGGGGTCCCTCCCGCCTCACGAATCCCTTGTTTCACACTCGCCGCCAAATCGCGGAGATGATAATTGCAAGGGGTAATTTCCGACCAGGTATTGGCGATCGCGATGAGGGGCCTGGTAAAGTCGTCGTCGGTCAAGCCTACAGCCCTGAGCATCGCGCGAGCGGGGGCACGGTCCGGTCCCTCAGTCAGGGGTAGGCTATTTTTCTTCAAGGTTTTTGACATGAAACAGTGCTCCTTCGCTCATAACCGTTGATGAATGGAATATAGGGTCAGTCGATTATTCGTTTCATGAATGTCTCATAATGCTAGGAAAATGGTCAATGTTGTGGGACAAAAGTTTGTACGTGCAGCCCTGGCGATGATGATTTTCCGAGGAATCAGCAGGAGAAGAGAAATGGATGCGCAGGGGGGGAGACGCCACAGGGTCTTGTCCACTGATATGGCAAGGAGGGCAATTTTGGTTGTGAGATTTCTAGGAGGCGAGTTTACAAGATGTTACCGATGAGAGGTATTGCTGCAGCCGAAGCCTTCCTCCGGCTCCTGCGGATGGGGGTGTACACAATATGAGCCAATATGGATTGTTAAAATGGTAGGTCTCTCCCTGACGGCAGGACTCTACAAGCTGCCGTAATCTGGGCTGCTTCATCCAGTTTGGGAGGGGGGTTGAGTCCATGACGACTTGTTGGAGGTATTGTTCCAATAGTCGATCATGCCGGATTGAAATGCTATGGGTGCAGGCTATTTCTCGAATAGTGATGAAAACTTCCAATTTTTCTAAAACAGCAACCACCGACTCTGCAGAAAGATAAGGCACTGGAGCGTGAGGGGGACATTCTTGAAAGAAGGTGTGATGCAGTTGTGAGAAAAAAGCCTCTTGCTTGGCAAGCACAATACATGCGGTTCCTCGAAATGGGTGCAGAGCACCGATAAGTCGGGACAATGAAGGATGGAGAGAGGCATGATCCAGGCAGGAGAAGGATTGAATTGCCCATGCTACATCGTAAGAACCCGGAACCAGGAACTTTTCAGCATTGTCCCATGTGGTTTGCCAGGCATGCCTGGGGAGAAATGGCCGGCGTAGAGACTGGCTGCAGGTGGAGAGGCAATAGTGGGAAGAGTCCAAATAATCATAATGAAGGCGTATGGTTGACGGAAGCCATGCCTGCAACATTCTCGGAAATCGGCCTGGTCCACATCCAATGTCTAGTACTTGATAGCCTGCATTCTGTTCCGGAAATAGCGAATCCCAATTCACGGCATCCAGGAATTTGGTGTAATCGTTTTCCACAATTGAAAACCAGGCTTCGGGGTGTAACATGCCCTTTTGATAATAACGAAGTGATCGGGGAAGGTTCGAGTTTATTGGTCGTTCGAGAGAAGGCAGTTGAGAGGTGCATAAGGGGTTGTTCATGATTAAGATATTAAGAGGGAAAATGAAGTCATCAGTTGTTCTTAATTCTTAATTAAAGAAGCAAAAATGGTACCGGCTATCATTTGGAGAAATGAGGTAAGAAGACAATGGAATTTTATCGACATTATCTGTTAGGAAGGTGAAGGTCTTTTTCCTGAAGCAAAAAATTTCCCCACAACACAGGAAGAATCTGCCGGTTGCCTATTGGACTTATAACACCGGTCCTTTGACCATACATCGGATTTGCTGAAAACGTGAAGACAGCAATTAAATGGATCACAGAACCAAAGAACCAGTGAACGTCATGAATCTGATGATCTGCCCGGGTGTCATTCGTAAATATTCGTGGATCTTCTTGACTGTATGGATAGGGGCAACTGTCTTGTTCCTGTGTGAAGTTTGTCTAAGTAGAAGTGAGGGAGGTTTAGAGAATGAGTTCTTTTCTGAAGTTGAAAATTTGAAGCTAATTCAGAAGGAGAAGATAAACGTTCGCTTAGCCTATACGTATAAACCGTGGGTGGCGGGTCATTTATTTTTTACCGACCGCGAGGTTGCCTCGTCTCCACAGTCTTCCCCAGATTTTCCTTCAAAGAGAACTGGTTCGGCCTTGGTTGGTTCCGTCATGGCCCTCTTAGCTACGTTTGAAAGTGCGAATGTTCTTCCACCGGAGGGGACCAGCCAGGCCAATCAACTGATTCATGGCCTTATTCAATTGCAGTCGGCCTTAGTAAAATCTCAATCCTCAGAGTTGAGCGAATATTTCTCAGCGGGGGTTAAACAGCGTTTTGAAAAAGAAAGTGCAGAGCTTTTACAGTCAATGCATCAGAGTGGTTTGACATCCAAAATGTTAGAGGCCCTCGTGAGCTATAACCACAAAATACCAATGTGGGAGAAGCCACCGCTTATTGAACTCTTTCAACGCTATAATATATCCCGACAAGATTGGGAGTTGATTGAAAAAATATTCGGCGAAGCCGAAGTAGCCTATCGTATGAAAGGATCATCCATCCATGATGCCTATGAGCTTTGGAGAGCACAAATGCCAGGAGGCCGGTCATGAAGAACAGGAATTAATTGAGGAAAACGGATTTCCCGGTCTGTGCCGATCGATAACAGGCATCGGCAATTTCGACTGCTCGTAACCCATCTTCTGCGGTTACGGGCATTGGGCCTCCGGTTCGAATCGCTTGACAAAAGTCTCGAAGCACTTCAATCAACGTTGCACTGGAAGGGCAGGGGTAGTCTACTATCTCATTTCTTCCGGAAATTTTCCGAACGATGTTGGTCGTCCAATCGGCTAGGACTTGTCCTTTTAACGCCATAATTTCTGCGCGGGTGACTCGTCCCTGGCTGACGCGGGAAATATCGAGATAACAGGGAAGTCCTCTCTGCGTAACCAGTTTGATGAAAGCCCGATTTTCGGGGTCCTGGGCCGTTGGTCGACTAATGTCAGCCGAGACCGAATGGATCTCATCCTGAGTGAGGACACGGACCAAATCCAGCAAATGAATCCCAAATTCCATGAGGGCCCCATAATTGCTCCATGATGTGGTTTTTTCAGACAACGCTTGGCGGGATTCGAGTCGCATGGTGCAAACAAGATAGTGCCATTGGCCTAAGGATGAGGCGATGGGTTGCAATTGCCGGATTGCTGGCTCATACCGCAGAGTCTGGGCAGTCATAACAGGGATTTTAGCTTTGGTGGCGGTTTCAACGATTTGGCGGCCTTGGATCTGGGTAAGGGCGAGGGGTTTTTCCAGAAGGACCGCTTTGCCATGTTGAATGGCTTCTAAGGCAATAGGAAGATTGAGTGAGGGAGGGGTCACGATCAAAACGGCCTGAATAGCCGAATCGGCTAAAAGATCACGATAATTCGGGTAAAAGCGGAGGGAGTTTTCAGTGGCAAGTCGAATGCCTTCTTCCATGTTTCTTCGGCTGATGGCAATCAATTTTCCTCCCGTCTCGGCGGAGAGCAAATGGTGAAGATAACGGTAGCCGTGCCGTCCTACGCCAATCAATCCAAGGAGAATCGGTTTCATAACAACCCTGGTTCTTTCCCTTATCCCGAAGGAGTGCTAACAAAAGAGGAGTTGTTCTCATCCAACGTGTATAAAACATACCGGATCACCTACCAGGGCTGTTGGGTAGGTCTGATCCTCAACTTGATAGGGAATGCCATGTGAGTGGCACCAGTGTTCAACCCAGGGGATTTCTTCCACCGAGGTCGTGAGCAACCCTGGCATGGTAAGTTTGGCCATGCAATTGGCAAATAAGCGAATTCCTGTTTCTCGTTCGTGTGAAAAGGCCGATACGTCAAATGCCAGAGGGTCCGCACGGCCGTATGAAAAAAGGACTGACAGATTGGGGAATTCCTCCGGGTCATTCAGAACGCTGACAATCCAAAGATGATCAACATTGCCTGTCGCAGTCTCTGCCGACCCGCAGTAAAAAGGGATTCCGTTTTCGCCCCCGGCTTGGTTGAGAATATCCACTTCTGCTTGCCGAAGATTATAGGGACATACTGTTCGATTTAATTCCAGCCGTTCCATGAGCAAAACCGGAATCTCTGGGACTCCTGCGCCCACATATAAACTTCGTCCCATAGCCGGCAAACGGGTGCGGAGGGCTTTGGCAATCACGATCCCCAGTTTCTTGCAAGGGCCTCGACGATCCTCCCAAAACGCGTCTCCACCTTCGTCGCAATAAACCGGGCCAAGCCCATCATAGTCCAACACATTATACATTCTGGTAATTTCTTGAGTCGTGGCAGATGATAATTTTGGAGTTTTCATCCTCTGTGTGGGCCTTTCAATATGTCTCGGTTTCCTTCTTTGTACCAGGTTCGGCGAAGCAGATAATAGCCCTTGCAGGAAGGTGCGGTGTCATGATCCAAGCCAGGAAGGTGGGCCTGTCTCAACTTGACCCAAATTACGATTTTGTGTATTGATATACTTGATTAGATTTAGACGCTCTTCCAAGGAAAAAGGCCTTTTCCCAAAAAGGGGCAAGAGTTCCTCCTATCACCGATTCCTTTCCTTTTTATTGTGCGTTAATAGGAAATCTCTTTGTTGGGGTTTTCCAGTATGGCGAAGATGCTCCTCGGTTGCGGAACGAAGCCCGCGCCTTTTCTAGGATAGAGCCAATGTCAGCTGTTTATCTAATGATAGTTTCACCTTGAAACGTTTTTGCCGAAATAGCCGATTTTACTAGAGATCAAAAGATCAGATTCTTATGGATATTCTTCAGGAACTTCGTCGAGTGATCAGACTGGAAGGTCAGGCCATTGCGCACCTTGAGGAGAGCATAGGTCTTCCTTTCGAGGAGGCAGTAAAGATGTTGCAAGCCTGTCAGGGAAAAGTGATTCTCACAGGGGTGGGGAAATCCGGCCTGATAGCGAATAAAATTTCGGCGACGATGGTGTCCACCGGCACACCTGCGGTGTATTTACACGGCTCAGAAGGGCTGCATGGGGACATTGGGATTGTGGCGAAAGAAGATATAGTTATTGCGGTAGGAAAGTCAGGCGAAAGCGAAGAATTGCTGGTACTGCTTCCATTTATTCGAAAAATTGGTGCACGAATGATTGCCATTACGGCGCAGGCAAACTCCACTCTGGCACGAGGGAGCGATCTTGTTCTTCTGACGCCCATACAAGAAGAAGCTTGTCCGCTTAATCTGGCACCAACGTGCAGCACCACTGCAGCCTTGGTCTTAGGGGATGCGCTGGCCATGGCTTTGATGAAATTGCGAAACTTTCAACCAACCGACTATGCCATGTTTCACCCTGGTGGGCAGTTAGGAAAGCGACTGCTTTTGAACGTTGGGGATCTGATGCGAACCGGTGAAGCCAATGCGGTTATTCGCCTTTCTCACACGATTCAATTCATGTTGTGTGAAATGACGAGTAAACGTGCTGGCGCCGTGTCCGTCCTTGATGAGGAAGATCGTTTATTGGGATTGATCACCGATTTTGATATTCGTCGGGTGTTGGAGGGGGGAGAGAACCTTTTCGCTCTCACGATTGGAGCGGTCATGAATCCCAAGCCCAGTTGGGTATATCAAGATGAAAAGGCCGTCAAAGTTCTTCAATTTATGGAGAAACGGGAAAAGCCCATTTCGGTGCTACCTGTCCTTGATCGACAGGAAAAAGTCGTCGGCATGATACATATTCATGATCTGATTTCCCGTGGCCTTTAACAAAGACTCGTAAGAGATGAGAAGAGCCTTAAGTCTGATTCGAGGGGAGAACGTCGTTTAAGATGGGTAGGGTACGGCGTGATAGTAAGCATTCCTGGAAGTTCCGTGATTGCGGGATGTTCTGCGTGTAGGGGAAGAGAGTTTCAATCATTTTTTCTTACCCATGAACGGCTAATGGGGATTAGTTTGAAATCATTTCTTGTGCGAGATCTACCTTGTCTCAAATGAATTGATCCAATGAGCATCGACTTGGACGTGGGACAGGTTGGCACCACCTCTTCTTCGAGGACTTTCTCCAGTTCTGATCTTTGGCCAGCCCTTGGGTGGGGGCTGTGTGTAGTTATTCTTTTGGGGTTTTCTCCCCGACTGTTTCATATTCAAGAATATTTCTTTTTCCCTCTTCTGGGTATGGCGATACTCCTTTGTGTATTGGAGCGAAAGCCCCTCTGGATTCATGCCCCGCTCCTTGTCCCCTTTATCTGTTTTGTGGGATGGGTTGCCTTTACGATTCCTTTTTCAATTGATCCTTGGGTCAGTCTGAAGGAGTGGCAAAAAATTGTAGCACAGTTGGCGGTGTTCTATGGAACTTGTTTGATTGTGCAGGAACAACGAAATGAATATTTTCTAAGAAAGGCTCTCCCCGTCTTATTGGTGGGGGCCATGGCCTGTTACTCCTATTCCCTTCTTGATTTTTGGGACCGGGGAGGGAATCTTTTGGATCGCACGATCCGTGCGGGTTTTCCAAAAGCAGGCGGCGCAGATTTTACCTGGCTGAGTACCAATGTGTTGATGATTTTCCCTCTGTTCATCACGGGATACTTGGCGGTGACCAGTTCCTGGAAACGGGTGATGTTAGGTTGTGGCATACTTCTCTCTTTTTTGGCCCTAGTGCTTTCCTATAGTCGTGGTGTCTGGCTAGCCTGTCTGACGCAATTAATTGTTGGAGGATTTCTTGTCCATAAACGTCACGTATTTCGCTTGCTGATGATAGGAATGGTGGTATTCCTTTCGGTCGGAGTGGTCCTTGGTCAATTGGGACTACATCGTGAAACCTTTAATCCCTGGACTATTAAGGCTCGGTTAGCAGTATGGAATCTTAGTGCTGCAGATATTCTGGACCATCCAATCGTTGGCGTGGGTTATGGCGTGCCTATTTTAGAAAAGCGTCATGGGCAAAATATCATTGAATTGGAAGCTGTGAATCTCGGAATTCCCGATATTCCGGAAAAACCGCATAACTGGTATCTCATGGTGGTGACGGGGGCTGGGTTACCAGGGTTGGTCTTGTTTCTTTGGTTGCTCGCCAAAGTGGGATTTACCATCTATGAGGACTGGACAAAAGCTATGACTTCCTCACATCGGTGGTTACAGTTTGGAGTATTTCTCATGGTTCTTGGATTTTCGATCCGTATTTTTTTCGAGGACAGCTTCGGCGGCAGCCATTCCTATCTGTTCTGGATACTTGTCGGGACAAGTGTGGTTCTTTCGCACTCACACGTGGAGGGAAAATGCAACCAGCCAGGGAATAGCAGTGGCTAGCAAATGTATTGAGATAAGTTGGCGAATGTCAGGAGCGCTAAACCATGCAATTGTTTTACGTGATCAACAATCGTCTACAGCTCTTCTTCCCCTGAGGCGCCTCCCGATTTACATGGATGGTTTCAAAAAAATGGATCTATCCTGTTTTAGAAAATTCCGATGGAGAAATGCCATGCCTCAATAGTTGGTTGGATCTGGTGATATAGTCTTTCTATAAAGGTATATCAAAATTCTTGATATAGTGTTCTTTATCTGCAACCAAGCCCCCACCCACTGATGGAATTCTGGAATTTCATCAAAAAATAACCGCATGAGACGAATGTGGTTTTGCCATTCTCTCACTCAAGGTTTTCAATCCAGGCCTAATTTTATTCTTACCCATGGTTAATTAAACAAATAAGAATAGCCTTTCGTTCGGAGAACCACCACATTAGGGATTTAGGGAATGAATAGGAGAATTAAGAAATAGGAATTGGAGTTATCTGAAAGTATTCAAGGAGAAGGTTCGGAAAGGATTTGAAATTCCCCAAACAGGCGAATAATCGACAATCCTAATCGAAGCACTGGGTATAGAAAATATCCGTGTCGTCGAAAAACTTATCTATGTTGGGAACCTATTACATCACTTGCTGGAAGATGTTTTACCTTTCTTTAGGTCTAAAACCACCGGGCACCCAAACCTGTCATAGCCGTTTACTATTTTCAAAGAAACAGCCAGTTTTCTAACTTCGCCATACTTTCATTGAGCTCACGCAACGCACTGAAAAAGAAGGAATGTACAGCGAAAATCGTGGTGCCCAGAAACGTGGCAGCTGTTTTGCTGTACTAATCTGGAAGAAAGATACGCATCGTTTTTCAAGCAGGTAACCGGTATTGAGCTATGATAAAAATCCTGCTTTTTCCGAAATTATCCATCCATGAAAATCGACTTAATTTCTGTAGAGACACAAAGGAGGTGGTGAAAAGGAGAATATTTGATGCGTTTTATGAATCGGATAATTTGAGATATTACTCCCTCAACATTTCAATACGTTCGAGAGGGGAAATGTAGCTGTAGCATGCGGTGGCCGGGAAAGTTCTTTTGTGAAGATATATTGATAATGAACAGATTTCATTTAGAATATGGTCTAATTCCTGGAGAAAAAAGGAAAGGCGGAATTATGAAAAGGAATACGCGTAGAATATCATGGTGGGTAGCGGGGTCTCTAGCGACTGCAGCGTTGGCTATGGGAACAGGGTCTATGGCCGCTGCGGCAGGTTTTACGGCCTATAATGACCTTGCCTGGGGCACTGGGCAGCTCGAAACGAATATTACAAAAATTACCTCTCTCAACGGTGGGTCTGGCTTGCCTGCTACCGGTTTTCTGAAGGATTTTGCCACTGGTCTCGATACGGGTGTGACCCTGACTGTGACAGGGGGCTTATTTCTCGGTGCTGCGCAAGCCACCCAAGGGGCAGATCCGACTACGGGAGATGCCTTTACGATTTTTGATGGCAAGGTCAGCGGACAGGGTGTGCTTTCCTACAACGATCCAAACGTGAACGATCCGGTCGTGTTGACCTTTAGCGGTCTCAATCCGAACAGGACATATGATCTGGCCTATTTTGGGCATCGGAATAATAACGGGTGGGATCGGGCCTCTCTCGTGACCCTTTCCGGAACGGCTGCGCGAATGAATACGAGTTCTGTCGCCTCCGATAATCCCAGTGAAGTCGGGGGGGTGATCTTCTCCGGGTCGGGAGATAACTCCACTCGGCTACCGGCGGACAATGATAATGGCTATGTAGCGCGGTGGAGTGAGGTGAATTCCGGCGGCGATGGTATCATGGTGCTAACCATCAGTTGGGACGGAACCGCTGGCAATGAATTCCTCGGTCAGTATGGCAGCGCGGTCCGGCTGATTGAATCATCAGCTAGTTCTGTGCGGCATGATTTAGATGGGGATGGCAAAGCCGACCTCGTCTGGCGGCATACGAATGGAAGTGCCGCCGTATGGTTGCTAAATGGGAAAGAAGTGCCCTTCTCCCTGGATTCACTGGGCGGTGTGGCCTCAGCGTGGCAGGTTGCGGGGGTGGGCGATACGGATGGGGATGGCAAGGCAGATATCATTTGGCGTAATACCACGAGCGGCGCGGTGGCTGTTTGGCTGATGAACGGGTCGACCAGGACGGACGTTGGCTTTCCCGGAACTGTCTCGACAGCTTGGACAATCGAGGGAGTAGGAGACTTGAATGGTGATAACAAGGTGGACCTTGTCTGGCGGCATACGAATGGTAGTGCTGCGGTATGGTTGCTAAATGGGAAAGAAGTGCCCTTCTCCAAGGACTCACTGGGTGGCGTGGCCTCAGCGTGGCAGGTCGTGGGGGTGGGCGATACGGATGGGGATGGCAAGGCGGATATCATCTGGCGCCATGATACAACCGGCGCGGTGGCTGTTTGGCTGATGAACGGGTCGACCACGACGGACGTTGGCTTTCCCGGCGGCGTGTCAACGGCTTGGGCCATCAAGGGAGTCGGGGATCTGGACGGTGACGGCAAGACCGACCTTGTCTGGCGGCATACGAATGGCAGTGCCGCGGTATGGTTGCTAAATGGGAAAGAAGTGCCCTTCTCCAAGGACTCACTGGGTGGTGTGGCCTCAGCGTGGCAAATTAGGCAAGTAGACGATACGGATGGGGATGGCAAGGCGGATATCATTTGGCGAAATACTGCGAGCGGCGCAGTGGCTGTGTGGCTGATGAACGGGGCGACCAGGACGGACGTTGGCTTTATCGGCAGCCCGTCGACGGCTTGGGAAATTCAAGATTAGCTTGAATCACCTCAATAAAAAGAAAGTCCTGCTTAATGTGATTCCCGTTTCTCACATGAAACGGGGGTCACGTCAAGCTGTGGGACTCAAGGCTTTAAAAAATTCTTCAGTTGGCGGGAGGAGAGGACCTCACCTAAAAATGCTGGGAAGCATGGCGGGGTAATGAGGATAGATTTAGACCTCTCTCGACATTGCCCTCCGCTTGTATGTTGACAGCTAATGGAAATTGAGAAGCTCTAGCATATTTTACGTATAATATGAAAGTCGAAGAGGTTTCGGGCCTAATATCTGTTGAATATTCTCTATGTGACATTGGCTTGGCACGGGGTATGCTTTTTGAGAGATAGTCTTATCGCGGTATTTTTAAAGTCAAAAGTACTTGGGTATACGCATAGCTAGCTAAGCCTAAAAATTTAAATTATGCTAATTTAATTAAATATTCTATTTCATTCCCCATGTTTTTGATGAAAAATGAATGATCTGGTAACTCAAAAGGGATGAAAAATCAAAATTTGGTGGTCTGGAATAATTAGGTGCACAAAAGCATATGGAATCAGTGCCCTAAATTCACTTCTCAATAATACCCCGGTTTGGTTGCCAGGAGAGGTTGTCTACTTCAAAGGAGCCTCAATTAATTAGAAAGGGTTCCCTTTCACTTTTTCTAGGTGATCCGAAGGGTGGCCTATTTCCCCCACTTAGAGATTAAAAAAATTATGAAGAAAATTGGTTTGGTAAGCCTGGGCTGTCTGCTGTCCGTGCTGGTGGCCTCTGTGGTGCCTGCCGCCGCAGCTGTTGTGCGGCAACCTTACCTGCAGCTTGTCACCCCCACCTCCATTACGATTGTCTGGCGTACCGACCTGAATTCAGCGGACAATAGCCAGGTAAAATACGGCACGGTGTCCAGCTCCCTGACCCAAACGGCAACCGGTTCGGCGGTCACCCGGACCGGGCTCAACGTCAAGGATCACATTGTTACCATTACGGGCCTGACGGCTGCCACGAAATATTTCTATAACGTCGGCACCGCGACAGACGGGATACAAGCGGGTGGCACGACCAATCACTTTTTTGTCACGGCGCCACCCGTCGGGTCGCCTACGCCTATTCGAGCATGGGTGCTGGGCGACTCCGGCAATGCCAGTGTCAACCAACGAAATGTGCGGGATGCGATGCTGACCGAGACTGCGGCAAATCCACCAGATATTATACTGCACATGGGGGACATCGCGTATGAAAACGGCACCGACGCGGAATTCACCACCAAGCATTTTGCGATCTATCAAGATATTCTCCGCCAGACGCCCCTTTGGCCTACTCTTGGCAATCACGAATCGCCATCGGTCAATACTTCGCTCGGTATTGGCCCCTATTACGAGGCCCATGTCCTGCCGAGCAGCGGCCAAGCGGGGGGAGTGCCCTCCGGCACCGAGGCCTACTATGCCTTTGATTACGCCAATGTGCATTTTATTGTGCTGGATTCCATGGACAGTAGCCGGGCGCCGGACTCGCCGATGGTGACCTGGTTACAAAATGATCTGGCTTCGACCGGGCAGGAGTGGGTGATCGCTTTCTGGCATCATCCGCCTTACTCAAAAGGCCACGACTCGGATAATGCCAACGACTCTGGAGGACGCCTGATCGACATGCGGGAGACGATTCTCCCCATTCTGGAGGCTGGCGGAGTCGATTTGGTCCTTGCGGGACACTCCCATGCCTATGAGCGATCCTACCTCCTGGATGGGGCCTACGGCTATGGCACGGCCCCCAACTTTGCCACCCCATCATTCAATACGCTGCAAGCCGATGGCCATATTCTTGATGCGGGAAATGGGAATCCCTCTGGCACGGGAGCGTATCAAAAAAGT
>NZ_JBQKUP010000043.1:0-12494 GCF_052156535.1 Nitrospira sp. T9
TACGACCCTCCACCTCTATGCTCGGACCTTTCCGGCCGGGACGATCACTCTCGGGGGCAATGCCAGCGGGGGGAGTGGCAGTATGTATTCCGTCATCGTTCAACCAGCAGAGGGTCCCGCTCCCGATATCACGCCTCCGACTACCAATGTGCTTTGGCGCAATGCGAGTAGTGGTGAAGTGGCTATTTGGCGGATGAATGGGCTGACCATTACGTCGGTCGGTTTCCCTGGAAGTACTTCCACGGAATGGAAAATTAAGCAGGTGGGAGATATGAATGGTGATGGTGAAGGCGACATCCTTTGGCAGAACACCATAAGTGGAGTGGTGGGTATTTGGCTTATGAAGGAGGGGACAATACAATCGTCCGGCTTTCTCGGTGGTGTTTCAGCCGAATGGGTGGTTAAGGGGATCGGTGATATCAATGGGGATGGCAAAGCGGATGTGATCTGGCGCAATCGGGATAGTGGAATGGTGACTGTCTGGTTTATGGATGGACTGTCAATTCGCTCTGTCGGCCTCCTTGGGGGCACTCCAACAGTGTGGGAAATAAAGCAAGTGGGTGATATCAATGGCGATGAGAGGGCAGACCTGGTTTGGCAGAATCGGACGAATGGCACAGTGGCGGTCTGGTTAATGAATGGGTTAACCATTACCTCGGTGGGATTTCCCGCAAGCACTTCGCTGGATTGGGAAATTCAACTACTTGGAGATGTCAATGGGGACAGTAAAAGGGATGTGATCTGGCGCAATAAGAAAAGTGGTATGGTGTCGGTGTGGCTAATGGACGGGGCAAAGACACCCTTGTCGGGTTTTATAGGAGGCATACCTCTCGAATGGGAAATTAGGCAGGTGAGTGATGCGGATGGAGATGGTAGGGGAGATGTTATCTTGCAAAATCGGACGAATGGCAACGTGGCGGTGTGGCTGATGGATGGTTTGAAAATCGGTTCGGTGGGGTTTCCTGGCAGTACCCCGGTGAACTGGGAAATTCAAAAATAAGATGGGTGGGAAAAACATCACCAGTCGCCTCAGATTTCAAAAAGTGATTGGTCTGGGTTACATGCAGGGGTGAACGATGATACATCAAATTCAACGACAACTAGGGAGCGGACGCCACTTCTTCATGGTGTGTGGCGGAGTACTCCTGGGCACCAGTCTATGCGGCCTGCCGGATATGGCATTGGCCTCTGATCGGCAGATTCCGCTTCATGTCGATTCCGGACGAATGACTGGTCAGTTGCACCAGGTATCTCTGCGGACAGTCCTTGGTCAGTTGCAAAAACAATTGGGCCTTGACTATGTGGCACCGGATGCAGAAATGGAGAAAGTCATTTCGGTTAGGTTACAGAATGAACCTTTGCACAGGGCACTCTCGAAGATCCTGGTTCAGTGGGACTATGCCTTTACATTGAATGCAGCTGGAAAAATCACCACACTCCATGTGATGGCTAAGGTCTCACCAGAAGCATCCCTAGCAGATAAGAGGATTAAAAGCCCTGGACGGGAACCTTCCGGGCAAAAGATTAGTGCAGTCCCAAAAAACGGGTTAGCAGGCTATGGGTTAAATAGGGAGCGTGAAAATCAGAGGAATAAGAATATGTCCAGATCTGAACGGCAATATCATGGGAAGCGAAGGTCCGGTGGACAGGTGTTCGCCATAAGGAATGTTCCTATGGAGATTCGTCCACCTGCACATGGAGCTTCCATGCCAATTTCCCCAGCCAGTAGTAGGGACATGCCGATAACTCCGGCGGGAGGGAGTGAGCGCGCGATGAAGATCATTCCTCCGACCGCGTATCCTCCTATGAATATTCAACCCGTGCCGAAGCATATGCAACAAGAAATGCTTCTTCCCCTGAGCCCATAAAGTCGAACCAATAGCTCTCCCCACCGTCTTGTCACTTATTGACAGGACAGGCTCCTCTAAATTTATAAGGAGAAAGAACAGAACTATTCCGCAAGCATATTTAGCAGTGAGTTTGGTAGGGAATGATTCATACTAATTAGTGAGGACCTTTCCTGTTGGAAGATTCGTATGGCTAACGGCAGAGCCTGCTTTCTGCTTTCACCATGCCGACAGTCTGAACTTGAGTAGGGAGTCGTGTTGCTCTGGGTATTCCCCATTTTTCCTTTGCCTGCTCTCCCCTTCTTGAATGAAGTATTCTTTGAGAGAAGTCTTAATAATTCGGAAAAAGGTCCGCTTACCTCCTCCTCAGTATTCTCAGCTTGTCCAATCAGGAGTAGTCCTGCTGGATGGGCCATTCTGAACACGCCATCTTTTGATACTGGGTTGGATGAAAAATACGTTGTGCCTGCCCCTGGGAAGGTCATGGGGAAATTTGTTTGTGAGGAAGGAGGGAGATTCTATGTACTCAGGGAATGATGCTCACGAGCAACATGGCGGATGTCTGGTTGGATTGTGTTTGAGAAGAAGAGGTGTTCATTTGCTGGTTGTGTGCGATTTTGAGGCTGAGGGTTTGTTGCCGATGGTTCAGATGCAAGTAGTCCCTGACGTCTTTTTTAAATAACAGCGAAATGTCGTAGATTTGAGGGTCGGCTGAGGTATTAGTGCGTTGGTTGAGAACATATTGTCCGAGAATGGAAACATGCAATGAGTCATCCATTGCAAGATAGGCGTACCCGAGTTTAGCCGCAAGTGTGTCAGTACGAAGCGCATCAAATCGATTCAGGTTCCGGGCAAATTCAACTCCCGGGTTAAGCGTCGAAGTTGGGGAAACTCGGAAATTCGAGCCAAGCCTGGCAAAGAAGCGATCGTTTACCATGGTCCCGCGGGATTTGACTCGCCGAGTATATCCCCACTGGGGGGTGAGATCTACCGGTTCTAATAAATTCAAAGTGCCCCTCATCTTGGTTCCGATTTCTTCCTCTGATTCATTCTCCACAAAATCATTTTGAGACGTTTTATAGTATGAGGACCAATTGCCTTTGCCCGCTCCGTATAGGAACGACAGATTCGCCGAAATGGATTCTGTGGAAATGGCATCGGAGAGAGGCCCCTCGGGTCGAGTGAAGATGTCTGTCTGTTGCCGGGCATATCCAAGGGATAGGCTGGGCCAATTGGGAGCGGCCAAGAGCAATGAAAATTTTTGCTGGGTAGCGATGGTCTGGGCACGGGCAAGATCTCCCTCCAGATTACTGGTGAACCGGCTGAGTTCAATCTTAGGGGTAACGAGGGGAAGATTCCATTCCCACATTAGTCTTCCTCCTACCCGATCATTGGGTGTCGTAAATGAAGTGTTTCCGGCTTCCAGCCCAGAGAAGCCATATTGGGCCTGGTACTTCATACTGGCTGTGGTCCCTTTAAGGACGATTTGAGCTCCCATGCGGTTGGTCAAGGGCGTTGCGGAATTTTCCGTGACAAAGGGATCCCGATACACCATCTGAACTCCAGCGGACAGGGCTTCATGAAAAAGAGGAATGTCATTTGAAGCTTCATACAAACTGCTACCACCTTGGCTCGCCAGCGAGGGCATATCTCGAGCGTTCTGAAGGTTGAAAGGTTCACGTTTTTGGTTAAAGTTGAAACGAGTGAGAGCATATTCATCCTTGGATACAGTACAGGGTGTGCTTGGGGAGAAGAACGGTGAGGAACGTCCTAAAGAGGAATAGATTGGAGAACCACATGCTTTGGAAGGTGAATCTGTTCGCACACCTAGCCGGTCAATTTGCGGGATCGTATCCGCAGAAAAGGCCGAGCCGCTTGCAAACGGGAGAAGTAGACTTCCCATAACCAACCAGAGAACAGTCCGCACCATCACCTGCCCCCATCATTATGTTTTTTTCTCCTATCCTTATCGGTAAGCAACCCAGATGCCGTAGGGCAAAATGGGCAGAAATTTCCTCCAAAATTGGGGATATTCGTCAGAAGAAAAATAAAAGAGTTGATCTCATTACTAATATTTCAGATTGCAACAATTCTGGAGTTGGAAAAATTTTCCCATGTGCGGGAAACCTGAGTGAATCTGCGGGATTCCGGACACAGGTTCCCTGTGCTTTTATAACCACAAAGGAATTGTGGTGATACAGAAACGATATAAAGTAGAGGCAGATAGCGGACACCCCAAAAAATCGGTGAATCAGGTGTCTATCCCGCATGTGCAAACCCTGAAATAATCAAAAATCTGTATCCAAAAGTCACAAAGGATGTCCAAAACGATATAATGACGACCTCTGGCCATCAATTTTTTTACATTGGACAATCTGCGCAGCCGGCTCTTTAAGAGCCAATGGATTGGTATAATCCTAACGGGCAGGCCATTCGATAGAGACAATTTCTGGGTGTCGTTTGGACGAAAATTCGATAGATTAGAAATACAGGATAGGATTTGGCATCAGAGATGTGGTTAGTCTAAAGGTATTTTAATGTGTGAACGACCGCTGCATGTTCAAAACGTTATGACCCCCAAAATGGATGTGGGAAGTAGGGAATTCATATCTTTGCCAATTTTTATCTCATCAAGTGTGGGAGTTTGGCGAGAAGTTTGGGCATTATGAAAAGCCTCGTAATTCCGAAAGAATCGGGTCCCGTAATGATATTCAGTTTCTTGAGACTAATGAGTATGCTCATTTTGATGGGAAGATATATATTTTTAACTCCTCAAAGCCCCTGAGTTCTTGAACGAATGGGTGATAAAATGGAGGTATTGATGAAACGAATTAAGTATTTTTTATTTAACATAGGATTGGCGGCACTGTTGATAGGGGGAATGGCGGCCTTGTCCCAAGAGAGTCTTGCAACAGAAACGACTCAATATGCAAAAGCCACATTTGCCGGAGGCTGCTTCTGGTGCATGGAAGAGGTGTATGAAAAAGTTGATGGAGTGGTATCTGTAGTCTCCGGGTATACGGGAGGACACCTGTCCAATCCAACATATGAGCAAGTTTCGGCCGGAGGAACTGGGCATGCTGAAGCCGTTGAAGTGACTTACGATCCCACTAAGGTTACGTATCAAGGCCTGTTGGAGGTGTTTTGGCATAATGTTGACCCTACGACGCCGAATGCCCAGTTCTGTGATCATGGCAATCAATATCGAACCGCGATTTTTTACCTTGACGAAAAGCAAAAAATGGTAATCGACGAATCCAAGCTGGCAGTGGAGAGTTCCAAATCATTTCCACAACCAATCGTGACCGAGATTGTTCCGTTTTCGGTCTTCTACTCTGCTGAAGACTATCATCAGGATTTTTATAAAGAGAATCCCGTCCGGTACAAATTTTATAAATGGAATTGTGGACGTTCACAGCGCTTGGAAGAGTTATGGGGAAAGCCATAATCCTCCCTTAGGGCAGCAACCCCCTCCTTTCTGGCATATACATTATATAGTCTTGGTTTTGAAATGGTGGTAGACTTCTTTTTGTTCGCCAGTTCACGGGTAATTGGGGGAGTGGGATAAGGCAGCCAATATTTCTTTTTTTGTTGGTTCTAGAATGGAAAAGTTTCCGGAAATCTTGGACAAATCTATCCTGTCCGGAAAAAAGACAATCAAAGTGTTTATTAATTCACCCACTTTTCAGTAATGGTATTGCGGAAAAGAATGAGGAATGCCCCAAAACCGCATTAGCCCCTCCCTTTTGGCTGCTGGATAGCGATTCTTCAAGCCTCGGCACTGACAAATGACCAATTCATAACCGACATCCTCAGTTGTATCTGATATATTCCTTCCACTGGATGAAAAGACCAGATTGAATGACTCCTGCCTTACCACCGGAAGCATGAAAGACACTAGCAGTAGCCCAGAATCCGAAAGGGCAATTCTCTCTTCGCGGACCGGTCGGGTAATGTGTGTGTGGAGATGGGTGGGAGTGGTGCTCTCTCTGTTTATTTTGGGTTGTCAGATGCGAGAGGTGCAACCAACATTTAAGGATGAATGTGGGATTCTTCGTTCCAATGTTGATTGGTCCAATCGGATTAAGGTGTTGAATCTCTTAAGCCTGGCCTTTTCCCAAAAATGCGATGCCGCAATCATTGAGTATACGGAAGAAGCCCAATCTGGATTCCGCGATAAAACTTTTTCATTCTCTCGGGAAATGGCCGGAGTCTTTTTATCTGATGGGGTGCTTACGGAGTATGTGTTGGAATCGTATGAGCGGGCATATTTAAGCGTTTTGCTTGCCGCGAGTTATTTGAGGACCGGACATGTCGAGGATGCAAAAGTGGAATTACGGCGGTTGGACCATGAACTGTTCGCCCCGTTGTACAATTTTGGTGAAGACCCTGTCAATCTTGTGCTTTCCGCCGTGCTATGGGAAGTCCTTGGTGAACCAGGAGATGCTAGAACCGATTGGTTCAGGCTGGCGGAGCCCACCAGTTCTTTTCTTCTGCATGTGCCTCCTGCTCTTCAATCATTTGCCCAAAAGCAGGTGGTCAGACTGGATCAGGGGGCTCGTCCTACCCCCCAGTGGGAGATCTATGGGGTTGGTCGCTTTCCTGAGGTCGATTGGGATTTCAAATTGTTTGGCGCCCCCAATGGATACTTTGTGATTCATCCCAAACCGCCTTTTCAGGAGTTGTGTATTTCTGAAACGGGCCTACGTCTTTCAACGGAAAGTTGGTTTGCAAAAATCGCGCACAGGCATGATCATGCTTACCATCCTCTTTTGAACATTCAGAGTTGGATTCGTTTACCTGTCGGCGTGGTTTATGGGTTAGTGCCTTTTTCTCTTGGGGTCGGGGTGGCCGTTGGTGGATGTGCGGGGGCAGCGTCACTTGGAGGAAGAGGCAGTGGTGATTTGTGTGCCTTATCCATTCTGGGTGGTACGCAGTTAATGCAAGTTGCTCCCACAGTGTTTCAGAATACCGTACGTCCGGATTTACGTCATTGGGAGCTGCTCCCTGCAGCGATTGTTGTCACTCAGGAATCCGATGTGGGCTCTGAGCCCTGTGATAGTCATCAGGCTCGGTTGCACCATTTGGTGACTCGTGTTCCTGCCCCTCCTTTAAGTTCTTAGAAATAGAAATTTTCTTCAGAACCATTTTATTCCGACAGGATTGCCTCCTTCCGGGTTAGTGGTCCATGCCAATTTAAATAAAATGGATTAGGGCGATATTTATCCAATTGGTCATGAGGCCTACGGGAATTTTGATAGCCAATTGTCCGAAAGTACATCGCCCCAGAATAAAATGGTTTCTAAGGATTTTATCCATTTAGATACAATGTGTATCGAAAAAGGAGAATGTTATGAATAGCAAAGGATAAGGTGAAAAATCGACAAAGAAGAATACGCGTTGGATATTCCCTGGGTTTTTTCTTCACCCCCCGTGTATGTCATACTACATTATCATGGGAATAGGTCTTGCTTTATGAAAGGAATACCTTATGACATACACACCATTGGAAGATGCTCGACTGTTTCCTTTTAGGCAAAGCGGGTTAATTGGGTCTCTTCGACTTGGCCTGACTTTGTTGGTAATGGGGGTCATGATGATGGGGGCCAGCAAGGGGTGTGCAGAGGCCAAGCCTCCGGAAACCCTAGCTCCTGCACCACAAAGTATTGCGGTTTATGCTCTTTCTCGTGGAAAGGGCGTACCTGATCAGGCCATCGAGGTGTTAGCTCACTCTCGCACTCTTCTCAAGTCCGCCCAGGAACGCGGTGAGGTCCGGCGATTGGTTGAGCAACGTATTGGAATAGAAGGGGAGACGAGGCTCTGCGCGGAATTTTCTGATGGGGAATCGGCTCATTCAATTATTGAGCAGGTTCAACAGCTCGGCGAGGGAGTGGATTTGATCAACGTAAAAGTTGAACCCTGTCCCCCATGATCAGTTTCTATCCTCCATGAATCTTGTTTGGGGTAGACGCCATCAATTGGTTCCTCGGGTTTTCTTGTTGATCAGCAGGGAGGTTCATCATTACTTTCAAAGGAGTGGAATTATGAAAAATTGTCGATTTTTTCTCAATCAGACATTGACGGTGGTTGGAATGGTCATCGGATTGGCTGCCTGTTCCCAACTCCATACAACTCCACTTCCAGCTGTTGACAGTGGGCCCAAAAATTCCCCGGACCAGGGCAAGCAAATTTTGTCGGATAACGCAGAACGGAAACGAGACGAGTGGAAAAATAAAACCTTTGAGGAGTTTAAAGCCCAAACGTATAAGGAACCCTTTGAAGGTGGGAAATATATTGTGAACGGTGATACCCCCATTCTCAATGAAAAACTTCTACAGGAATTTTTTGAAACTCGAATAAAGGAGTCGAACAACTCTCGCGAGGGGGTTCGAACGAAATTAACCGTTCATCAAGTCAATGGTCAGGACGCCGTGTGGAATTCTATAGAAAAACGGCAACTGACCTACTGCGTTAGTAAAACATTTGGTGCGAATTATGAAAAAATGAAGTCCGACATGGAGGCGGCCGGAAATGCATGGGAGGCGGTGGCTGCTGTGGATTTCATTTATGTGGGGGGAGAGGATGATTCTTGCACGGCGTCTAATCCGAATGTGGTTTTTGATGTACGCCCGGTCAACGTGAATGGCCAATATCTGGCTCGAGCCTTTTTCCCGAATGAACAGCGGTCCTCACGAAATGTTTTGGTGGATAACAGTTCTTTTCAACTGGATCCAAATGGCAAACTGTCGCTACAAGGGATATTGCGACATGAATTAGGTCATACGATTGGATTCCGGCATGAGCATACCCGCCCGGATTCGGGTACCTGTTTTGAAGATAGTAATTGGCGGCCGTTAACCAGTTACGATGCCTTCTCGGTTATGCATTATCCGCAATGTAACGGTAAAGGAGATTGGACCCTGACCCTGACCAATATCGATAAAAATGGGGCAGCGTGTTTGTATGGCCCTGCGCAGGGATTCACCATTGATACCGCAATATGTCAGGGACCCGAGGAACCGGCGGGACCCATAGCCTGCGGACCCAAAACGGAAAATTTTGTCGGACAAAGTGTGGCCAAGAATGCAGAGAAAACCTATGGCCCCTTTATGGTGGTTCCGGGAACATTAGTGGAAGTGGTTATGCATGGAGAAGCCAATCCCGGTGACCCCGATCTCTATGTTCGGTTCAATCAGGATCCCACAACGACTGCCTATGATTGCCGTCCTTATCTCTCGGGTGCGGAAGAAAAGTGCGTCCTTGATGTGCCAACCAATGGGACTGCGGTCCATGTAAAAGTTCGGGGATATTCAGACGCGCATTTTAATCTTACCGTGACTCATACTCCTACACATTAATAGCGCAGCACATCTGATATCAGGGCAGAGAGGCTTTAGCCTCCCTGCCCTGATTCTGTTGAAACACTGGTGTAAAGACAAGTTCCGGATAAGTTAATGAGAGATTAACTGTGTTAGGGGGAGGATTGAGCACAGCGGAAGCCGATGTTCGCGGAACGTTCTTCTGGAATGGCACCCCCACGAGTCGCGGACCGCAACATGACCGGCCGACTTTTCCATGATCCGCCCCGTACAACCTTATAACGCCCTGATTTGGGCCCAGGCGGATTCCTTGCTGGCATGATGGGGTAATAATCTGGTCCCAGCCAATCATTAACCCATTCCGCGATATTACCAGCCAAATGCAATATTTTATAAATACTTTGTCCATCCTCGAAGCTATCCACCGTTGCAACCAGAGGAATTTCATGGACGTGGTATTGTCCGAATACGGCTAAGCCCGCTGTCGGGTCCATTTCCCCCCACGGAAAGATGCGGGCAGATTCACCTCTTGCCGCTTTCTCCCATTCAGCTTCCGACGGCAGTCGTTTGTCATGATGTTTGCAAAATGCTTTGGCTTCCTCCCATGTGATATAGAGGGCCGGCCAGGAAGCGAGTGCCTCATCAGGAATGAAATGCACACTAATGAGATGCCAGATGAGGCCCCGTAATTCATGAGAGACCGGCCTGTTGGTTGTGAGCAGAAATGCCAGATATTCGCTTAAGGTCCCTTCATAGCGATCCATGAGAAATCTATCCACCCAGATGTGACGTTGAGGAAATTCCGTGTCGTCATAGTGCATTTCAAGGCTATGTCGAAGATCGTCTCGCCGATTGGTTCCCATCAAAAATACTCCTTCGGGAATGGGAACTTGTGGGGAGGGTTTGGCCAAGCTGGCGATATGGGCGATATGCTCATCAACTTCGTCGGGAGGTAGGAGGGTCTCTCCGATTGCCAAACAGGAAGATCCCAAGAGAAGCCCTATGGAAAGGAAGGCCGTCAATAAAAGATAATGTAGGAGTCGAACTGCTGTGAACGGAAGGTAAAATGTGTGAAGCATGTTTCTAGTCGTGTATGTGAAGTCAAATGAGGGCAGTCTACGTGAAGGGCACTTTGGGAGCAAGCCGGAATAGCTGGAGATGCAACATGATAATAAAGTCGAGTCAATATTTAGGTACGAAAATCACCGGGTAAGGGGGTTAGGATAATGTGCGAAGTGAATCAGCTTGGCGCAGGGCATGTGTTATACGGGTATGCCAGAAATTGTAAGGCGAGCGGAAAAAAAAACGCCCACCGATACCGGAGTCAATATCCATACCCGTTTTTTAGGCTTCGCAATCTTGCCGAAGGCGCTGGTCTATGGACTCGTAACAAAAATGTATAACAAGGCTGGTACAAAAAGGAGATTTCTGTGAGTGCAGGTTCTATGGCAACGTTAAAATGTGCCTGGGTTGTCCGTATTAAATCTTGACATGAGGTTCGTGTATTTGACCTGTATTACGGGCATCACCTGAGTACACCTCAGTAGTCAGGGATTGAGTTGTGTCTGGTTTTTCTTTAAGGGCAGGAGCGGGAGGTGCATCTGTCATGACGTTGTCCAGGAACAATTGGCCGATCAGTTAAGGGTCCTAGCCGTCAATAATCATGTCAATCTATTAGGCAAAGCTTGTACCCTGCAAAACCTTGAAGGGCTTGTGGGATATGCGCAAAAGGAGAATTTACTGATTGTCACGGACGAGTTCTTGGCGAGGATGTTTGTGGAACGTTTAAACAATAAACTAACCATTAGGGTATTTGCGAGGGGAACATGATCAACCATATTTTCTGTTCTGCTTTTCGTATGGAGGAGTGTGTCTACTTGAAAATGTTCTGTGGTCTACTCATGGTAGGCACTCTAGGCGCATGCATGGGAGATAGGTATCAGCAGCAGGCGGATATCATTAAAGGCCATGTGGAAATGTTCTATGGCCATTTACAATCACATCAGGTTGAGCAGGCCATGTTTGAAAATGAACAGATTGAGGTCCTTGCGCTAAGAAGTGAAGAGCGCTTGCTCCGTCGTGTAGGCCAGATGAGGCAGGGTGAGAAAACGCAGGAATGGAGAATTATTAAAACGGCCAAAGAAACAGCTGCGGAAAATTGGTTAGCATTGGCCCGTTATTTTTCTGAAAACCAACAGTACAACAAAGCTCTGGGCACTTATCGACGGATTATTGAAACCTACCAAGGCCTAGCCAACCAATTTTATGTCGATCGTGCGAAAAAGGAATTGCGGGACGTGAAAGCCATCCTGGATCCTAGGGTTCTGCCTGTAGTCCCTGAAAGATAGTCTTGCCCGGCACTGGGTTTTCTTTTTAATTTTTTTCAATGGATGGAGGTATCTATTATCCCAGCTCTAGGGAGGAATAGAAAATTTCCTCTATTCTATATCCATTCAAAATTTTTATGAAGTCTAAGAATTAGGTTGGTGGTTCTGAGAAGACACAGGAGAATGCGGATTTATTGTGCATAAAAACTTTCTCCTCCTAGCGGTGGGCACCAAGCCTTTACAATTTGAACATTCTGAATTGTGCAGGGGGAAAAACTGGTGCAATATACTTGAGGAGCGACCGCAGTCATGTGTGATCCCACTTTGGATTCAGACGCAAAACCTTCAGGCCACGGAGCGATACCAAAGGCCCACTCTCCATCCAGGCTTCTCGTGTCTTCATAATACACGTTAAAGCCGATGAATCCCCTCCCAGATGTTGTGCAATAATTATTGTAGGGCGGTAATTGAATATCAACATGGAAAATGTAGCCATCTTCCACCCAGGAATCCCCAAACTCGATAGTTAGTTCATCAGCCCAGGCTGATGTTATCAGACTCAATGAACTAAGAAGGGTAAGAAAAATCCCACAACTCAAGATCAAATACTTCAGAGATATTGCGGTTTTCCTGTAAAAAATGTGAAGGAATGACAAGCCACGTAAATTCATTTGAATATCCTCTCACTGTTGTATTAATGGATTAGACAAACATATTCCATTCAACCGACATATGATGATATGTTTGCCAGTTTTCCCAACTATAACGATTATTTTTCAGATACCGTCAATACAGCAAACGAGGGGAAGGAGTCGGAAGCAATTTTTAAATAAAAGTGAGAGAGAAAAAGTGTATGGTGGCACTACTGTCCGGTTAACTGAGTCGCCTTTCGGCCTAAGCGCATGAATGAATTACATGTTTTGGCAAATTTGGATGGTGTCGACTTGAACGGCGACCCGCCTTCAGGTGATTGTCCCCCGGGTAACCCCCGGAGGATTCAC